>NZ_JAPNXT010000002.1:0-475590 GCF_030397495.1 Cobetia sp. 14N.309.X.WAT.E.A4
GATGGTAGTGTGGAGTTTCTCCATGTGAGAGTAGGTCATCGTCAGGCACTTATACTGAACCGCCCCTGCAGCCCAGCTGCAGGGGCGGTTCTCTTTGTGCGCGGAAAAAGTCGTGCTCGGAGAAGTGGTGCTCGGAGAAGTTGCGCAGAAAGTCCTGCGTGCGAAATAGCAGTGGGCGAAAGAAAAGAGCGAGAGGAAAGCTCCGCGTGAGCAACGTGCATATGCCACAAGAAGGCCCCTGTCGAGATATCGACAGGGGCCTTTTGTCTTCAGAGCCAGTGAAGTTTCAGCGCGCCATCACATCAGGGCGAGACTTCGTAGAGCTCGATGGGCGTACCGTCAGGGTCTGCCAGGAAGGTGAAGCGGGCGCCGGTGTATTCATCGACACGTATCGGCTCTGGCGTGGCGCCACGGGCGATCAGCAGCTCGACACAGGTGTTGATGTCCTCGGTTGCCAGCGCCAGGTGACGCAGCCCACAGGCTTCCGGATAGCTTGGGCGCTCAGGCGGCGACGGGAAGGAGAACAACTCCAGCTGGATACCGCCCGGCAAGCGCAGGTCGAGCTTGTAGCTGTCGCGGGCTTCACGATAGGCCTCGTGGATCACCTGCGCATCCATGACCTCGAGATAGAAGCGCCTGGCGCGTGGGTAATCAGCGGTGATGAGTGCCACGTGATGCACGCGCGTCAAAGGCAGGCGCGCTGTCGAAGTGGCACTTGACGCCATGGTGGGACGTTCCGTTGTCATATGGTTGCTCCTGCTGAGAGTCTTCGGTGGCGAATGCCCGAGTGACGTCCTGATGAAAGAAGGCGCCCAGTGGGCGCCTTCTTTCATTGAACCCATCACGGGTCATTCTGTGCGCTATCTCAACGACACAGGGTTTCCAGGGCTTCGATCAGGCTGTCCATCTCGGCATCGGTACCGATGCTGATGCGCAGATGGTCGCGTAGCGCATCGGTGTTGAAGTGGCGCACCAGGATGCCCTGCTCGCGAAGGCCGATGAACAGCTTGCCGGCATCATGGGTCGGGTGAGTCGCCAGCACGAAGTTGGTCTGTGACGGCAGGATCTCGAAGCCCAATGCGGCCATGCGATCGCGCGTCTGCTCACGGGTAGTGATGACGCGTGTGCGGCACTCATCGAAATAGGCGGGATCACTGAGCGCGGCGACGCCGACCTGCTCGGCCAGACGATCGATGGGGTAGGAATTGAAGGAGTCCTTCACGCGCTCCAGGCCCTCGATCAGCTCCCGCGAGGCCACGGCATAGCCAAGGCGAATACCCGCGAGGCTACGCGACTTCGAGAAAGTGCCTGACACGACCAGATTCGGATACTGATGAATCAGCGGGATGGCGCTTTCCCCCCCGAAGTCCACGTAAGCCTCATCCACCAGCACCACGCTCTGCGGGTTGCGCTCCAGCAGCGCGGCAATCGCCTTGCGGCCATGGCCATGGCCTGTCGGCGCATTGGGATTGGCGAAGATGATGCCACCGTTGTCATTGCCGAAGGCTTCGAGATCGACTTCCCAGTTGTCGGTCAGCGCGATGCTGCGTGATTCGATGCCATACATGCGGCAGTAGACCGGATAGAAGCTGTAGCTGATGGAGGGCAGCAGCAGCGGCTTGTCCTGACGGAAGAAGGCCTGGAAGGCCAGCGCCAGCACCTCGTCGGAGCCATTGCCGACGAAGACTTCCTCTGCGGCCACATGGAAGGTCTCGGCCAGGGCGGCGCGCAGCGAGCTGGAACTCGGGTCCGGGTAGCGACGCAGGTCAGAGGCATTGAACTCGCGCAGCGTCTGTTCCACGGCCGGGGCCGGCGGGTAGGGGTTTTCATTGGTGTTCAGCTTGATCAGCTGCTCACGCGGTTGTTCGCCGGGGACGTAGGGGGTCAGGTCGTGGACCTGTGGGCTCCAGTACTTGCTCATGATTTCTCGCCGCTGGTGACAGTGCATGACCCGTGTCATGGATAGGTTTCATGTTGCCCGCTGGATCGTCGCGGTACAAGCATCGGCAGGCTCTCGCATGAGTCGCGAGGATGCCGCGTGGCGCGACCTGGCGCATTGTTGCCATCCCAGCATTATTCTCATGCACCGCGTGCGCTTGAAGCATCAGCTGGCGCACCGCATGTCACTGGCATGCCCGCCCGGTTCGCCCGAAGCGGCGGCTGGCGAAAGATCAGAGACTCAAGGAGCACCGATGACTGCCAACACCAAGGCCCCGTACGCCGACACCCTGCTTGATCCGGTCACGCTCGGTGATCTCACCCTGCCCAATCGTATCCTGATGGCGCCACTGACCCGAGCGCGCACGCCGGACAGCATTCCCGGTGAGCTTCAGGAGGTCTACTACGGACAGCGTGCCGGCGCCGGCCTGATCATCAGCGAGGCGACCAACATCTCGCCGACCGCGCGTGGTTACGTCTACACGCCGGGTATCTGGACGGATGAGCAGGAAGCCGGCTGGAAGGGCGTCGTCGAGGCAGTGCACGCCAAGGGTGGACGCATGGCGCTTCAGCTGTGGCATGTCGGGCGTGTCTCGCACGAGATGGTGCAGCCGGATGGCCAGCCACCGGTCGCGCCCAGCGCCCTGCGTGGTGAAGGCGCCCAGTGCTTCGTCGAGTTCGAGGATGGCAGCAGTGGTCGCCACCCCACCAGCACGCCGCGTGCGCTGGAGACGGAGGAAATCCCCCAGCTGGTCGAGGACTATCGTCAGGCTGCCGTGCGCGCCAAGCGTGCCGGCTTCGACATGATCGAGGTGCATGCCGCCAACGCCTATCTGCTCAACCAGTTCATGGCGACCGGCACCAACCAGCGCACCGACCAGTACGGTGGTTCGGTCGAGAATCGTGCGCGTCTGACACTGGAAGTCGTCGATGCCGTCGCCGAGGTCTTCGGGCCGGAGCGCACCGGCATCCGTCTGACGCCCTTCATCGAGATCTTCGGTCTCACCGATGACGAGCCGGAAGAGATGGCCTTCTACATGGCAGACCAGCTCTCCAGACGTGGCATTGCCTACGTGCACGTCAACGAGCCGGACTGGGCCGGCGGCGACGTCAAGTTCACCGATGACTTCCGCCGCGCACTGCGGGAGCGCGTCAAGGGCGCGCTGATCTTCTGCGGTCATTACGATGGGGAGCGTGCGGCACGCATCATCGACGAGGGCATTGCGGATGCCGTCGCCATCGGGCGCCCCTACATCGCCAATCCGGACCTGGTCGAACGCCTGCGTCTGGATGCGCCGCTCAACGAGCAGGATCCTGATACCTTCTACGGTGGCGGTGCCGAGGGCTACACCGATTATCCCTTCCTCGACAACGGGCATGATCGCCGTGGCTGAGGCCGACATGATTTAGCGAATGGCGTTCGATAAACGCCATCGGGGGTGGCCTCACGGGGCTGATACCCGCTATTCTTGAGCGTGGAAGCTCGTGAGCGGTCCGTCTGTCGAGGCAGTCGGGCCGCTCGCCGTCGATAGCGCTGACGCTGCTATCGAATCATCGCCTTAAGGAGGATTCAATGCAGATCAGGACTCTGATGGTGGGAGCCGCGCTGATGGTCGGTCTCGCCGGGTGCGCATCAACGGCCCAGACGACGGATGGTGCCGCTGCCAATGACGCCACCGAGACAGCCAGCGAGCAGGTTGCCGTCTACAAGGGCACCCTGCCGTGTCGTCGTTGCACGGGCATTGACCTCGATGTGCGTCTCAAGGGAGCGGAAGATGCTGCCCCGGAAGCGCGTACCTTCAGTCTCGATGCCACCTATCGCGATCATCCGCAGCAGCCTGCGCCGGAGCACTACGAGGGGCAGTGGGATGTGCTGTCAGGTACGGTGACCGACCCGAATGCCACCGTCTATGAGCTGACGCCGAATGGCGAGGGCCAGACCTACTACTTCCTGCGCCTGGACCCCCAGACACTGGAACTGGTCGACCCGCAGAAGCGCCGCTTCCAGAACGGCGAGACACTGCGTCTCAAGCGCGAGTGATGCCGCCGCGTGTCATGCACGCGTGAGGTGACAGCAAGGCGGCGCAAGCCGCCTTGCTTGTGTCTGGCATCCGTGTCGGACGTTCGCATCGAGCGCCCCTGCCTGGTGCCATCGGGCGATGCGGGGCATGGGTGCCATGCCGGGCGACGTGGTCTGAAATCATTACTCCCTGACAGGATGGTCTGATGGCGAAAGCAAAGAGCGCCTTCGTATGTACCGAGTGCGGTAGCGAATTCTCGAAGTGGCAGGGGCAGTGCAGCGGCTGTCGCGAGTGGAATACCCTGCAGGAGATTCGGGTCGGTGCCACGGTATTGCCGGGGGCTGCGCCGGCTGCCGGGGGCATCAGCACTGGCGGGGCGTCACGTGGCGCCACCAGCGCCAGAGGCGGCTATGCCGGCACGCTGAGTGACAACGTGACGGATCTGTCCAACGTCTCGCTGGCCGAAGTGCCGCGCTTCTCCTCGACCTTCGGTGAGTTTGATCGCGTGCTTGGCGGCGGTCTGGTGCCTGGCTCCGCCGTATTGCTCGGCGGGCATCCCGGTGCCGGCAAGTCGACGCTGCTGCTGCAGACCGCCTGCAAGCTGGCGCAGCACAAGCGTTCGCTCTACGTCACCGGTGAAGAGTCGCTGTCGCAGGTGGCCATGCGTGCCCATCGACTTCAGCTCCCGACCCAGGGACTCAAGATGCTGGCCGAGACCAGTGTCGAGACGATTCTGGCCACCGCCGAGCGCGAGAAGCCGGAAGTGCTGATCATCGACTCCATCCAGACCATGCACCTGGAGGATCTGTCCTCCGCGCCGGGGGGCGTCTCGCAGGTGCGTGAGTCCGCCGCGGCGTTGACGCGTTTCGCCAAGCGGACCAACACCGTATTGCTGCTGGTCGGGCACGTGACCAAGGATGGCTCGCTGGCCGGCCCCAAGGTACTGGAGCACATGATCGATGCCTCCCTGTTGCTGGAAGGGGATGGTGATTCGCGCTTTCGCACCCTGCGCGGACAGAAGAACCGCTTCGGCGCGGTCAATGAGCTGGGCGTGTTCGCCATGGTCGAGCTTGGCCTGAAGGAGGTGAAGAACCCCAGTGCGATCTTCCTGTCACGCAGCGAGGAGCAATCCTCCGGCAGCCTGGTGATGGTGGTCTGGGAAGGGACTCGGCCGATCCTGATCGAGGTCCAGGCGTTGCTGGACGATTCGCCGCTGGGCAATCCCCGGCGCGTCGCGGTCGGTCTGGATGGCAATCGACTCTCGATGTTGCTGGCCGTGCTCAACAAGCACGGCGGCCTGTTCACCGGCGATCAGGATGTCTTCCTGAACGTGGTGGGCGGGGTCAAGGTGCTCGAGACCAGCGCCGACCTCGCGGTGCTGTGTGCGGTGGTATCCAGTCTTCAGAACCGCCCGCTGCCGCGTGAACTGGTGGTGTTCGGTGAGGTCGGCCTGTCCGGCGAGATCCGCCCGGTGCCCAGTGGGCAGGAGCGCATCGTCGAGGCCGCCAAGCATGGCTTCACGCGCGCCATCGTGCCCAAGGGCAATGCCCCCAAGAATCCGCCCAAGGGCATGACGATCGTCGCGGTCGACAAGTTGTCCCAGGCGCTGGAAGCCCTGTGATGGCTGCCGGCAGCTGCCACGCGCAAGCTTTCCCGTGACATTCCGCCTGAAACGCACAAGGCCAGCCTCGCGGCTGGCCTTGTGCATATGGGATTGCCACTGGGCGTGATGTCAGTCCTGGTTGTCAGCCTGACGGGCGGCGTGAGCGCAGGCCTTGAGGCGCGCGACCAGCTGCTCGACGCCACGCTCGCGCATCAGTGCCTCGTTGCGCGCCGGCACCTCTTCCACATCCCCCGAATAGGCATTGATCGCCGCCTCGACCGAGCTTTCCCGCAGCAGGTGCAGCATCGGGAAGGGCGAGCGGTTGGTGTAGTTCGCGGCGTCGTCTTCCTCGGTATCCTCGAAGACATAGTCCGGATGGAAGCTGGCCAGCTGATAGATGCCCTCATAGCCCTGCATCTCGAGCAGTGCCTCAGCGTAATCCAGCAGCTCCAGATAGGCATCGAAGTCGCGGAAGCCATCCTTGAAGATCACCAGGGTGGTTTCGGCATCGCGATTGGCATCGAGGTTGAGGAGTTCATCGCCGAGTGCCTGCAGGCAACGCTCGAGTCCCGCGCCGGGGATGACGGCGTACTGGACGCTGTTGCGCGCCACTTCACGTGCCGCGAACGGGCATAGATTGTCCGCGATGATGTGCGTCTCGACCCACTGGCGGGTGGTCTCGATGGCCTCGGCCTCACTGACCTCAAGTGCAGGCGTATAGCCGGCCGACGGGGTGGAAGAGGTGGTGTCAGCAGGCGTAGCGTCGGTGGTCATGGCGTCAGGGTCCGCAGCGGTGTCAGGAGGGTGCATTGTCACTGCTCATGCCGGCCATGGCCAGTCCGGATTGGCAGCGCGCCACGATTGTCGCCGGTATCGCTACCGGCAAACGGAGCCCCGGGCCGGCGAGTACGGTTCGCTGACACGCTGTTTCATCAGCGTATTCAGGGATAGACTTGCCGGGGCCGGACGTCGCCACGCCCGGCCCCGGCATCGTTTCTTCACGGAGGCGATGGCCTCTCCCGCAGCCCACGCACCTTCATGGAGGCACTTCTTGCCCGCTGACAATCCACCGCCACGCCAGCCTGCCGATGATGCCTCTGCCACGTCGAGTGCCACGGCATACCGCCTGTCACGCCTGCTGCCGTTTCTGGGCTGGATGCGCCAGCTGTCGCCGAGAGATGCGCGCGCGGACCTGATCGCCGGGCTGAGCGGTGCGGTGCTGGTACTGCCTCAGGGGGTGGCCTACGCGCTGATCGCGGGGTTGCCTCCGGCGCATGGACTCTATGCCGCCATCGTGGTCGCGATCATCGCCGGACTCTTCGGCTGCTCGCGTCATATGGTCAGCGGGCCGGCCGCCGCCATCTCGATGGTGGTCTTCGGTACCGTCTCGACCCTGGCCACCCCCGGCAGTCCGGAATACCTGCCGCTGGTGCTGGCGCTGACCTGCATGGTCGGCATCATCCAGCTCGCACTCGGGCTGCTGCGCATGGGGGCGCTGGTCAATCTGATCTCGCATACCGTGGTGATCGGCTTCACCGCCGGTGCCGGCGTATTGATCGCCACCAGTCAGCTCAAGCATCTGTTCGGTATCGCGCTGGGAGATGCCTCGAGCTTCCTCGGCACCTGGTGGGCATTGCTTGGGCATCTGGAAGACACCTCGTGGGCGACCCTGATCACCGGCCTCAGTACGCTCGCCAGTGCCTTGCTGGTGCGGCGGGTGAATCGCAGACTGCCGTGGATGCTGGTCGCGATGGCCGTCGGTTGCGGGGTTGCGGCATTGCTGGGTGGCAGCGAGGCAGGCATCCCGATGGTGGGGGCCCTCTCCGGCAGCCTGCCGCCGTTTTCTCTGCCGCCACTGGGGTTTGACACCCTGCGCTCGCTGGGCGGTGCGGCCTTTGCGCTGGCGGTTCTCGGCTTGATCGAGGCGGTCTCCATCGCCCGCGCCATCGGGGTACGCTCGCATCAGCGCATCGATGGCAATCAGGAGTTCATCGGCCAGGGGCTGTCGAATCTGGTCGGCAGCTTCTTCTCGTGCTTCGCCGGCTCCGGCTCCTTCACCCGTTCAGGGGCCAATTACGATGCCGGCGCCCGCACGCCGCTGTCGGTGATGATCGCGGCCCTGATCGTGCTGGCGGTGCTGTTGCTGGTGCCGAATGTCACGGCCTGGCTGCCATTGCCCGCCATGGCGGGCCTGATCATGGTGATCGCCGCCAACCTGATCGAATTCAGTCATATCCGTCAGATTCTCACCGTCAGCCGCGAGGAAGCGGTGGTGCTGGTGATCACCTTCCTCGCCACGCTGCTGCTGCCGCTTGAGTTCGCCATCTTCGCCGGCGTGCTGGTGTCGCTGGTGCTGTATCTGAATCGCACCTCGCGTCCACGTCTGGTGGAAATGGCACCGGACCCCGAACACCCGGAGCTGGGCGTGCGCAATGCCGAGCGCTATCAGCTGACCCAATGCCGTGAGGTCGTCATCCTGCGAGTGGATGGCTCGCTGTTCTTCGGCGCGGTGGACCACGTCCAGCGCAAGCTGGCGCGCTATACCGGCAAGCACGTCATCCTGCTCGGCACCGGCTGCAACTTCATCGACATCGCGGGGGCCGAGATGCTCGAGATCGAGCAGCGCCGCCTACAGGATGCCGGCGGCAGCCTGAGCATGTGCGGCTTCCGACGCTACGCGCTGGAAGTGATGGAGCGCGGAGGCTTCCTTGAGCGCATGGGGGATGAGCACTACTTTCATACTGCCGAGGCGGCCATTGCCGCGCTGCGCGAGGCAGTGTCCGAGGCGCATCGGCCACACGACGGCGAGCCGGCCGCATGTGCGTCCTGCCCGCTGTTCGGCCCTGACAGCATCGGCCCGAGCCAGGGCATTCGCCTGACGCCGCCGCTGGCCTGAGCGGGCCGTGCGGCAGCTGACAGGGCGAGAGTTGGCGGCACGCGAGACGGCAAGGCTGGGGGCCATGTCGTGCATGCGATAGAATGCCAGCCATCGATGTGCCGGGTGCGAGTCGCCGGCCATTGCCTCATTTCAGTTTTCCAGTCGAGAGATGCCCATGAGTTTGCCCACCGTGGCGGCCAGCTGCGATCTGATTCGCGATGGCCGCCCGCTGATCGATGTGCGTGCACCGATCGAATTTGCGGCCGGCTCCCTGCCGGGGGCCGTCAACCTTCCGCTGATGGATGACGAGGAACGTCACCGGGTCGGTCTGCAGTACAAGCAGGTCGGCCCGGAGTCGGCGGTGCATCTGGGTCATCAGCTGGTCAGTGGCGGGATCAAGCGCGCCAGGATTCGTGCCTGGGTTGAGCACGTCGAGCGCCATCCCGAGGCGGTTCTCTACTGCTTCCGGGGCGGCATGCGCTCTCAGCTCAGCCAGCAATGGTTGAAGGAGGCAGGCATCGAGCGCCCGCGGATCGCCGGGGGCTGGAAGGCCATGCGTCAGCAGCTTTGCCAGCATATCGATGAGCGCGTCGAGCAGGCCCCGATGCTGCTGATCGGGGGCCTGACCGGCTGCGCCAAGACCGAGCTGATCCATGCGCTCGACAATGGCATCGACCTGGAAGGCTGCGCGCGCCACAAGGGCTCGGCCTTCGGCCGTCACCCCTTCCCGGCACCGAGCCAGATCGACTTCGAGCATCGCATCAGCGCCGAGATGCTGTCACTGGCCGCGGACGCGCCCACCGTCATGGAAGATGAGTCGCGCTTCATCGGCAGCGTCAACATTCCGCTGCAGGCATGGCGCGCGATGGAGGCTGCCCCGCTGGTGAGAGTCGAGATGCCACTGGACTGGCGACTGGTGCAGATTCAGAAGGACTACATCGAAGGGCTGTGGGCCACCTACAGCAGACACTATGGTGACTTCCTCGGCTGGGCACTGCTGCAGCGTCAGCTGCGTCAGGCGTTGCTGCGTCTGCGCAAGCGGTTGGGCAGTGCACGTCTGGCGCGCCTGATTCGCATGCAGGACATCGCCTTCCGTGAACACAAGCGCGGCAATCCCACTGCCCATGAGGGCTGGCTGGCCCCGCTGCTCAGCGAATACTACGACCCCATGTACCGTTATCAGCTCGAGAAGCACGAGCGTACCTTCCTGCATGTCGGCGACTGGGACAATACGCTCGCCTTCGTGCGTGACTGGAGCGCCACGCATCGCTGGCAGCGCTGAGTCGTCGTAGGGCCCCAGCGCCGCCCGGGAGCGCCTCAGGCGTCGAGCCAGTCCACCAGCAGGCGGTCCAGCAGGGCGGCCTGCCGATCAAAGCGCTTCGGGTCTTCCAGCAGCGCGTCTTCTGACTGCACTCCGCGACCCTCATTCGGGGCGGGGTGATGCCGGAGACGGTCACGCGTTGCGGCGGCATCCAGATGGGGATGGAAGTTGAGCGCCAGCACCCGGCCAGCATCCCAGCTGAATCCGGCGATCGGGGTATGCTCACCGCTGGCCAGCAGCTCGCAATCCTCCGGCAGGCCACAGATCTCCTCATGCCACAGCAGCGTCTCGAATTCGGCGGGCAGTCCCACGGGACACTCGTCACTGCGCGTGAGCGTGGCCCAGCGACGCTGCGGCACCACGGCCGGAGACACGATGGCGCCGAGTTGCTCGGCGATGAGGCGCGCGCCCAGCCCGATGCCCAGTACGGGGCGGTTGCTGTTGAGCGCGCGGCGAATCAGCTTGCGCTGCAGGCGCAGTGGCTGTGATTGGGTGCTCTCGGCACCTGACAATGGCTGAGGGCCATCCAGGATCACCAGCGCCTGGAAATCGTCGATGCCGGGGAGCGTCTCGCCATCCAGCGGGAAGCTGGTGTTGTAGCTGTGGCCCATGCCGACAAGCCAGTCGCTCAGGCGTACGGAGTCCTGCCAGCCTTGTGATCGTGGCAGGGCATCAGTCGCTGAGTGAGGCGCTGCGTCGGGGATAAGGCCTTGATGTATGAAGTAAAGGTGCATGGCGTCATCATGCGTGAGCGCCATGGCAGCGTAAAGACTTCTGTGCCATCACGACGGCGTACCCAACAGTGACATGACGAGGGGAGAGCAGCATGCGGGCCGAACTACTTGAACAGATCTACACCGTGGTGGCACAGATTCCCGAAGGTCGCATCACCACCTATGGGCGTATCGCCAAGATGACCGAGGGTGCCAGCGCACGCATGGTCGGCTCGGCGATGCGTCACCTGCCGGATGGCCATCAATTGCCCTGGCATCGGGTGATCAATGCCTCGCTCAAGGTCACCGACCACGGTGGCGCGGTGCGTCAGCGGGAGAAACTGCGCAGCGAAGGCGTGCTGTTCGATGCTGTCGGCCGCGTGCCCAGAGAATGTCTGTGGCCGTGAATCTCGCCGCGGCAAAGTCTCGTTCGTCAGACCGCCTGAGTGCGCTACCCTAACGCATGTCCCATGCCATCTGTGGCGGGCTGTCGGCTGGCGGATTTCCCCTCCCGACATGTGCCCCGCCTCTTTGAAAAGTGAAGTGAGAAGAGAGCCGTCATGACTCAGCCTGTTCCCGGTTTCCGCGTGCGTCTGGAAGCGCTGGCCCCCGTTCGCCGTACCGCCTTCATGGCAACGCTGACCGAGCGACTCCTGCCCAATGCCGGCTTCTACGCCGAGGCCAATGGCACCGCCAGCGCGCTGGAGACCACGCGCGAGTTGCGCAAGCTGCTGGACCTCGTCTGGGAGCAGCTGCGCGTTCGCGATGCCAAGATCGATTTCTCGCTGCAGGCCGAGAAGGTCACGGCCTTCGAGCCCGACGAGCATGACGACAGCTTCGGTGCGCGCCGTGCACTGGAAGCCGTCATGGCGCTGACCGCCTGCATCGATGTGCTGATCAGTGAGGAGCCGGAAGCCGCGCTCAAGGTCAGTCGCCTGTCCGCCGATGGCGTCCGCGCGCTGATCGACCTGCAGGCCGGTGAGGGCATCGAGCAGGAAGCGCTGGAAGCCATGATTCGCGAGCATCCCCTGATGGTCGATGAGCGCGACTTCCAGGACGCCGTGCTGGAGAGTGTCGAGGCTCCGCGTCTTGAGCGTGATGACTGGCGAGCGCTCAAGCGGCTGGGGCGTAACGAGGATGTCAGCAATCTGGGGCTATCCTTGCAGGAATGAGCCCCCGGAAGACCGGGTGAGCGAGCCTGCCCGGCTGACACTGGCAGCCAGGCCATTCCCTTGGAGAGACAGATGGGCAAGGCGAGTCAGATGCTTTCCCGCACAGGCGTTGATCCCTTGAATGGCCTGATCCTCGCGCATCTCGAGTCAATGCAGCAGCATCTGGCGCAGGCGACGCTCACCGCGCAGGAGGTCCATGCGCTGCGCGTCGACTGCAAGCAGCTGCGGGGCTGGTGGCAACTGCGACGTGAGTCACTGGGCAAGGCGGCGGTGAGTGAGCATCAGGCGCGTCCGCGCGCCATCGCCAGGGCATTGGCCGGCCCGCGTGAGGCGCGCATGCTGCGCAAGACCCATGCGCGCGCCTATGCCTGGGTGGATGAGCGTAGCCAGCGTCTGCTGGATGCGCTGCGTCCGGGGCTGACCAGTGCCGCATTGAGCGAGTCGGTGGCGGAGCTGGATCATGCACCTCTGAAACGGCTGCTGAGCGACGAGATGGCCGCCTGGCAGGCCGCTCCGCTGACGGGGGAGGAGCTCACGGCCGGACTGGAATTCAGTCGTCACCGCCTCCACAAGTTGGCGGCGCGGGTGATCAGCAAGCGCGAGATCGAGACGTCCCACCGGCTGCGCAAGTGGATCAAGTACCGCAGGTTCCAGCTGGCACTGGCGCATGCGGCGCTGGGGGAGACGGCAGGGCGTGAACTCGAGTCACCGAGTCGTGGGCGTCGTCGTGAGCCGGAATTGCTCGACAAGGCAGCATCCCGTCTGGGCAATCAGCATGACCTTGCCGAGCTGGCGCTGTGGGTCGGCGAGCGGGTGATGCTGCCCGCCGCCGAGAAGCATCTGGTGGGTGATATTCTGCGACTTGCCGACCAGCGACTCGAGCAGGCGCTCACGCCACTGGCGAAGCTGGGCTAGGCCTGAGCGCTGTCGTCGCCTGACCTGCGGGTAATGTCTCTGAAGACACGAACGCCGCCATTCCCTGAGGAGTGGCGGCGTTCGTGTATCTACCTGACGCGAAGGAGATCGCTCAGAGGCGCATCTCGATGCCGCGCTCGGCCATGTAGGCCTTGGCTTGCGGGATGGTGTACTCGGCGAAGTGGAAGATGCTGGCGGCCAGCACCGCATCCGCCCCGCCCTCGAGCACGCCGTCCACCAGATGGTCGAGAGTGCCGACCCCACCGGAGGCGATCACCGGCACGCTGACGGCGTCGGAGATGGCGCGTGTCACGCCGAGATCGAAGCCGGCCTTGGTGCCATCGCGGTCCATGCTGGTCAGCAGCAATTCACCGGCGCCCAGCTCGACCATCTTCTTCGCCCACTCGACAGCGTCGAGCCCGGTTGGCTTGCGGCCACCGTGGGTGAAGATTTCCCAGCGCGGAGTCTCGCCCTCTTCGCTGACGCGCTTGGCGTCGATGGCGACCACGATGCACTGGCTGCCGAAGCGGTCCGCCGCTTCACGCACGAAGTCCGGGTTGAACACGGCGGCGGTATTGATCGAGACCTTGTCCGCGCCGGCATTCAGCATGGTGCGGATGTCCTCGCAGGTGCGGATGCCACCACCGACCGTCAGCGGGATGAACACCTCACCGGCGATGCGCGACACCATGTCGACCGTGGTGCCACGGTTGTCGACGCTGGCGGTGATGTCGAGGAAGGTGATCTCGTCGGCGCCTTGCTCGTTGTAGCGCTTGGCGACCTCGACCGG
Source organism: Cobetia sp. 14N.309.X.WAT.E.A4 (assembly GCF_030397495.1). Taxonomy (NCBI): domain Bacteria; kingdom Pseudomonadati; phylum Pseudomonadota; class Gammaproteobacteria; order Oceanospirillales; family Halomonadaceae; genus Cobetia; species Cobetia sp. 14N.309.X.WAT.E.A4. The sequence continues at coordinate 13,352 of NZ_JAPNXT010000002.1, forward strand.
ATCACCGGCATCGCGGATACCGACGAAGTTGACTCCCTTGACGACGCGACCGGCGTCGACGTCCAGACACGGGATGATGCGTTTGGCGAGTGCCATGATCGCTCCCCTCAGGCCGTGCGGCCGGTGATGGCGTCGGACAGCGCCTGTGCTTCGGCGATATCCAGGCTGCCTTCATAGATGGCGCGACCGGTGATGGCGCCGAGGATGCCCTGATCGGCCACTTCAGCCAAGCCACGGATGTCGTCCAGGTTGGTCACGCCGCCGGAGGCGATCACTGGGATGCCGCCTTCGCGGGCCAGCGCCACGGTGGCTTCGATGTTGACGCCCTGCATCATGCCGTCGCGGGCGATGTCGGTGTAGACGATGGAGGACACGCCGTCATTGGCGAAACGCTTGGCAAGCTCGGTCGCCTTGATGGTGGAGACCTCGGCCCAGCCATCGGTGGCCACGAAGCCGTCACGCGCATCGAGACCGACGATGATGCGGCCCGGGAAGGCGCGGCACATCTCGGCGACGAAGGCCGGTTCCTTCACGGCCTTGGTGCCGATGATGACCTGACCGACGCCGGCCTCCAGATAGTGCTCGATGGTCGCGGCATCCCGGATGCCACCGCCGATCTGGATCGGCAGCTCCGGGTAGGCGCGGGCGATGCGTGTCACGGCGTCACCATTGACCGGCTTGCCTTCGAAGGCACCGTTGAGATCGACCAGATGCAGGCGGCGACCACCGGCCTCGACCCAGCGCGCGGCCATGGCCAGCGGGTCATCGCCGTAGTTGGTGGAGTCTTCCATGCGGCCTTGCTTCAGGCGTACGCACTGACCGTCCTTGAGATCGATCGCGGGGATTACCAGCATGTCGGGTGTCCTCTCGGCGTGTCTTGGCACGCCTGAATTGTCGTCGGTATATCGAAGGCGAATGAATCGGTGCCCGACTCGCAAGGCAGGCACCGACGGTCACGCAGGTGAGCCCTCAGGGCTGCCAGCGGACGAAATTCTCGAGCAGCTTGAGGCCGGCGGCCGCACTCTTCTCCGGGTGGAACTGCACCGCGAACAGGCTGCCCTCACCGATGGCGACGTGCGCCTCGGCACCGGCGTAGTGAGTCGCGCCGAAGACCTGTGAGCGCTCGGCAGCCGAGACATAGAAGCTGTGCACGAAGTAGAAGCGCGAGTTGTCCTCGATGCCTTCCCACAGCGCATGGCCCTGGGTGTGGGCGACGTGGTTCCAGCCCATGTGCGGCACCTTGAGACGCTGGCCGTGTTCGTCCAGCTGCTTGTCATCAAAGCGCTTCACATCGCCCTTGAAGTAGGCGAGGCAATCGATGCCACCGTTCTCTTCACTGCGCTCCATCAGCATTTGCTGACCGACACACACGCCCAGCAGCGGCTTGCTGTGGTTGCTCAGCAGTTCGCCGACCAGCCCGCGCAGTTCGGCGCGCTCAAGCTCGCCCATGCAATCGCGGATGGCGCCCTGACCGGGCAGCACCACGCGGGTCGCACCACGGATGGCGCGCGGGTCACTGGTGATCACGACATTCTCGTCAGCCACATGCTCAAGTGCCTTGGCGACGGAGTGCAGGTTGCCCATGCCATAGTCGATGACGGCAATCGTCATGTCTTTCTCCCGCAGGCCGGAGGGGACTCCGGCATTGGATGTTCATGCAGAGGAAGTGCCACCCGGTGCCCGGCAAGCGGCAATGGCTGGCGACACATCCTCTGGCCGCGCGTCACGACGCTTACAGCGATCCCTTGGTGGAGGCGATACGGCCTCCCATGCGCTCGTCCTCTTCCACCGCCATGCGCACGGCACGGCCGAAGGCCTTGAAGATGGTCTCCGCCTGGTGGTGGGCATTGAAACCCTTGAGGTTGTCGATGTGCAGCGTGGCGCCGGCATGGTTGACGAAGCCCTGGAAGAATTCCCAGAACAGCTGCGTATCGAAACGCCCGATGTTGCCGCGCGTGAACTCGCACTGCATGAACAGGCCCGGGCGACCGGAGAAGTCGATCACCACGCGCGACAGGGCTTCGTCCAGCGGCACGTAGGCATGGCCGTAGCGGCGGATGCCGGCCTTGTTGCCGAGCGCCTGCGCGAAGGCCTGGCCGAGAGTGATGCCGATGTCCTCGACGGTATGGTGATCGTCGATGTGCAGATCACCGTCGCAGTCGACGTCGATGTCGATCACGCCGTGACGGGCGATCTGGTCCATCATGTGTTCGAGGAAGGGCACGCCGGTGTTGGCGCTCAGCTTGCCTTCGCCGTCCAGATTGATGCGAACCCGAATCTTGGTTTCCGAGGTGTTGCGATGAACCTCGGCGATACGCTCTGCCATGATGTCTCTCCAGCGGTCGGTGACCTCACCGCGGCTTCGGGGCTGATGAGGTCTGGCGCAGTCTGGGGCCTGGGTGTGAGAGGCGTATGTCCAGTCCGGCCGGGAAGTGCGCATCATGTGGTTGTTGTCATGTGATGTCGCAAGTGAAAGCGTGATCCAGTGACGTTGTCGAGGTTGCGGGTCACTGATCGATGGCAGACGCGTCGTCCTTGCCTGCCCAGCCCGTCATTATAGAGAAAGGACAACGGCATCCGCTACAATGGCGGGCATTCATATCGCGGGCGAGGATCTCACCATGCCGGTCACTCTTCAGATGATCGATCACGCACGCTGGCAGGCCGATGAGCAAGTGCGCATCGACCTGTCACGCATCTATCACGAAGCCCCCGGTGAACGCCTGCCACTCGCGCCGGATGAGTTCATTCAGGCCAGCCTGGAGACCGGTCATCGCTTCTGCACCGCCTTCTTCAATGATCGCCATATCGGCGCCCTGCTGTGCGAGGACGATGGAAGGGCATGGCGCATCCGTCATTGCTGCGTGCGCAAGAGTACCCGGCGACGCGGGGTGGGAACGCGCCTGATGGCATTGATGTCGCTGGAAGCGGCGGCGCGTGAGCGCCTGCTGGTCGTGCCGGATCAAGGATTGACGCTGGCTGACGAGCTTCTGCTGTCGCGGCTCGGTTACGTGAAGGATGCCGAGCAGCAAGGCTTCGTGCTGGCCCAGACAGATAGCGAAAGCTGACGGCTGGACAGGCGTGACAGGAACTGATGACGCCGGGGCCTGTCCACCGCAGGTGAACGTTGACGCTGGCGTCTGGCATCGGGCGCACGTTCGCGCCCTCAGGTGCGACAATCGGGATCATTCACACGTGCCGGGCAATGCCTTCAGGAGCGAAGGCAGCCCGGACATCTCATCGTGTCAAAGGGAGGACGCAGATGAAAGCACTGTTCAGGGCCTTGCTGGCCATCGTCGGAGTACTGGCGCTGGTCGTGGTGGCGGGGGTGATCTATGTCACCACCTTCCTCGACCCGAATGATCTCAAGCCGCGTCTGGTCAAGGCGGTCAAGGACCAGGCGGGGCTGGAGCTGGCCCTGAACGGTCCGCTGGACTGGTCGTTCTACCCGCGTCTGGGCGTCAGTGTCGAGGACGCCCAGACCTGGCTGCCGGAGCAGGCTCACGACCAGACACCCTTCGCCTCCTTCAAGCGTGCCGAAGTCGGGGTGTCCTTCGCGCCCTTGCTGAGCGGTGAGGTGGAGGTCGAGGGCGTGTTCCTCGATGGCCTGAAACTGGACCTCAAGCGAGACGCTGACGGGCGAGGCAACTGGGAGAGTCTGTTGCAGCATGCTGCCGATGCCGCCGAGAGCGGTGCGGCGGACAAGGCCCTGCCTCCCGCCAAGAGTGCCGGTGTCGCCATGGCCGATGAGACGCAGGGAGATGCCGGTGTCAGCGATGGCGCTGAAGGCATGGCCGTCAATCTCGATATCGCCTCGATTCAGGTCACCAATGGGCAGATCACCTACCAGGATGCTGCCAGCGGTCTCGACATGACGCTCAATGAGCTGGCGTTGAGCTCCAGCAACGTCAGCCCGACCAAGGCGTTCCCGGTGGAGCTGTCCTTCGTGGCGGAGGGGCGTGAGCCTGAGCTGCGCAGCACCATCAATCTGGACGGCAAGGTGGCGCTGGACCTTCAGAACGGTCGCCATGTCCTGACCGGCATCAGCCTGGATACCGCCACCAGCATGCCGTCGTTGAGCGAGCAGTCCCAGCAGCTGGCGCTGGAGATCGATACCCTGACACTGGATACCGAGCAGCAGCGCTATCGCATCGAGGGTGGGGAGCTGGATGCCTCGCTCAACGAACCGTCGCTGGGAGAGAAGGCGCTGCCGGTGAAGGCGACCTTCGGGGCGGAAGCGGATCTTGCCGAAGGCACCGCGACGCTCTCCGATCTGCTGCTGACCTCGGGCAGTGACCTGCGTCTGAGCGGGGCGCTCAAGGCCAGTGACATCACGGGCGAGGCGCTGAGCTACAGCGGGCAGTTCAAGCTGGCCCCGCTGTCGCCCAAGGCGTGGATGACGCGGGTCGGCATGCAGGCACCGCAGACGGCACGCGGCGATGCACTGACCTCGCTGGCATTCTCCAGCCCGCTCAAGGGCGACCTGTCACAAGTACAGCTGACCAACCTGGTGATGGCACTGGATGACACCACCATCAACGGACGTCTCGGCTCCTCCTTCGATGCCTCGCAGATCACCTTTGATCTGGATGTCGATGCGCTGAATCTGGACGACTACCTCCCGCCGCAGACCAGCGAGAAGACCGCGAATCTCGGTACGGGGGTGACGGCAGGACTGGTGGCGCCGGCCTACGCGGCTGACGGCGATGCAGAGGTGTTGCCGGTGGAGCTGCTCAGAACTCTCGGGCTCAAGGGCCAGCTGGACATCGCGAACCTCACGGCATCCGGGCTCGAGATGCGCAAGGTGTCCGCCAAGCTGTCCGGTCAGCCGGGACTGCAGCAGCTCGATAGCCTGACGGCCAGTCTGTACGGCGGTAGCCTGGCAGCCAGTGCCCGCATCGACAGTCGCAAGACACCGCTGACCATGAGCTTCGGCGAGAAGTTGACCAATCTGGATATCGCGCCATTCCTCAAGGCGCTGGCGCCTGAGCAGGATGACATCCTGCGTGGCCGTCTGACGCTCAATGGCGACTACACCACCAGCACCAATCAACTCGACAGCATGAAGCGCAACCTGAATGGTTCGGGTGACTTCGAGATTCGCAATGGCGAGATACTCGACGTCAATGTGTCCGAGAAGATGTGCACCACGGTGGCGACGCTGAGTGGCAAGACGTCCTCGCGTGACTGGGCGGCGAATACCCCGCTGGAACGCGCACAGGGCAGCTTCAAGGTCACCAATGGCGTGATCAGCAATCAGGATCTGGCACTGGCGATCCCGGGTATCGCGCTGGATGGCAAGGGGCAGCTCAACCTGCCGACCGAAGCCTTTGACTACAACGTGGCGGCGCGCTTCATCGAAGGAACGGATGACGCTGCCTGTGAGGTCAATCCGCGTCTGGTCAAGTTGCGTTTCCCGGTGCAGTGTCAGGGCAATCTGAGCGGTGAGCCGGGCGAATGGTGCGGCTTTGACCAGAAGGGCTTCCAGACGGCCGCCGCGGAACTGGCCAAGGATGAAGCCAAGCGCAAGGCGGGCGAGAAGGTCAGCGAGAAGCTGGATGAGAAGCTCGATGAAGACACGCGCAAGAAGATCGATGACAAGCTGGGCGAAGGCGCCAGCGACAAGCTGAAGGGCGCGATTCAGGGGCTGTTCAACTGATCACGCGCTCCTAGCACAGCAAGACCGGCACGCCAGTCCCTCGGGGCTGGCGTGCTGCCGTTGGAGCCCAGACCATGGCGCGCCATGGTACGAGTCACGAGTAGAGGAAGTCTTGATGGCGGTACCTGACACTGCGGCCACGCCTGACGTGGCGGCGTCTGATACCCACGCCCCGCCAGGCGTGGCAAGCATTGCGCTGAGCCCGGAGGAATTCCAGGCCCGCGTGTTCGACTGGTTCGATGAGCATGGCCGCAAGCACCTGCCCTGGCAGGAGAACACCACCCCGTATCGTGTATGGGTCTCGGAGATCATGCTCCAGCAGACCCAGGTCACGACGGTGCTGCCCTATTACGCGCGCTTCATGGAATGCTTCCCGGATGTCGCCGCGCTGGCGGCGGCGGAGATCGATGAGGTGCTGCACCTGTGGACGGGGCTTGGCTACTACGCCCGGGCGCGCAATCTGCACAAGGCCGCTCAACAGGTGGTCGCTGAGTATGGCGGCACCTTCCCGGTCGAGAGTGTCGAGGCACTGTCGGCCTTGCCGGGTATCGGGCGCTCGACCGCCGGGGCGATCATCAGCATCAGCACCGGACAACGGGCGCCGATTCTCGATGGCAACGTCAAGCGCGTGCTGGCTCGCCTGCATGCCGTGGAAGGCTGGCCGGGACGGCCGGCCGTGGAGCGCAAGCTGTGGACGCTGGCGGAGCGCTACACGCCGCAGGTGCGGCTGGCGGACTGGACCCAGGCGATGATGGATCTCGGGGCCACCCTGTGCACGCGCGGCAGCAAGCCGGATTGTACGCGCTGCCCCTTCGAGGAAGTCTGCGTGGCGCATGCACGCGGCGAGGAAAAGCGCTTCCCCGAGAGCAAGCCCAAGAAGGCTATTCCGACACGTCAGACGCTGATGCTGCTGGTCAGTGACGAGGCGGGCCGGATTCTGCTCGAACGACGCCCACCGACGGGCATCTGGGGCGGCCTGTGGGCGCCGCCGCTGGTCGAGGACCGCGAGGCCGCGCGGGAGTGGGTCGCCCGTGAAGCGCGAGGCGCGCATCTGGAGGCGCCGCTGGACAGTTTCGAGCATGTCTTCAGCCACTTCCGGCTGACCATCACGCCGCAGCCGGTCCAGCTGGGAGCGGCGGAACTGACGCCGTCGGCGGAGGATGGCGTCAACGAACACGGAGCAGACCGCCGTTTCGTCGACCCCGCCGCGCCGGATGCCGTGGGCCTGCCGGCACCGGTCAAGGCGCTGCTGGCACGCTGCACGGATAATCTGTTCGGGCTGTGAGCGAGTCGCTCTCATCGACAGGCCTCGGATGCCTGGGGGAAACCCGCTCAAGCGTGCGAGAATGAGGCAATCGATTGAGCGTCTGGCGAAGGCTCGGCGCTCAACCGCACTGACATCCAGTTCTCTTACGGAGTTACCCATGCGCACCGTACATTGCCGCAAGTATGACCAGGACCTGCCGGGTCTCGACTTTCCGCCGCTGCCGGGCGAGAAGGGCCAGGATATCTGGGCCAACGTCTCGAAGCAGGCATGGGAAGAATGGCAGGCGCTGCAGACACGCCTGATCAACGAGAAGCACCTCAACATGATGGATGCCGACAGCCGTCGTTATCTGATGGAGCAGATGGAGCGTTTCTTCCGCAACGAAGAGACCGATCAGGCCGAAGGTTTCGTCCCGACTGACGCCGCCGCCAAGGGCGAAGCGCAGGGCGGACAGGGCTACGAAGTCTGACGAGACGGCGAGGGCGATGGAAGACGAATAACGACGCCAAATTCTTGATAAGCAAGGGTTGACGTCGGGAAAGGTTTTCTATTTAATACGTCCTCGTTGGCAAGGGCCAGATAGCTCAGTTGGTAGAGCAGGGGATTGAAAATCCCCGTGTCGGCGGTTCGATTCCGTCTCTGGCCACCAAGTGTTGGGGTATAGCCAAGTGGTAAGGCACCGGTTTTTGGTATCGGCATTCCCAGGTTCGAGTCCTGGTACCCCAGCCAGCTGACATGCAGTAACGTAGTAAGAAGACTCATATCATGAGTTCTTTGTGCCGGCTTAGCTCAGTTGGTAGAGCAACTGACTTGTAATCAGTAGGTCGAGGGTTCGACTCCTTTAGCCGGCACCATCTTCAGGCTTCTGTAGATGAACGAAGAACGCAGGATATCGAAGTCGCCCAGGCGGCTTTTTTTGTGTCTTCCGGTCGGCCAGATAGCTCAGTTGGTAGAGCAGGGGATTGAAAATCCCCGTGTCGGCGGTTCGATTCCGTCTCTGGCCACCAAATTGGGGTATAGCCAAGTGGTAAGGCACCGGTTTTTGGTATCGGCATTCCCAGGTTCGAGTCCTGGTACCCCAGCCAATTCTGGCTAGCAGATGAAGTCGCAGGATGAATTCGGCAGCCAACAGAAAAGCCACCCTCCGGGGTGGCTTTTTTGCGTCTGGCGTCTGCTCGCCTTGCGTCTTTCGGCGCTCAATGCGCGGCGGATGAGCCGGGGTGATGGGCCTGCCAGCTGAGGCGTTTGCGATAGATGGTCGATGGGGCGATTTCCAGAATGGCAGCGGCACGCGGAATGCTGCCATCGCATGCCGCTATCACCGTCTCGATGGCATCCCGCTCCACCATCCACAGCGGGCGCTGCCAGAGGCCCTGGTTCTCGGCGCCGGGTGGTGCGTGCTCGAGTCTCTCGTGTGAGCCGCCGTGTGCTGGCAGGTCCAGCATGGCGGCCGTGAGACTCTCACCCTCGTGGAGGATGATGGCGCGGCGCAGGGTGTTTTCCAGCTCGCGCACGTTGCCCGGCCAATCGTGGGCCAGCAGCGCCTGCTCCGCGCAGGCGCTCAGGCTGGTGAAATGCTTGCCTTCGTGGCTGGCCATGCGACTCAGTAAGCCGTTGGCGATCTCGAGAATGTCACTTCCGCGCTCGCGCAGGGGCGGCACCTTGAGCGGGATGACGTGCAGGCGGTAGAAGAGGTCTTCGCGGAATCGATGGGTCTCCACCAGCTGACGCGGGTCCTGATGCGTGGCGCAGACGATACGGCAGTTGACCTCGACCGTGCGTGTCGCGCCCACGGGCATCACCTGGCCGGTCTGCAGAAAGCGCAACAGCTTGCTCTGCAGTGGCAAGGGCAGTTCGGCGATCTCATCCAGGAACAGCGTCCCGCCATCCGCTGCCACGGCCAGGCCCTGCTGGGCACTGACGGCACCGGTAAAGGCGCCACGCACATGCCCGAACAGCTGTGATTCCAATAGCTCCGCCGGGATGGCAGCACAGTTGACGGCGATGAAAGGGCCTTCGCGTACCGGGCTGTGGCGGTGGATGGCAGTGGCGCATAGCTCCTTGCCGCTGCCGCTTTCGCCGGTGATGAAGATGGGGGCGTCCGAATGGGCGACCTGTATGAGGGTGCGATAGAGGGTCTGCATGGACGATGAGCCTCCGATGAACCCCTCAAAACCGTTAGGCCGGCCTGTCGGTAGAGACTTCACCCGTGCGGGGGAGTCGACAGTCAGATTCAACGCAGTGGTGATCGGCGTAGCCTGATGGTGAGCCTTCAGTGCGGTCATGAGTGATGTTCCCTTGCTGCTGGACCCCTGTCAGCAGCTCGTAGAGCATCGCTGCAGGAGCATAATTGTCGGGCTGCTTCTGGTGACAGCCTCTCGGAAGGACACACGCTCCCCAAGCGTTGAGTCTTCGTCATGCGGGTTGTTGCGCGTCCTTTTCCAAGCTTACTCAAACGTGAGAGATGATCATGGCGGCTTTTAGTGGGTTTTTTCCGCTGCGCGCGAGGGTCAGATATCTCATCCCGCCCGTTGGCATGATGACCAACTCTCTCCTCACGTTTGACACGTGAGTCTGATGTTCTCAAGTGCCCTGCCTGGGCCGTCACGCCTTGCCCGGGCGGGACATCATGGGGCTTCTTCCTCTTCATCATCCGCATTGTTGTGGGTGATGGTGAAATCCGTTGACGACGTCTGCGAGCTGCCATCGGCGGACTGGTCCGCCGTGCTGTCGATGGTGCCGGTAGAGCCGTCACTCAGGGTCTGTTCAATCTGCTGCCAGTTGCCGATCGAGGTACTGCTGCCGGTATTGAGCGTATATGCGCCGATATTGGTCTCGGACCCTTCCCCCAGGCTGCCGGCCTTCTTGCTCTCGTAGAGGATCAGCGCGGTTTCTGCACTGCGCGCCGGGAAGTCGTAGGGGAAGGGGCCCATCAACGAGTTGGCGCTGGCGCTACCGGCCAGCAGGAATCCCGCGCCCACGACTCCCAGGCTGATACGTGTGAAAGCATTCATGTCTTGCTCCTTTCGGTCTGTGAAAGATGCAGTGTCTGATGCGTGAGACGTCTGATGTCAGCAGGTGCTGAAACACACGCGGGTTGCCCCGCGTGTGTTGGTTGCCTGCAGAGGGGTTACGGAGTCACGGGGCCGACGCTGATGGACATGTTGTTACCCACGGAGGTCGCGGCATTATTGATGACCGGGCCTTCGAAGCTGCCTGTCGGCGGCAGATCCAGCGTGATGTTGCTGACTTTGGCAGTCGAGCTGATGTTGGCGAAGCTCATCTGGGTATTGTCGGCAATCAGGGCGCTATCGATATCAGTGCTATCCAGAGTGACCGACATATTGTTGCCTACGGAGGTCGCGGCATTGTCCACGCTCAGGTTGAGAATGTTGTCGACCTTGGCCAATGATTCGACTTCAGCAGTGCCCGGGTAGAAGAAATAGCCACCAGAACCCGCCAAGAACTGCTCATTGTGTAGGTTGACCATGGCATCACTATCCACCGAGACATTGTTGCCCACCGAAGTAGCGGCATTCTCAAGCGACTCTAGGCGAGTAATGTCAGGATTAGGCGTGGAGCCGGCATAGCTGATATAGACATCGACATCAGCGTTAGCGTTTGCAACTGCATCTGCACTCGCATTGGCTGCTGAATGATGATTCCAGCTGTGTGCATTCGCAGCGGATGACGCGCTGCTGCCTGCACTGAGGCTATCAACTAGTTCGATGGAAGGGTCACCTGCTTCACCTGCACCGTAGCTGACATCACTGACGATGGCTTCGGAGCTGACGTCACCGATCTGCTTTTGCAGACTTTCGACCATCACCAGGCCGCCTGGATCTTTGATTTTCGGGTCAATATAGACATCAATATTGACATCAGTATTGACATACCCATCCCAATTCCAATCCACGTTATTGAAGGCTTGCGCTTGGCTTGCCATCATCACACCACTTACGAGACCGATGGCGACTGCGAGCTTATTATAGGTAGTCATTGTCATGTTCCTCATGAATGTTGACTTATTGTGCTGCGCTGGATGCTGCCGGTACTTCTGATGCGGGTGCTGCTTGCAACGGTGTTGCGACTGCTGCGGTACTGCCTGATGCCGTATTGGCTGCGGCCACTTGCTGCGTGTTGCCGTCTTTCGCTGCAACATGCTGTCCCGGGTGAAGTTCACATTCCTGCCCCGCAGGTACAGGAAGTCCCAGGCCTTCAGTCAGGAGTTGGTAGGCGCCCATCTCCACGACTGATCTCACGCCCAGCTGCAGTGGTTCATTGCGCACTGCGCCGGAATCAAACTCGACCAGCTGATTGCCGAAGAAGCGATAGATGCCGGCTTCGACTTCGTAACCCACCACCTGCTTCTGCAGGCTGGTGACATAGACGGTGCGGAAGGTGCGGATGTCGACCATGCGCAGGTCCAGACCCACATTGATGACGGCGGTCCGCAATCCGGCCCCGATTCCGCTGACGAACAGGCGAGTGCCACCACTGGAAATGTTGTAATTGAGCTCAGTGAGGGCACCGAGAACCACGAAGTGCGAGGGGAGGACGGCCAGCTTGCGTGGTGCGTAGGCCATGGCCTTGTTCTCGTAAAGTTGCTGCTCGGCCAGCGGGACGCGAACATCAAGACGCTCTGTCAGGTGAACCTTGCGAGTCTTGTAGAGCGCGCTGATCAACATTTCCGAGACACCCTGAGTGACGGCGGCGCTTTCGGTTACTGTCGAATAGCTGCGTTGCCCTGTCTTGTCAGTGATCTGCCCGACGGCGATGACTGGCAGGTTTGTCGCGCCTGAAATACGGCTCAATGAGGCAAGACATTCACTGTAAGGCGTATTGTTTGAGGTGACTGGCGGCCCGACGACTGGCTCGACATTATCGAATTTCGGCTCGACTGCGGCGCAGCCCCCCAGCACTGTGGCCATGCAAGCGGCCAGACAAATCCGTGGCTTGAACATGCTGGAAGTTCCCCTGGTGTGACGCATTGTCCTGCGCCGTTCTTGTACTCTGATATGTGTCTATCAGTTGTGATGCCGTGACTTTACAGGGGCATTAAGTGTGCCAACTAAATTCACAATAGTTCACAACAACTTACGCTTATTGTCTGGTGATCATTCGCGATGCGATTTGCAAAAGGCGAAGCGTATTGGGGTGAATTGTCAGGAGGCCATGACAAGGAATGAGGCGATATATGAGTCATGATGTCTTTCATGCATGAGGCGCGTGGCCACCGCGTGAATGATGAAATGATCTATCGGGGTGACTGAGGAATCTTGTCATCCGTGAGACACAGGAGGTCTCATGTTTTCGCGAGAACGGTGATGGCGGGGGTAGTGCGCGATTGAATGGTCTTTTAACGAACTCGGGGATCAGGCGTCTGTGATTAATTCATGATTCATGGGGTTGAAGTCTGTGTCATGGCCCATAGGTGGGACAGTGCGGCCAAGCCGCAGGAATAGAACGCCGGATTCCTCTTTCCTCAATGCAAGCCATTGATGCCTTAAGGAGAGCAAGATGACAGCTTCACGCCACATGACCTCGTACAACGCCACCGCTGCGCTTTCGTCCAAGCAGCGCCACCACCACGAGATGGACGGCAGCAACGCCAGCGATGGCGCAGAGTCCTCCAATCAGCGTCTGGGTGTCCGTCAGGTCGATGCCGATCGCGATCAGGCGCCGGAAGCCTATCTGGACAAGTCAGGCAGCGACCGAGGCTCCTCTCACTCGCGCGACGCCTACCCGACGCGTCTGAGCCAGCCACCGCAGCACCTGTGGCAGAAGCGCCGCGAGCCCGTCGTGCACTCGCGCGCCGACGAGGGGCCGCTGGGGGCTGAGCAACTCAAGCGGTTCGAGCGCGATGGCTTCCTGTTCGAGCCGGAATTCCTGGCCCCGGAAGAAGTCGAGACGCTGAAGGCCGAACTGGCTGCGCTGCTGGAGCAGGAAGATCTCCAGGGTCGTGATTTCACCATCACCGAGCCCAAGAGCCGCGAGATCCGCTCCATCTTCGCCGTGCACTTCCTGTCGGAGCGCTTCCGCCAGCTTGCCGAAGACCCGCGCCTGGTGGATCGCGCGCGCCAGATTCTGGGTGGCGATGTCTATGTCCATCAGTCGCGCATCAACTACAAGCCGGGCTTCGAGGGCAAGGGCTTCAACTGGCACTCGGACTTCGAGACCTGGCACGCCGAGGATGGCATGCCGGAAATGCGTGCGGTCAGCGCCTCGATCATCCTGAATGACAATCACCACTTCAACGGCCCGCTGATGCTGATCCCCGGCTCGCACGAAGTCTTCGTGCACTGCCTGGGCGAGACGCCGGAAGACAATCACAAGTCTTCGCTGCAGGCACAGGAAGTCGGTGTGCCCTCGCGCGAAGCGCTGCGAGAGCTGGTCGCCGAGCGTGGCATCGAGGCGCCCACCGGTGCCGCGGGTGGTCTGCTGATGTTTGACTGCAACACCTTGCACGGCTCCAACGCCAACATGTCGCCGGACCCGCGCAGCAACGCCTTCTTCGTCTACAACCGTGTCGACAATGCCATGCAGGCGCCGTTCGCGGCCTCTCGTCCGCGCCCTGAATTTCTGGCCCACCGTGCCGATGGTGGCTGGGATGAACTGGAAAAATGAGCCGCGCGTGATAGATCGCCAGCGTGAGCAAGCGAAAGGAAAGACCGAAAGGCTGAGCAGGCCAGTGGACTGAACTGCACAACCCGGGGTTGCGTTCAGGCGGCGAAATCTCGGACGTTGGTGTGGTAGTGGCAAACCGGCGGGGCGGCGTAAGATTGAGACATCTCTCATCGATCATCTCTCATTGATCATCCATCACGCCCCGACAGGAGTTCTGCATGCCGCTTGCTCAGCGTTTTACCCCACGTTTCAGCGATGGTCGTGTCTTTGCCCATGATCTCGGCAAGGTGGTGTGCGTGGGGCGCAATTATGCTGCCCACGCCGCGGAGCTCGGCAATGAAGTGCCCAGCGAGCCGTTGCTGTTCATCAAGCCCGCCACCAGTGTGGTGCCCATGGACAAGCCGCTGCCGCTCTCGAAGCGTCGTGGCCAGTACCATTACGAGGCTGAGCTTGCGCTGCTGATCGGCAAGCCACTGTGCGAGGCGAGTGAAGACGAGGCGCTGGAGGCATTGGCCGGCATGGGGCTGGCGCTGGATCTCACCCTGCGTGAGCGTCAGAGCAAGCTCAAGGCCAAGGGCCAGCCGTGGGAACTGGCCAAGGCCTTTGACGGCAGCTGTCCTCTGTCCTCCTTCGTCGCGCTGGAAGGCCCGCGCTGGCGTGATGGCGAAGGCGCACTGCATGATGTCGATTTCCAGGCACTGCAGTATCGTTTCGCCATCGACGGCGAGCAGCGTCAGCAGGCGGATACCCGTCTGATGCTGTTCCCTGTCGCGCGGCTGCTCAGCGAGATCAGCCACAGCTTCACGCTGCTGCCCGGCGACGTGGTACTGACCGGTACGCCGGAAGGGGTTGGCGAGCTGAATCCGGATCAGGCGCTGGCACTGGCACTGGCGCTGGATGCCCCGGATGGCAGCGGCGAGCTGCTGCGTGTCGAGACACGCACTCGCGGCGTGGCATGATGCCTCGGTCTGTCTCGAGCCTTGACGTGAGTTGGCTCTGAGGCAGCCCTGAGCGAGTTGAAAACAGCCCTGAGCGGGTTAAAAAAAGCCCCTGTCGGGATTCCGGCAGGGGCTTTTGCTGTCTGGGCTGCTGCTTTCTGGGCTTCTGCTTTCCGGGCTCGAATCTCTGAAGCAGAGATCAGCTCAATGACGGAAGGGCTCAGCTCTCCAGGTAGGTATATCCTTCCAGACCTGCCTTCAGGTCCTCGAGCAGGTCTGCCTGTTCCAGCGCGTTCAGATTGGATGACTTGAGCTGACGCGCGAGGCGTGCCGCCAGCTGATCCGGGTCGAAGTTCACGTAGCGCAGCACCTGCGCCACGCTATCGCCCTGGATGGCATGGGAAAGCTGCCATTGGCCCTCGTCGTCGAGGCTGGCATCCACGGAATCGGTATCGCCGAACAGGTTGTGCAGATCGCCGAGGATCTCCTGATAGGCGCCGACCATGAAGAAGCCGAGCAGCTTCTCTTCCTCGGCATGCCATTCCGGCAGCGGCAGGGTGGCGTCCAGGCCCTGGTCATCCACATAGGTGTCGATGCGGCCATCACTGTCGCAGGTGATGTCCTGGATCACGCCACGCCGGGTCGGCGCGCGGTCGAGACCGGTCAGCGGCAGGATCGGGAAGATCTGCTCGATGCCCCAGATGTCCGGCAGTGACTGGAACAGCGAGAAATTGACGAACAGCTTGTCGGCCAGCTTCTCGTTGAGCTCATCGAGCACCGCGCGGTGCGAACGCTGGCGCGCATCGAGGCGCCCGGCGAGACTGCGACACACGTTGGTGTAGATGGCCTCCGCCTCGGCACGGATGGCGATGCTCGCCAGCCCCATCACGAAGCGCTCCTGCACCTGATGCTGGGCATGCACCACGGCGTGGTAGATCTCCACCAGCTCACGTGGCTCGAGCGCACCTTCCAGACGCGCGGCCTGTGTCCACAGCGCAGCGATCTGCAGATCATCCTCACGCGGCGTGGGCAGCGGCAGGTCGACACGCTCCTCGCCGATCACGTCCGTCACCAGCACGGCGTGGTGAGCGGTCAGGGCACGACCGGATTCGGAGATGATGTGCGGATGCGGCAGATCATGCGCCTCGCACACCGCGTGGAACGCCCCGACCACATAGTCGGCGTATTCACGCATCGAGTAGTTGAGCGAGCAGGCGCTTTCCGAGCGCGTGCCTTCGTAGTCCACGCCCAGGCCACCGCCGACATCGACGATTTCCACGCCGGCACCGGCTTCATGCAGCCCCTGATAGAAGCGCGCGCACTCGGCCAGGCCGCGCTGGATGTCGCTGATGTCCGCGATCTGGGAGCCGAGGTGGAAGTGGACCAGCTTGAGGCAGTCCAGCGCATCCACTTCGCGCAGGCGCTCGACCAGCGCGACGATCTGGCTCGCCGTCAGGCCGAATTTCGACTTCTCGCCGCCGGTGTTCTGCCAGTTGCCCTTGCCGATGGTGGCCAGGCGCGCGCGCAGACCGATGCGCGGCCGCACACCGAGACGTTCAGCTTCTTCCAGTACCAGTTCCAGCTCGCTGGCCTTCTCGACCACCAGGTGCACGCGGTGGCCGAGCTTCTCGCCCATCAGCGCCAGACGCACGTACTCGCGGTCCTTGTAGCCGTTGCAGACGATGACCGACGGGCCATTGTCCGACAGCGCCAGCACGGCGAGCAGTTCCGGCTTGCTGCCCGCTTCCAGGCCGACACGCCCGCGCGAGCGTTCGCTGGTCGCCAGCAGTTCCTCGACCACGCGGCGCTGCTGGTTGACCTTGATCGGATAGACGGCGGTGTAGCTGGCGCCATAGCCGCGTGAGCTGATGGCGGCATCGAAGGCGGCGCACAGCTGCTCGACACGGTCATGCAGGATATCGGCGAAGCGGATCAGCAGCGGCAGTCGCAGGCCCTGGGCGCGGGCCTTGTCGATCAGCGAGATCAGCGGCAGCGCAGGCGTACCCGGTTCGCCATGGGGGCGCACCAGCGTCAGGCCATCCTGGCCCACATCGAAATAGCCGCTGCCCCACTGGTCAATGTTGTAGGTGCGGCGTGCTTCGGCTGCAAAGGAGGTCATCGCGGTCTCCGGAGATGGACGGCGTGAAGGCAAGCCCGGCGGTGCTCAGCGGTGTGGGCAGCGTCGGAGAAGACAATGGCGCCCGCACGGATGCGGGCGCTCAGGGGGCGCATTATGCCTGCTGGGGAGGCGCAGGCAATCGCTTTGCCACTTGCGTGGGCATTCAGGCCGGCTGGGTGGCGTCGGGCAGCGGCAGGGCGCCTTCCTCGATGCGCCGGCCCAGCAACTGGCGATACTGCGCCGGGTCCTTCGGCGTCAGGCTGTGAGCGGGCGGGTCCACGTAGACCACCAGCAGGCGTGACAGCCAGTAGCGCAGCGCGGTCATGCGCAGCATGCTCGGCCACAGGCGGCGTTCGTCAGCGTTCATCGGACGCTCGGCCAGATAGGCGCTGAGCAGGGCGTCATAACGCGCCTGATCCAGACGGCCATCGTCATTGGAGCACCAGTCATTGACCAGAATCGACAGATCGAAGATCAGGTCGCCGGTGCAGCCATTGTAGAAGTCGATGATGCCGCCGAGGCGATCGCCGTCAAACAGCGTGTTGTCGCGGAACAGATCCCCGTGCAGCGCGCCCTGTGGCAGGTCGACGCCACTGAAGACGTCTTCGCAGACATCGATCTCGTCGGCCATCAATGCCTGGTCTTCCGGGCTCAGATAGGCCAGCACCTTGTGGTGCATCGGCTTGATCCAATGCAGGTCACGGGTGTTGGGGCGCTGGCCGGTGAAGTGCTGCGAGACGGCGTGCATGCGCCCCAGCGCCGCACCGATCTCGCGGCACTGGGCGACATTGGGCGAGACGGGCCACTTGCCCGGCATGCGCGGGAACAGCAACGCCGGCTTGCCTGCCAGCGTCTTGAGCGCCTGACCTTCGCGGTCATGCAACGGGCCGGGCACCGGCAGCTGGTGGCCGGCGAGGAAATCGAGCAGCTCGACGAAGAAGGGCAGTTCCTCATGCTCGCCCTGCTCGAACAGGGTCAGCACCATCTCGCGGCGGTCGGTGGTGACGAAGAAGGTCGAGTTTTCGGTGCCGTGGGCGACATCTTCCAGCGATGTCAGCGTGCCTGCATCGTACTCTGCCAGAAATTCTGCGACCTGAGCCTCGCTCAGGGGGGTAAAGACTGCCATGGGTGACTCTTCTCGCCGAAATGTGTCCGCCCCATCAGTGGCGCGCCGCTGGACCGACGCGGCGGCAATGCGCTGACAGGAGTTGTTGTCGGTAGGCAGGAGGGAGACCTCCATGCCCGGACCGAGCGCAAGGGATGCGTCCGGTCCGGGCATGATGCCCGTCACTGCCGGGTCAGATGCCGCGTGACCCGCAATGCCGAGCTTATCACTTTTTCCGCGCCCAGCCGGGCACCTTGAGCTGACTGGCCTGCGACACGCTGGAACGGGTGAAGTTGCCGTTGCCATCACTGTCGAGCAGGAAGAAGGGCGTGCCCCCCTTGGGGATGATCTCGATGGCGTACAGATGGCCATTGACGCGGTATTCACGCAGCTGGCGGTCATCCTGCTGACGGCTGGTGACCTGTGGCTTGGGGGCATCACTCTCGGCCACGGCCAGCGGGGCGCCCAGCGCGGTGATGACCAGCAGCAGAGCACTCGCCAGCAGCGTGGGCAGGCGCAGCGTCGGGTGCGGAGCAATCGAAGCAGTCGTGCGCATGGCATTCCTCCTTTAACACGTGAGCCTTCATCGCAGGGAGACTGGCGACAAGGCCCCGTACACAAAAGTCCTGAGCGCAAAGATTCTGTGCGCAAGCGTGCGGAGGGCAAGCGAATCGGCGATGGCCAGAAACCTTGCCTGATGGGCGCAGTCTACGACTCTTGTCAGCCGCGTGCACGATTTCACTGCCCCCGGGAGCTGCCCGAAAGCCGGTCCATGCCCGCGGCGTGACTGTGCCTCGCCGCAGCCCTTGCGTATCATGACAGCCATTGATGCCGAGAGAGTTTCGGCCCCGACTCTGCTTGTCCCAAGCTCACCCTTCAGCCTACGGATGCGACTGCTCATGGCCGCCACGCCGATCGTTCTCGTCGATGGATCTTCCTACCTCTATCGTGCCTTTCATGCCCTGCCGCCGCTGACCACCTCCAAGGGCCTGCCCACCGGCGCGGTGAAGGGCGTGATCAACATGCTCAAGAGCCTGATCCGCCAGTATCCGGACAGCCCCATGGCGGTGGTGTTCGACGCCAAGGGCAAGACCTTCCGCGATGACATGTACCCGGAATACAAGGCCCAGCGTCCGCCGATGCCCGATGACCTGCGCCTGCAGGTCGAGCCGCTGCATGCCTGCGTTCGTGCGCTGGGTCTGCCGCTATTGTGCGTGGAAGGTGTCGAGGCCGATGACGTCATCGGCACTCTTGCGCGACTGGCCACCGAGGCCGGGCGTGACGCCGTCATCTCCACCGGCGACAAGGACATGGCCCAGCTGGTGAACGAGCACATCACCCTGGTCAACACCATGAAGAACGAGACGCTGGACGTGGACGGCGTCACCGAGAAGTTCGGCATTCCGCCCAATCTGATCATCGACTTCCTCGCGCTGATGGGCGACAAGGTCGACAACATCCCCGGCGTGCCGGGCGTGGGCGAGAAGACCGCACTGGGCCTGCTGCAGGGCATGGGCGGCGGTCTTGACACCATCTACGGTGACCTCGATCGCATCAAGACGCTCAGCTTCCGCGGCGCCAAGACCCTGGCCAAGAAGATGGAAGCACACCGCGAGGATGCCTATCTCTCCTATCGTCTCGCCACCATCAAGCTGGATTGCGAGCTGGAGCATGGCCTGGATGACCTCGCGATCGCCGCGCCGGATACCGCCGCGCTGGTCGAGCTCTACAAGGAGATGGAGTTCCGCGCCTGGCTGAAGGAGCTGCTGGAAGGCGGTGACATGGCCGCCACCCCGCACGCCGACGAGAAGGACAGCGGTGTCGCCGGCGGTGATCTGTTCGGCGACAGCATCGCGCCCGTCGCGGAGAAGGCCTCCGGCAAGGGCAAGACCGCCGCTGCACCGACGCCTGAGCTGGATGGGGCGGGTGACGAGGACGAGATGCCCGAGGCGCTGCCGCCGCGTGAGGAGCGCAACTACCGCGCCATCACCGAGCAGGCCGAGCTGGACGCGTGGCTGGAGCGCGTGCGCAACGCCACCTCGCTGTGCTTCGACCTCGAGACCACCAGCCTCAACTACATGGAAGCCGAGATCGTCGGCATCGGCATGGCGCTGGAGGTCGGCGAGGCCGTCTACATCCCCGTCGCCCACAGCTATCTGGATGCCCCTGCGCAGCTGGAGCGCAAGGTCGTGCTGGAGGCGCTGACGCCGATTCTGGCCGATGGCGCCATCACCAAGATCGGCCAGAACCTCAAGTACGACATCGAGGTGCTGGCGCGCTATGACATCGCGGTGGCCGGTCCGCTGGCCGACACCATGCTGATGTCTTACGTGCTCAACTCCACCGCGACCCGTCACGACATGGACTCGCTGGCGCTCAAGTACCTGGGCGAGAGCACCATCAGCTTCACCGACATCGCCGGCAAGGGCGCCAAGCAGCTGACGTTCGACCAGATCGCGCTGGAAGAGGCGATGCCGTATGCCTGCGAGGATGTCGACATCACCCTGCGCCTCGCCGCGCTGCTGATGCCGCGCATCGAGAAACTGGGGCGTCTGGGTGAGGTGCTGCGTGATTACGAATATCCGCTGATTCCGGTACTGGCGCGCATCGAGCGCAACGGCGTCGCGATCGACCCCGAGCGCCTGCACGCCCAGACGCGTGAGCTGACCGAGCAGATCCACGACATCGAGAAGCAGGCCTTCGAGCTGGCGGGCCGCGAGTTCAACCTCTCCTCACCCAAGCAGCTGGGCGAGATCCTCTTCGAGGAGCAGAAGCTGCCGGTCAAGAAGAAGACCCCCAAGGGCGCGCCGTCCACCGCCGAAGCCGTGCTTGAGGAGCTGGCGCTGGACTACCCGCTGCCCAAGCTGATCATGCGTCACCGTGGCATGACCAAGCTCAAGAGCACCTATACCGACAAGCTGCCGCAGCTGGTCAACCCGACCACGCGCCGCCTGCACACCAGCTACCATCAGGCCGTCACCGCCACCGGGCGTCTGTCGTCTTCCGATCCGAACCTGCAGAACATCCCGGTGCGCAGCGAGGAGGGCCGTCGTATTCGTCAGGCCTTCATTGCACGCCCCGGCTATCGCATCGTCGCGGCGGATTACTCGCAGATCGAGCTGCGCATCATGGCGCACCTCTCCGGTGACAAGGGGCTGCTCTCGGCCTTCGCCGACAACCGTGACGTGCACGCCGCCACCGCCGCGGAAGTCTTCGGCACCGAGGAATCGCGTGTCAGCAGTGACCAGCGTCGCAGCGCCAAGGCCATCAACTTCGGACTGATCTACGGCATGTCCGCCTGGGGCCTCTCGCGTCAGCTGGATATCGACCCCGGCCAGGCCAAGACCTACATCGAACGCTACTTCGAGCGCTATCCGGGCGTCGCCACCTACATGGAAGACACTCGCCACCTCGCCGCCGAGCAGGGCTATGTCGAGACCATCTTCGGCCGTCGTCTCTACCTGCCGGAAATCGGCTCGCGCAATCACGCGCGTCGTAGCGCCGCCGAGCGCACCGCCATCAACGCCCCGATGCAAGGCAGCGCCGCCGACATCATCAAGCGCGCCATGATCGACGTGGACGCCTGGCTGGCGGGCAATGACGGTGACAAGGCGTATGACGCCATGATGGTCATGCAGGTACACGATGAACTCGTCTTCGAAGTCGCTGAAGCGCAGGTCGAAGACTTCATGAAAGACGTCGCCCAGCGCATGCAGAACGCCGCCTCCCTCGATGTCCCGCTGCTCGTCGAAGTCGAGCAAGGCGATAACTGGGAAGAAGCGCATTAATGCGACGGACTCTTTAAGCAATAACAAAAACCCCGCTTCGGCGGGGTTTTTATTTGGTTGTGTTTATAGTATTGGCCAATTTGGTCTGGTTTAAGAAGCAGAGAGATTTTTTAATATTTTCTAGAGCATTTACTTTGTCCAAGATTTCAGAGATAGCTATTTCAAGTAAGTCGTGTTCTTCACTGGCTCTTATAGTGTATTCACTAAAAAGACGTTCTACTTTCTCTAAGTATTTTTCGCTGTAATCTAATTCGTACCCAAAATAAAATAGCGACTCTATTTCCACAACTTTATCTATAGTTAAAGTTTCTTTGAAAGCTTCAAAGACCTCACCTCTATTAGAGCCTGCGTCAATCTCTTTGCGCAGTTCTTGTGTGGTAATTATTCTATTTCGGGATTGGGGTGATGTGTTTCCATGCGTTTCTCTCCAAGTTTTACATAGTTGGTTAATGTCGTTCTCAGATAGGCTGTCAAGCTCAAGCTCCAAGCCAATATTTGCGCTAAACTCATGGTGTGATTGAATTATTTGCAGGCATTTTTTTATATTCAGTATTGCTTATCTTGTAGTTTCTTATTATCTCATATTTTGCTTCAGTAAGTTGTGTGCTTGGCCAGCTGTATTTAGGGGGTAGCCTTGTTGATATATCCCTTATATCATTTCTTGATAAATTTCTAGTATATGTATTGGTTTTATAGTCACTGAAAACCGTATCGCTAAGACTTACTAATCTTGTTAAAAGTTTTTCAATGATTTCAAAATTAATTTTTAGTCGCTCAATGTTGATAAGGCTAACTTTCACTAGATGTCTGTGTCCGTCGACATTTTCGGGGTACCGAAATGTCTGGCCAGTGGGGTCTACGCTACCAATCTCATTTATTAACGGTTTAAGCGTATTTAGAATTGGCTTGTATTGCCTGTCTAACATTATTAAATACGTAAACAAGAACTCCCATATTATATTAATGTCGTGGGATTTATTGTTGTTGAAATGAACTTCAATTCCTTTGATTCTATTTATTTCGATCGATCTATAGATTTCATTTTTTAGTATTATCTCTATTGAGTGTCGCATATTAAAGCAAATAGGGTAAACAAGTTGGTCTTGGAAGATAGATGTACTATTTTCTAGATAAGTATCTATTAGCATCTTTGCAGCAGTTGAATACCCTTTAGCATAATCAATTGCATCTGGCTGCCCATTATTACCAACGCAAGCATTATGTTGTGAATTTGGACCTCTGCCAAAAATTCTATTCATTACCTTCTCTTTATTAGTGGCGTCTTTTGAATATAGGTTTTCGGTGGTTTTAATCAATATGTGTAGCTGTCTACGACCACTGGCTACGTTGATCCCTGGCGGCAGTAGGCCGATGCTGTGGGTGGTGTCCGGTTTTCCGGACGCTGGCCGCGGAATGGCGCGGCACACAACAATCAGATCCGGCGGGTGTTGGTGGCAGCATGACGGCTACCCACGATGACCGGACACGCCAAGGGAGAGTCGGTGATGGCTCAGCAGATGCCAGTGTCAGGCGCGGCGGGTGGAGCGAAGGCGGCTGCTCCGCTGCGCAACGATTCACCTGCCACCTCGATTCATGTCGAGCGGGCGCGTCGCGAGTTGCTGCGAGCCGCGATGGATGCGGTGGAGGAGTGGGTGGTGGTGGTGGATGCCCAGGGCGGTATCCAGTTTCTGAACGCCCCCTATGCCGAGTTTCTCGGGGTGGAGGCCAGCGAGGTGCTGGGGCGCGATGTCAGCGAGGTGATCGAGAACACCCGCATGCATGAGGTGCTGGAAAGCGGACGCGCGGAGCTGGCCCAGCTGCAGTTGATTCGTGGCCACCACATGATTGCCCACCGTTACCCCATCTTCCGCGATGGCGAGCTGATCGGCGCCATCGGCTCGGTGCTCTATCACGACACCTGGGAATGGCGGCAGGTGAATGCTCAGGTCCAGGCGCTGGAGGCGGAGGTGGACTACTACCGTCAGGCGCTGGAAACCCCCAACGGCGCGCGCTGGCAGTTGAGTGACATCATCGGGGATTCGCCCGCGATGCGGGAGCTGGCCAGCAAGGTACGCAAGATCGCCCCCGGCGGCGCCTCGGTATTGATCCGTGGCGAGTCCGGTACCGGCAAGGAGCTGTATGCCCATGCGCTGCATCGCAGCTCGGCGCGTGCCAAGGGGCCCTTCATCAAGCTCAACTGCGCGGCGATTCCCGAAGCGCTGCTGGAGGCGGAGCTGTTCGGCTATGAGGAAGGCGCGTTCACCGGCGCGAGGCGAGGCGGCAAGCCCGGCAAGTTCCAGCTCGCGGATGGCGGCACGCTGTTTCTCGATGAGGTCGGCGACATGCCGCTGGCGATGCAGGCCAAGTTGCTGCGCGTGCTGCAGGACCGCGAGGTCGAGGCGGTCGGCGCGACACGGCTGGTCACCGTCGATGTACGAGTCATCGCCGCCACGCACCGCCCGCTGGAGGCGCTGGTCGAGAGCGGCGAATTCCGCGAAGACCTCTTCTATCGCATCAACGTGGTGCCACTGCAGGTGCCGCCGCTGCGCGAGCGCCGTGACGACCTGCCGACCCTGGCCACGCATCTGCTGTCACGTCTGGCGCGTCGTAGTGGCCGTCGTCCGCCGATACTCTCCGAGGCCGCGTTGGAGCGCCTGTGTGCCCATCACTGGCCCGGCAACGTGCGCGAGCTGGAAAACGTCCTCGAAGCCGCCTTCTATCTGGGCGGCAGCCATATCCAGCCGACCGATCTG
The DNA here is from genome assembly GCF_030397495.1 of Cobetia sp. 14N.309.X.WAT.E.A4. NCBI lineage: Bacteria > Pseudomonadati > Pseudomonadota > Gammaproteobacteria > Oceanospirillales > Halomonadaceae > Cobetia > Cobetia sp. 14N.309.X.WAT.E.A4. The sequence goes on from NZ_JAPNXT010000002.1 coordinate 37,608, forward strand.
CCGGATGCTATCGGTGCCCGGCATGGCGATGCGCGGCATGGCGATGCCCGCCGGACTGAATTATCCACACCCCCCTCGGATTCAGACGTGCTTGCTGCTTCCGACACGCCAGTGGCAACCGGCTCGCTGCGTGAGGCGATGGCGCAGACCGAGCGACGCCTGATTGAGGCCGCCCTGTCTGCCGCCGAGGGCAATCGCACCCGCGCCGCCCGTCAGCTCGGCATCGCCAAGTCCTCGCTCTACGAGAAGCTCAACCGTCATGGCCTGTTGGCCGAAACGCCCTGATCGAGAGTGGTTTCACCTTCCCGCCACAGACGTGGGGGCAAAGCGTCCGGAAACTCGGTCAATGACCGGAATTCCGGACGCTTTGCGTGTCTCGCCACCCCACGCCGTGCCTGCCCGCATGGGGTCTGCCTTCCACTATCGGCATATTCGACTGGAGTCGTAGACCGAATTCATGTCAGCGCGCGACCTTGGTCGCAGCCTTGGCGACCCGCGTGTCCGGCTTTCCGGACGCTGCCGAGCGTGGATGGCGGCATCGAGGACATCGTGCGGCTACACGTGCGTGATTGGCTCTCGTAGCTCTCTGAAATCATTGGAATTGTTGTGGCGTGGTCAGGCGCTTGCGTTGTCAATGGGTAAGTTGACGTAAGCGTCAGCTTGTTGCGTGCCTTATCGCCAGAAAGCATCGAGCCGTACGACCAGCCAGTACAACAACAAATCAGGGAGCCGTGCCATGTTGCATCACGCCACGCCGCGTCACACGACGCCGACTCGTCGCCTGCGCCTCGGAGCCGCCATCGCGGCGGCCGTCGCCACCACCACCTTGATGGCCGCCGCACCTGCTCAGGCGGAAGGGCCGAAGCAGCTCGACGTCGCCAGTACCTTCTCGACCAAGAACTTCCTGGGCGCCGGGGCCGTGCGTCTGTCCGAGGAACTCAAGAGCGCCACCGGCGGTGAAGTCGGCCTGCGCGTGCATGAGCCGGGCGATCTGGTGCCGGCCTTCGAAGTCTTCAACTCCGTCTCTTCCGGCGCGATCCAGGCCGGTTGGGACTGGATGGGCTATTGGGCCGGCACGGTGCCGATCACCAACCTCTACGGGGCGCTGCCGTTCGGCCCGAGCCCGGAAGCCTTCATGTCATGGATGTGGGCCGGTGAGGGCACCGAGCTGATCCAGGCCGCCTATGACCCCTACGGCGTGAAGGTGCTGCCGTGCTTCATCTCCCCGCAGGAGACGGGCGGCTGGTACAACAAGGAAATCAATTCGCCGGATGACTTCAAGGGCCTGTCGATGCGCATCTCGGGCCTCGGCGCCAAGGTGCTCAACAAGCTGGGCGCTTCCACCCAGCTGGTACCGGGCAGCGAGATCTATCTTGCACTGGAGCGTGGCCGTGTCGATGCCACCGAGTTCTCGGTGCCGCAGGTCGATCAGGCGATGGGCTTCAATGAAGTCGCCAAGTACTACTACTTCCCGGGTTGGCACCAGAGCGCCAGCTGGTTCTCGCTGTTGATCAACCAGCAGGTGTGGGACAGCTACAGTGACCAGCGCAAGGCACAGTTCCAGACCGCCTGCCGCGCGACCCTGCAATGGGCGATGGCCGAAGCGCCGCCGGCTCAGGTACGTGCGATCCATGAGCTCGAAGCCAAGGGTGTCGAGGTCAAGCGCTTCCCGGAACCGGTGATGACCGCGCTGCAGAAGGCATGGGGGGAAGTGCTGGAAGAAGAGAAGCAGACCAATCCTGACTTCGCCAAGGCCTACGATTCGCTGATGAAGCATGCCGCACTGATCGACGAATGGTACGAGCTGCAGGCCATGCCGCAGCCGATGGCCATGAAGCAGGCCGGTGACGCTGAGGAGGGTAGCGCCCAATGACCGACCCCCGCCTTGCGCCCTGGCGGGCACAGGGCGGGGCGGTGTGTGACGCCCTGGGCCGACCGCTGGTCGGCCTGGGGCTATGGGTGGGTCGCCTGACCAGCTGGTTGGGTCTGGCGATCATCCTGGCCGTGCTCACCACCGTCACGCTCAACGCCCTGGGCATCAATGAAATCGCCAACTGGGGGTCGCCTGACGTGCTGCTGTTCGGCACCGCGATCACCATCAATTCCGTCACCGAGCTTCAATGGCATCTGTTCGGCCTGCTGACGCTGTTCGGTGGCACCTATGCCTTGCACAGCGACACGCATGTGCGGGTCGATCTGTTCTACCAGCGCCTCTCGCCGCGTGGACGCGCCGTGGTCGATATCCTCGGCCACCTCATCATGCTGATTCCCTTCTGCCTGCTGATCGCCTGGCTGTCCAAGCACTTCGTCACCATGTCCTACATGTCCGGCGAGAAGTCCAACTATGGCGGGCTGGTGGACCGGTATCTGATCAAGGCGATGCTGCCGACGGGACTGGTGTTTCTCGCCCTCGGCGCACTCGGGCAGATCTTCGAGAATCTGGCCTGTCTGTTCGACCCGGCGCGCACTCCTGAGCGCCTGAAGGACCACGAGATTGCCAGTCTTGCCGGCCTTGCACCTCAGGCAGGCAAGACGCAGGACACCGCTGCACACGAGACGGCCGGCACGACGGCACCCAAGGATCAAGCAGACGGGAGCCATGACGATGCTCGCTGAATACGCCTTGCCCATCACCATGGTGGTGGCACTTCTGATCGGTATCTTCTCCGGCTACCCGGTAGCCTTCCTGCTCGGCGGGCTGGGTATCCTGTTCGCCTTCATCGGTGACATTCCGCTGCCGTTTCTCGGCACCGTCGGCTCGCGCATCTTCGGCGGGGTGATCGAGAACTGGCTGCTGATCGCGATTCCGCTGTTCGTGTTCATGGGGCTGATGCTGGAAAGCTCCGGGGTGGCGCGCAATCTGTTGATGACGCTGCAGCGCCTGTTCGGTCGCGTGCATGGTGGTCTGGCCGTCTCGGTGGCGCTATTGGGCGTGGTGATGGCCGCCAGTACCGGCATCATCGGTGCCTCGGTGGTCATGCTGGGCCTACTGGCGCTGCCGGTGATGCTGGGGCAGGGCTACAAGGCCGAGATGGCCTGTGGCGTGATCGCGGCCTCCGGCACCCTGGGCATCCTGATTCCGCCCTCGATCATGCTGGTGCTGATGGGCTCCATCCTGCAGATCTCGGTGGGGGCACTGTTCAAGGCGGCGCTGATTCCGGGGCTGATGCTCGGCGCGCTCTACGTGACCTATCTGCTGATCACCGCCAAGCTGCGCCCGGACTGGGCACCGCTGCCGGACCAGTCGCTGCTCGGCACCGACAAGACGCCGCTGCCGCTGGCGCTGCTGCGCGATCTGCTCGGCCCGATGGTGCTGATCGTCGCGGTGCTGGGCTCGATCATGACCGGTATCGCCACGCCCACCGAGGCCGCGGCCATCGGCGCGGGCGGCAGTCTGCTGCTGGCGCTGGTGATGGGCGGGCTGTCCTTCGACACCCTGCGCAACACGCTGCGCGATACCTCGCGGACCAGCGCGATGATCCTGTTCGTCGTCATCGGCGCGACCTGCTTCTCGGTGGTCTTCAAGCGCCTTGGCGGCGACTATCTGATCGAGGATGTCATCACCGGCACCGGCCTGGGTCCCTACGGCCTGCTGTTGCTGCTGATGGGGCTGATCTTCGTGCTCGGCTTCTTCCTGGAGTGGATCGAGATCAGCTTCGTGGTGCTGCCGCTGGTGGCGCCGGTGGTCGAGGCGCTGGACTTCGGGCTCGGGCTGTCCGGCCAGGGGCTGCTGGTATGGTTCGCGATTCTGGTCGCCATCAACCTGCAGACGAGTTTCCTGACGCCCCCCTTCGGCTACGCATTGTTCTATCTCAAGGGCATCACCGCCGGGCAGGTCTCCATCGGCACCATCTATCGCTCGATTCTGCCCTTCGTTGGCCTGCAGCTGGCGGGGTTGATCCTGTGCATGCTGTTCCCCGCGCTGGTGCTGTGGTTGCCGGGGCTGATGCCCTGAGTGCGGGCAGGGTGCGGGCAGGGTGCGGGCAGGGTGCGGGCAGAGTGCGGGCGTGACATCGGCGCCGTGACACCGCCACGCCGTGGAAGGTAGTCAGCAGGGCGAGGGGCATCACAGGGAGGTGATGTGCCACAGATCCGCCGTGATCGGCAGAGCGATCCATCAGGGAGAACGAGATGCTGCCACGACGCAGGGTATTGATTGCGGGGCAGGGGGAATGGCTGGAAGCCATGGCGCGCACCTTCCTGGAAGATGGTGCCATCATCGCCCTGATGAGCACCGCGCAGACGGATCTCGAGCGCGTGCTGGACGCGCTGGGCGGCGAGCAGTCGGATCGCTTCGGTCAGGTGGTGGGCGAGGGCTGTTTCGAGGTGCTGGTGGCGCGTCTCGGCCGTCTCGACGTGCTGGTCTGCATGCCGCCGCAGGCCGTGGCCGGGCAGTCGCTGGAGGCGTGTCTGGTCGCGCAGGTCGCCGGGCCCGGCGCCTTGCTCAAGGCGGCCTGTGCACGCATGTTGCGCCACGGTGGACGCCTGCTGGCCGTCGCGCCGCCGCTGTCCTCGCCGCTGCCCTCGCAGGAGCATCACGGCACTGCCATGGCGCAGGCGGCGCTGGGTGAGTTGATCCAGCGCCTCGCGCTGCGTGCCCCCGACAGGGTGCGCGCCAATCTGCTGTGTCCCGAGGGCAGCCGACCGGATGCCGTGGCGGAGTGCGCGCGCTTCCTGGCCGGTGGTGCCGGGCGCGCGCTCAACGGTCAGGTCCTGCACCTGACCGACTGATGTCGAATGGGGGCTCCCGGCCCTCGTTCTCTTGTCGTACCCCCGGCGCACGATGGCTGCCGGGCCTGCCTGCCATTCCTTCCCAAGCCTTGCCGATTCGTTTCCGCGGATGCGCCGCGTTCGCTGGTCCGACATATGGCCAATTTCATCAAATCTATGTCCAATTTCCTCAAACCACTTCGACGGTAGGGGCTTAAGGTAGAAGAGATTCCAGTCGGACCCGCCCCCGAGAGCAGGCACCTGCCAGGGAAAACAAGCGTGCCGCTCCCCAGCCGTGGAGAACATCGAGTGCCCAGCGCCCCCCTTTCCGTCTGCCTGACAGACTCCGGACGACAACTGCAGCTGAGCCACCCCGAGGGTGATCTGACCCTCGAGGCGCTCTGGCTGCGCGAGCGGAGTCCTGATGACGCGACTCTCGATTCCCTGACCGGTCAGCGCCTGATCGAGGCGGCGGATCTGCCGCTGGATCTGCGCCTGAGTGAGGCGCAGCTCGACGGCGATACGCTGTCGCTGGCCTTCAGCGACGGCCACGCGGTGAGTGTCTCGTCGTCGGCCCTGCTGGCGGAGTGTCGCGCGCCACAGGCCTACCAGGGCATGACCTTCTGGAAGGGGGATCTCGCCCAGCTGCCCGAGGCTGACTTCGCGGCAGCACTGGACGATGACGCGGCCTTGCTGGACATGCTCGAGCAGTTGCAGCGCTTCGGCTTCGTGCGGGTCAGTGGCGTGCCGGATCACGAAGATGGCATGCAGAGCCTGATCCATCGCATCGGGCCGCTGCGACGCACCAACTGGGGCGGCATCGCCGACGTGAAATCCGTCGCCAACGCCTATGACCTCACCATGACCCAGCGCGGGCTGGAGCCGCATACCGACAACCCCTATCGCGATCCGATTCCCGGCTATATCTGGCTGCACTGCCTGCGCAATGCCGCCCAGGGGGGTGACAGTACGCTGGTGGATGGGTTCAGCGCGGCGGAGCATCTGCGTCGTGAAGACCCCGAGGCCTTTGCCTGCTTAACCGAGGTCACGCCCGGATTCCGCTATCACGATGCCACCACGCGGCTGGAGAGCGAAGGCCCCTTGATCGAGCTGGATAGTCGGGGGCAGGTGGCCCGTGTGCGCTTCTCCAATCGTACCGAGCGGGTGCCGGCGTTGCCGAGCGCGACCCTGCGCCGTTACTACGCGGCCCGTCAGGCGTTCTACCGCCTGATTTCCGGTGACGACTTCACGCTGCACCTCAAGCTGGCGCCGGGCCAGATGCTGATCATGGACAACTACCGGCTGTTCCATGGTCGCAGCGCCTTCCAGCTGGAAGGCGGCATCCGCCACATGCGTCAGGGCTATGTGGATCGCGACTCCACGGCCAGCCGCCGCCTGCTGCTGGCCGACCAGCTTGCCGATCAGCTCAGCGGTCAGCCGGACAACCGGGAGGAGGCCACCGCATGAGTCAGCAAGATACCGTCCCGATGACCCAGGCGCGCTTTCGCAGCTTCGCGGAAAGCACGCATGCCGAATGGGCGCTGATCGATGCGCACTTCCGGGAGTATCAGTCCGATGCCTGTCGGCGCGTGATCGCCCACCTGGGCCGCCTCCAGGGAGATCACCATGGCTATCCGGTGGATCGCTACGAGCACTGCCTGCAGACGGCGACCCGCGCCTTGCGTGCCGGCGCCGATGAGGAGATGGTGGTCTGCGCGCTGTTGCACGACATCGGCGATGATCTCGCACCGGCCAATCATGCCGAGATCGCCGCGGGTATCCTCGAACCGTTCATCGATCCGCTCAATGTCTGGATGATTCGCCATCACGAGCTGTTCCAGGGCTATCACTACCGGGAATTCTTCGGCCAGGACCGCCATGCACGTGATGCCTACGCCCACCACCCTGCCTATGAGCGCACCGTGCGCTTCTGTGACGAGTGGGACCAGACCAGCTTCGACCCCGAATACGACACCCTGCCGCTTGCGCATTTCCTCCCGATGCTTGCGCGCGTGATGGGGCGTGAGCCCTTTGGCGGCCTGCCGAAACTGGTGGCAGCGCCATCGGCTGCAGTCGCGCAAGGCATGCAAGACCCCGCTTGACACTCCCTATAACAAGGCCCGGCGCGACCGGTGCTGACAAGGAACGACAAGATGAAGCGACCCCTGACCTGCCTGACCTCTTCCCCGTTGCGCGGCACCCGCCGCGGACTCCTCACGCTCGGTGCACTGCTGCTCAGTACGGCGCCGCTGGCGGCTTCTGCCCAGGACACGGACGACGCCTTGACGCTCATCGTGCCGCCCTGGCCCGGTGTCAGCGTCAAGAGCGAGATCGTCGCCCAGATTCTCGCCCCGATGGGCTATGACGTGGAGCGGCAGGAAGTCAGCTCCACCGTCGGTTACAACACCCTGACCACCGGCGACAGCGATGCCTTCCTCGCCGGCTGGCTGCCGGCCCAGAAGGACAGCTACGACGCGGCCATGGCGGCCGGCGCGATCACGGATCTCGGCAACAACGTCACCGGTGCCCGGATGGGCTTCGCGGTGCCGGGCTATGTCTATGACGCGGGTATCCACAGCGCGGCGGACCTGGCCGCCCATGCCGATGAATTCGATGAGACCATCTACTCCATCGAAAGCGGCTCCACCATCAGCGACATGCTCAACGGCGCCATCGACGACGATGTCTATGGGCTGGGTGACTGGGATGCGATGGAATCCTCGACGCCGGGGATGCTCAGTGAAGTGCGCGCCGCCGAGCGCGAGCAACGCTGGATCGCCTTCTACGGCTGGACGCCGCACTGGATGGTGCCGGAATTCGACACCCATATCCTGGAAGACCCGGAATCGGTCTTCGGCCCTGACAACGGCGCCAGTGACGTCAAGACCGTCGTGCGGACCGCCTACGCCGAGGCCAATCCCAACCTGACGCGCTTTCTCGATCAGCTGGTCTTCAGCTCCGATGAGCAGAGCGCCTTCATCCTCGACTACAGCCTGAAGGAGCGTGACCTCGATGAGGTGGCGCACGACTGGCTCGTCGCCCACCCGGAGCGTCTGGCGGAGTTTCTTGCCGGCGTGACGACCCGCGATGGCGAAGATGCCGTCGCTGCCGTGAACGCCAGCCTGCAAGACTGACGTAGCCTCCCTACCGCGATGACGGCCATTGATCGCTTCCCGCGCTCCACTTCTCCTGCATACGAAGACGCCGAGTCAGTCGACTCGGCGTCTTGCTGTCAGGGGCCCAGCGTTCAGGCCCCGAAACCCGCGATGAAGACGCGCACGCAGCGCCTGACGTGTGGTCGCAGGCTTTCCGGGTCGGCCGGTTCGGGGAAGCTGCCCAGCAGGGCATCGACATGCAGCGGGTTGAGCAGCATGCCGGTCAGCAGGTTGGCGGCGGCCAGCGGTTCCTGCCCGAGGCCGGAGCCTGGCAAGTGGCCCTCCGCCACCTGTCGTGACAGGTAGCCAGCCAGCCGCTGGCGCGTCAGCTTGGGGCCATTGTCGAGGAAGAGCTTGCCGAGCTGCGGGTTGCGGCCGCTCTCGAAGGCGAGGCCACGAAACAGCCGGATCAGCTGTGGTTCGAGGGCCAGTGTCAGCATCGCCATCCCGAAGTGTTCCAGGGCCTCGTCGACGCGACGTGCCTCATTGACCTCGTGATCCATCACCGACCATACCGACTGTGCTTCCTGCTGCATCACGGCGAGGAACAGCCCCTCCTTGTTGCCGAAATTCCGATAAAGCGTCGTCAGTGATCCGCCGGCCTCCCGTGCGATCTCGTTGATGCTGGTCGCGGCGTAGCCATTTTGCAGGAAGTGTTCTCTGGCGACTTCCCGCTGGCGTCTGCGGCGGGCTTCCCCGCGCGGCGAGGTGCGGGATGTGGCGGTGTCCGGAGCACTCTGCGAGGAAGGGGAGTCCGTCATGTCTGTGTCCTCTGGTGAAAGGGGCCGACTGACGCCGTCAGGGTTGCGATATTGCGAACGAGGCACGCTGTCGGTTGACGCTGTCGGGGGTGGCTCAATGAAGTGTAGTATTCATTACACTTAGTGGCGGTGCAAGATGGCAGTCCCGAGCGCAGGCGTTGCGTCATCGAGGCCGGCCACCGTCAGACGCTTTCCCTGCCTGGCACTGACAGGCAGCAACAGAGAGTCGCCGTATGAACAAGGCAGGCAAGGGCGCAGTGGCGCTCCTCGTGGTGGCGGGCGTGATCGCGGGTGGCGTGATGGGAGTCGAGTGGTGGCAGGTCGGGCGCTTCATGCAGGAGACCGACAATGCCTATGTGCGGACCGACAGCGTGCCGGTGCGTTCCGAGATCACCGCGCGCGTGACGCGCATGCTGGTGCATGACAACCAGCCAGTGAAGAAAGGGCAGTTGCTGGTTCAGCTGGACGACGGGGATGCCAGGGCCAATCTGGATCAGGCGAGCGCCGCACTCGACAAGGCGCGCACCGGGGAAGTCCAGGCCGAGCGTCAGCTGGATCTGCAGAGCGCGAAGATCGATGAGGCCAAGGCGGCCCTGGCCTCGGCCAAGGCCGAGCGCGATCAGGCCGCGCTGCATCTCAAGCGCTCAAGGAGTCTTGAGAGCCGCAGCTACGCCTCGCGGCAGTCCCTTGAAGATGATCAGGTGACCCTGCGCACCGCCGAGGCCAGCGTCGCGCAGCAGCAGGCGTCGCTGGTCTCCGCGCGCCAGCAACTCGAGGTCTACAAGGCACAGCTGGACTCGGCCCGCGCCGAAGTGGTGTCAGCGGCGGCGGATCTCGCCTACGCGCGCCACCAGCTGGAGAAGACCTCGATTCGTGCGCCCCAGAACGGCGTGGTCGGCAATCGCAGTGTCGAGGTCGGCACCATGGCCAGCGCCTCGCTGACCCTGATGCAGCTGGTGCCGGTGGAAAGCGCCTACGTGGTGGCCAACTACAAGGAAACCCAGACCGAGCGCATGCGAGTCGGGCAGCCGGTCCACCTTGAGGTGGATGCCTATCCGGACATCGAGTTCGAGGGGGTGGTGGACAGCCTCGCGCCGGCGACCGGCACCGAGTTCAGCCTGCTGCCGACGGACAATGCCACCGGCAACTTCAACAAGATCGTCCAGCGCGTGCCGGTGCGTATCCGCCTGACCGGCCCGGAAGCGGCATTGCCACGCCTGCGGGCGGGGCTGTCGGTCGTGCCGTCCATCGACACCCGTGAGCTGCCGGAGACCGGCACCTATGCGGCCAGTGTCACCGCGCCTGTCACTGCGGCTGTCACCGCGCCAGTCATGGCACCTGATAGCGTGCAGGCCGCCTCCGATGTCGCGGCCACCGCCGAACACGGAGCGCAGTGAGCATGGCCGAGGCAACCGCAGCCCCGGCTGGTGCTGCCAGTGACATGCCGTCGCGCCGTCAGCAGATCGGCTTCATCGCGGCGGTGTTCGGCATGTTCATGGCGATCCTGGATATCCAGATCGTCGCCAGCTCGCTCAATGAGATCCAGGCGGGCCTGGCGGCCAGTCCCGAGCAGGTCTCCTGGATCCAGACCAGCTATCTGATCGCCGAGATCGTGATGATTCCGCTCTCGGGCATGTTGGCGCGCATCTTCTCGACCCGCGTGGTACTGACCGTCTCGGCGCTGGGGTTCACGCTGGCGAGTCTGGGCTGTGCATTGTCCACCTCGCTTGAGGCGCTGATCGTGCTGCGTGCGGTCCAGGGCTTCATGGGCGGGGCGATGATTCCGCTGACCCAGGCCGTGAGCTTCTCGATCTTCCCGCGGCGCAAGATGGGCACCATTCAGGCGGTGATCGGCCTGGTGGCGACCATGGCGCCGTCCATCGGTCCCACCGTCGGTGGCTATCTGACCGAGTATTTCAGCTGGCACTGGCTGTTTCTGGCCAATCTGCTGCCGGGCATCCTCGTGGCCAGTCTGGTGTGGCGCAATCTGGAGATCGACAGCGGTGATCGCGGACTGCTCAAGCGTCTGGACACGCTGGGACTGTCGTTGATGGCGGTGTTTCTCGGCAGCCTCGAATACGTGCTGGAGGAGGGGCCGGGAGATGACTGGTTCGCCAGCACCCCCATTCTGCTGTGGGCCATCGTCTGTGCGCTGAGCTGCGTGGGCTTCTTCTGGCGCGTGCTGAGTGCTGACAACCCCATCGTGGATCTGCGCGTGTTCAAGAATCGCAACTTCGCGCTCGGCGCGCTGGTCGGCTTCTGGCTGGGCGTGGTGCTCTACGGGCTGGTCTATCTGGTGCCGCTGTTCCTCGGCAGCGTGCGTGGCTTCTCGAGCCTGCAGATCGGCGAGGTGATGTTCGTGGCGGGCGTGGCGATGTTCCTGATGGCACCGCTGTCGGGCAAGCTCTCCGATCTCATCGATCTGCGTCTGATGATGTTCATCGGTCTGGTGCTGACCGGTGTCGGCACCGGCATGAATGCCCATCTGACGTCGGGCTCGGGCTACAACGAGTTCTTCTGGCCGCAGGTCATCCGTGGCGTGGGCCAGATTCTGGTGCTGCTGTCGGTGTCACGCCTGGCGATGGGACGACTGGCACCGCACGAACTGGGCAACGGCAGTGGCCTGTTCAACGTGATGCGCAACCTGGGCGGCGCGGTGGGTCTGGCGCTGATCGATACCGTGCGCGACTGGCGGGAGGACTATCACTGGAACCAGCTGATCGGCTCCATCGACCAGAGCCGCCAGGTGGTGATCGACCAGCTGGCCAGCTATCAGGTGACCTTCTCGGGCCTGACCGACCCCTGGCAGGCGGGCGTCGCGATGATCGCGCAGCGCATCAGTCTTCAGGCCGAGGTGCTGGCCTTCGACAATATCTTCCTGTGGCTGGGCGCGGTCTATGTGGTGGGCAGTGTCGTGGTGATCGCCTTCCGTCGCCCGGAGAGCGAGGGCAGTGACGAAGGCGGCGCTCACTAGCGTGGCGTCACCGCCGCCCCGGCCAACCAAAAGACCCGCCTTGATGGCGGGTCTTGTCGTTTCAGCCTTCGGGTGACAGCGTCTCACCAGCCCCAGAACATCAGGTACCAGACCCCCAGCGCGGGCAGGCAGGCCAGTGCGACGCTTGTCGTGCCGACCAGTCGTGCGGCGTTGCCGGCGAGCCGTCCACCGTTGCGCTGCTCGCCGTTGCGCTGCTCGCCGTTGCGCTGCTCGCCGTTGCGCTGCTCGCCGTTGTGCTGCTCGCCGTTGTACTGCTCGCCAGTAATGCGCCAGGCCAGTCGCAGGCCCCACAGGCAGGCCAGTGCCAGCAGCACGGCGCGAAGATCATTGGCCCAGGTGAGGTTGATGCCGTCACCGCGCAGCAGCGTCATGGTGGTGGCGGAGAGGCCGAGGAACACGCCGAGCCCGCCCAGAGGAATCAGGCTCAGCGAGAGATGCCACAGGCGTGACAGCGTCGCCTTGCCCCCCATCAGCCAGTTGCCAAGCAAGAGCGGCAGGCTGGTGAGTGCGCCCAGCAGACCGCCGCCCACCACGATCCACAGCGTGATCAGACTGCCATCGAGTAGATTGAAGACATCGTTGTGCTCGGGGTAGTTGGTCAGGATCCAGGTGGGCAGGGTGGTGGTCAGCGGCCACATCAGGTCATGCTCGATCAGCCAGACGGCCAGCTGCTGCTTGAGCGCGACGAACCACGGGCTGGCGCTCCAGCTGAAGGCGCCGATGGCGATGCCGAGCAGGCCGAACACCAGCACCGAGTAGTGGGTGAAACGCACCGGCTGTGGCGGTTCGACCAGCTCCACGCCCGGCGACCGCCATTCCAGCTGCATCGCGTCCTTGTAGCCACTGCAGCGCCCGCAGACATGGCAGTCGCCGGCACTGTCGAGCTGCTTGAGCGGAATCAATGGCGCGCAGTCAGGCGCATGCGTACGCACGGCATTGCCCTGGCGCACGGCGCGGTTGTGGGCGTTCCAGCGCGCCTGGTCGGTACGGAAGTGGGTCGGCGAAAGGCGCGCCAGCAGATTGAAGACGCCATTCACCGGGCATAGCTGACGGCACCAGACACGTGTGCCCTTGCCGTAGATCAGCCCGACCACGATCGCCGCCACCGTCGAGCCGCCCAGTACCACCAGCGCGCCCAGCGGGTACTGATAGACGCTGGCCAGCTGACCGTAGAGCGTGGTGCCCAGGAAGGCCACGAAGGGCCAGCCTCCCCAGCGCATCCAGCCCGGAATCGGCCGGCCGAGCCCGATGCGGCTGGCGGCCTCCGTCAGGGTACCCTCGGGGCAGAAGACCCCGCACCACACCCGGCCCATCAGCACCATGCTGATCAGCACGAAGGGCCACCACAGCCCCCAGAACACGAATTCGGCGAACACCGTCAGATTGGTGAGGATGTGCGCCTGATAGTCGGGCAGCGGCAGCAATGCCGGCACCACCAGCAGGAAGGCGTAGATGCCCACCACCAGCCACTGGATCAGCTGGATCAGGCCGCGCCGCTGTTGCATCGCCTGGCCGAAACGCGCGATACGCGTGGCTCGGGAGGCGCCGGCTCCGGCGTCACTGGCGATGATGTCCGCCCGTGCGTCGGGGCGTGCGGAGTGTGTACTGCAATGGGCCATGAACGCTTCCTCTTCTCTCACTGGGCAGTGCGCGGGACGGGCATCAGCTGCGCGCGCGGGCGGTGAGCTGCTGGCGCTGATCCTTGCGCTCCACCTTGCGCTGGCGCTTCATCAGAGTGATGACGATGACCCAGTAGAGGGCATAGCCCAGCACCATGGTGGTGGCGGGCCAGGCGCGATAGCCGGCGAAGGTCGCCAGCAGGCCACCGAGACCGCTGCCATCATCGAGCAGCCAGCTGGAATCCCACAGCGGGTCGAGACCGGCCGGCAGATAGCCCAGGCCGATGAGCTGCTCAAGCCCTGACATCAACAATGACGCGGCCAGCAGCAGCAGCAGGACTTCCGTGACGCGGAAGAACAGCTTCCAGGAGAACAGGCGCGAACCCAGCTGCAGGGCCGTGAAGGTCGCCACTGCCAGCGCGAAACCGATGAAGGCCGCGAGAGAGAAGCTGCCGATGCCACCGGACTGCAGGCTGGCGGCGCCCATGCCGTAGAGGAAGACGACGGTTTCCGCACCTTCACGTGCCACGGCGATGGCGACCAGTACCGCGACCCCCCAGTAGCTGCCGGAGGAGACGGCCTCGGCCAGGCCGCTCTCGAGTTCTGCCTTGAGAGTCCGGCCCTTGGTCCGCATCCAGAGCACCATCTGGGTGATCAGCAGGCAGGCGATTAGTACCAGCGCCGCCTGGAAGACTTCCTGGGCGGTGCCGGTCAGCCAGGTGTTGGCGCCCATCAGGGCCGCGCCCATCAGCCCGGCCAGCACCAGACCGGCAACGACCCCACCCCACAGGTAGCGCAGCCCGGCGCGCGTGCCCGACTGCACCAGCCAGGCATGCATGATGCCGATGACGAGAATGGCTTCGACGCTTTCGCGCCAGACGATAAACAGAACCTGATCAAACATGGCGGGACTCTCGGGGACAGCGGGCAGGGTGAGGAATCGGCAATGCCGTTCGTGCCCTGACAGGGAAGAGGTGGCAGGCGCGGCAGGGGACGAGACGAGTGACGGCGGACATGTGCCTGTGCCTCAGTCTTCTGCGACGACCTTGCCGCGGGCATCCGGCAGGTGGAAGTCATCGAAGTAGTCGTAGCTGCCGGCACGCAAGGGGTGGATCACCACGAAGGATTTCACGCCCGGGGCCAGCACCTTCTCCTTGCGCAGCGAATTGCTCTCGAATTCGGCGGGCGTGTTGCCCGCGTTGTGCAGCTGGATGACGAATTTCTCGCCGGCCTTGACCTTGAGCACCTCGGGACTGAGCTTGCCGTTGGTGAGCGTCAGGTCATAGGACGGCATGTCGCTGGCCAGCGTCACGCGCGGCAGCAGTACCGCCAGCAGCAGAGCGAGGGTCGGCAGCAGCGCAGCGACGGACTGCCGGGCAGATCGACGACGAGGAAGGCGCATGATGGGCTCCGGGATAGTGGGGTAGGCACTCGGCAGAGGCACGAGGGAGGGTCATTCGGACGTGGCACTCGCGGGTGCCAGGTGCCAGGGATGGAGGGTCGCCGGCAGAGCGACCAATGGCCGCGAGCGCTTTTCAGCACAGGCGGCCATTGGAGACAGCGGGCGGACATGCCGGCGGATACGAAATGGCGCCGTCATGTCCGCCACGTGCAGAGGCTGGTGCTCAGTAGCCGCCTTTCTTGCCGACACCGGCATACACGAAGTCGTAATCGGTGGTGATGGTGTCCGGCCACTCGGCGACACCGGTTTCCTTGTCGATGTGACGCGGCATGTCCGGGTGCTGGATGTCGAAGGTCAGGTGGTACTTGCCCGGGCCATCCAGCTTGACGTTCTTGCCATAGTGGGTGCCGTCGTTGGCGATCATTGGCACCAGATCGCCTTCGATCGGGGTATCACTGCCCTGCTTGGTCAGGGTGTAGTGAATGCCCAGATAGGGAATCCAGTCGCCCGGCGCGAAGCCGTTGTCGTTTTCCATCAGTGCGTGGATATCGGCTTCCAGATGGATGTCGGCCTGATTGGCCGGCAGCTTGCCTGCCGGGGCCATCACCACTGGCTGCAGATAGACGGCCGCGATTTCCATGCCGCCTTCCTTGACCGGAGTGCCGATCGGGTATTCCAGTGCCGAGGCCTGGCCCGCCACGAACGGTGCCGCCAGGCTCAGGGCGAGCAGGGCAGGCTTGAGCGCGCGGGGCAGAGTAGTGGTGACGAAATGACGCTGTGGCATCGGGGATGGCTCGCAATAATGGGAAGTGGAGCTTCATTATCCTGATAGGCATAAATATAACCATTCTCATTCTTGCGCCGCCTGCGTTGCCTATCTTGCAACGGGGTGTTTTTAAATATGAGATATTACTTAAATAAAAGGACGTTGAGAGAGAGGGCTGCCCGGCGTGACTGGCCCCTGGCCTCCCGTCATGAGGATTCCAGCACCATGTCTGGTCTGCCACGTCACCATGCGGCATGCTGCGCGCCATGATGACGACTTCTTCACGTTACCCCGCCCCATTGGACCCTCCCGCCATCGATGCCTGGTGCCGGACACTGCATGAGCGCCTGCTCGCGCGGCATCAGCGCGCCTGTCTGTGGATCAGCGGCGGAGAGGGCACGAGCGGTGATCCCTGCGCTGCTGCGCTGGCGATCTGTGATCTGTGGCCAGCGCGTGAGTCTGCTCCACTGTGGCTGGGGGCCGGGGAGGCGATCACGACGCCGGGCGGGACACACGTGCGCTCGCTGGCGATGGCCAAGGCTGCCACTCAGCTGGGCGGCGAGCAGGCATTGGTCGTCTTCGATGCCGCACATCCGCAGAGTGGTCTTGATCCCGATGCCTTCGGGGCCGTGGCCGGCACTCTGATGGCGGGAGGACTGCTGGTGCTGGTGACGCCTGCCGCCTGGGCCGACGCCGAGCCAGCGCCAGCGCCGGATGGCGACTACGCGCGTCTGGCGCACTGGCCATTCGCGCGTGAGCAGCTTGCGGCGCGCTATCTGGCGCGGCTGGCACGGCGTCTCCAGGCGGATGCCAGCGTACTGCACTGGCCGCAGGGCGAACCGTTACCGACGCTGCCACCCGCCGGGGAGGCAGCGACCCGCGTCGGTGAGGTCACGGACCCTGATTGCCTGACGTCAGATCAGGCCGAGGTGGTGGCCGCGCTGGCGGCGCTCCGCCCGAACCAGCCGGTGGTGATCAGTGCCGATCGTGGCCGCGGCAAGAGTGCCGCGCTGGGCATCGCCGCGGCACGCTGTCTGGCAGCGGGGGAAAGTGTCTGGCTGACGGCGCCACGGCCGGCGGCGGTGGCCGCGGTCTTCGCGCGTCTGGCAGCGCTGCTGCCGTGGGGACGCCGCGAGGGCAATGCCTTTCGGCTTTGCGTGCCGGCAGTGCACCCCGCGCAAGCCCGGCGGACAGCTGATGGAGCGGAGGTTGCGAGCGAGCTGCGTTTCCTGGCGCCGGACGCCATCGCCGCCGCCCGCCTTGCCTGCCCGGAGGGGCCACTGCCGCGCTTGTTCGTCGATGAAGCAGCCGCCATCCCCACCCCGTTGCTCAAGGCGTCTCTGGCGCATTTTCCGCGCATCGCCTTCGCCACCACCGTCCATGGCTATGAAGGTACCGGGCGAGGGTTCCAGCTGCGTTTCCGCCAGCATCTCGAGCGTCAATGCCCCGGCTGGCAGGCGCTTGAGATGACCACGCCTGTCCGCTGGGCGTCCGGTGATCCGCTGGAGGCGCTGACCGATGATCTGTTGTTGCTCTCGGCACCGCCATCAACGCTGGCGCCGGTCATGGAGGATCGCAGCGATGCCGAGCAATGGCTGGCCGGCAGTGAGGTCGTCGTGCTGGATCGGGACGCTCTGGCATGCGATGAAGCGATGCTGGAGTCGCTGTTCGGCCTGCTGGTGCAGGCGCATTACCGCACCACGCCGGCGGACCTGCGGCAGCTGCTGGATACCCCGGGGCTCAGGCTGCTGGCGATTCGCCATCAGGAGACCGTCAGTGGCAAGCCGGCATGGTTGGGCGTCGTGGCGGCTGTCGAGGAGGGCGGGTTTCCTGCACCGCTGGCAGAGGATATCTGGCGAGGTCAGCGGCGGCCGCGCGGGCATCTGCTGGCGCAGTCTCTGGCGGCGCATGCCGGACATCAGGCGGCCGCCGAGACGCGCTGGTGGCGGATTCTGCGCATCGCGATACATCCCGCACTGTGGCGGCGTGGGCAGGGGGCGCGCTTGCTCAATGCGCTGGAGCAGCAGGCACGGCTGGCGGGTGTCACTCGTCTCGGCACCAGTTTCGGGGCCGAGGCGGGGCTGGTGGCCTTCTGGTTGTCCCAGGGCTTCATGCCACTGCGCATGGGGCTCAAGCGGGATGCGGCCAGTGGCGAGCATGCGGTGATGATGGGCAAGGCGACGGGGGAGTCATGCGATGACGAAGGCGAGGCCTCGCCGGGAGATACCTTGCTCGAGGCGCTGCATCAGGACTTTCAGCATCTGCTGCCGAGCCTGCTGGCGCATGAGCTGGCCGGGCTGCCTGACGTGCTGGCATCGCGGCTCGCCCTGGGCGGTCAACTGGCTCAAGGCTGCCAACCGGCTCAAGGCTGGCCGCAACGACTCGACTGGTATCGGCGCGGTGGCGGAGGTCTTGCCCTGGTGCGGCCGTGGCTGCAGGCCGCGCTGAAAGCCCACGGCTCCCCGGATGAGCAGTGCGTCGGCTCATCCGGACTGGATGAGGCCGCGCGTCACGGACTCGCACTGGCCCTGGCCGGCCAGGATGCACCAGCCTTCATCGACTGGGCCCAGCGTCAGGGCATCGTGGGGCGCAAGGCGCGTGATCGCTGGTGTCGTGCGGCGGCAGGGCGTCTCGTCGAGGCGCACGGTGCCCTGCCTGGCGGCGATCATTGATCAGAGGCCGGGGATGCCGATCGGTCCCGGCATGTCGGGAATCGGCGAGCAGCCGCTCAGCATCAGCAGGCCAGCAGTGGCGGAAAGGACGGATAACAGCAGAAGTCGGCGGGGCATGAGGGCTCCGGTTGTCAGGGGCTGGAAGTGCACAGCGTGGCTGTGTCGAGAGATCTCATCCTTGCATATTCGCAGTCACTGATCGACAGGCACCGACAACCACTAGCCATGGCCGTGGACGGTTCCGTATGCTCGGGGATGACAAGAACAGGAAACTTCGCCATGAATGAGCATATCGACACGTTGGAACCCGCCATTGTCTGGCGTCATTTTCGTACCCTGTGCAATATCCCGCGCCCTTCCGGGCATGAAGCGGCACTGGTTGAGCATCTGATTGAGTGGGCGCAGTCGCGCGGCCTCGCGCATGACCGCGACGATTTCGGCAACCTGCGTCTGCGCAAGGCGGCCACCCCCGGCCATGAGAGCGCTCCGGGGATCGTGTTGCAGGGGCATCTCGACATGGTGGCCCAGGCGGCCAGCGACTCCCGCCATGACTTCACCCGTGATGCGCTCGAGACCTATCTCGAGGATGGCTGGCTCAAGGCGCGCGGCACGACGCTGGGCGCCGACAATGGCCTCGGCGTCGCCGCGGCGCTGGCGGTGCTGGAAGACGAGATGCTGGTGCATGGTCCGCTGGAGGCGTTGTTCACCCTCGAGGAAGAAACCTCGATGGGCGGCGCATTGAATCTGGCCGAAGGCTGGCTGGAAGGGCGCTATCTGCTCAATCTGGACTCGGAGGACCGTGGCCAGGTCTATATCGGTTGCGCTGGCGGTGCGGACATCAATGTCGCGCACGAATTCGCCACGTCCTCGCTGAAGGATGCCGAGGCGGAGCTTGAGCTCACCATCGGCGGGCTGGTCGGAGGACATTCCGGGCTCGACATCCATCGTGGGCGCGGCAATGCCAACCGCCTGATGTCACGGGCACTGGTGGCGCTGGCGGAATTCTCGCCGCGTCTGGTCAGCTGGTCTGGCGGTACGTTGCGCAATGCACTGCCACGCGAGGCGACCGTCGGCGTGGTGCTGTTCGATGAGCGTGTCGCGGCAGCCCGCCAGCGTCTGGCGGAATTCGAGGCGCAGATTCGCGATGAGCTGCGTGACACGGACCCGGACGTCACCCTCAGCGTGACGCGCGGCAATGCCGAGAGTGCCCTGTCCGTCGAGGATACCCAGCGGCTTGTCGCCGTACTGGATGCCGCGCCCTATGGCGTGGAGCGCATGAGCGCAGCCGTGGAAGGCGTGGTGGAAACCTCCAATAATCTCGGCGTGGTCCAGCTGCGTGAGGGGAGTTTCCATCTCTGCGCCCTGGTGCGTTCGCTGCGTGATGATGCGGTCTCCATGATGGAGCAGCGCATCCGCGGGCTGTTCGGCCTGTTGGGGGCGCACACTCAGGCCGAGAATGCCTACCCGGGTTGGCAGCCGCAGCCTGAGGCGGAGCTTTTGGCGCGATTCTGCCGCCTGCACGAGAGCGTCACCGGCCGCGCGCCGGAGATCAAGGTCATCCATGCCGGTCTGGAATGCGGCATCCTGGGGGCCAAGTATCCCCAGCTCGAGATGATTTCCTTCGGCCCCTTGATTCGCGGTGCGCACTCACCCAGCGAGCGCGTCGAGGTCGACTCGGTCGGGGAATTCTGGCAGGTGCTCAAAGGACTGATCACGACGCTTGCCGAGCCGCGCGACGCCTGATCCGGGCCGATTGACTCCCCACGACACCGCCCCCGCAGGTAGCCTGCGGGGGCGGTGTCGTATCTGGGCATCAGGCTCTCGTTGCGCTTCCTGCGGGGGCGCTGGCTGGGCACTTCGAGAGTGCGTCAGCTCAGTGGATATTGATGCGTATCGCCGGGAAGCCGATGCTCACGCCATCGTGACGGCGGCGCAGGTCATGGCGGCGCGAATCGTATTGTCGATACTGATGAGGCGCGTAGCGCTCATGTTGGTAGTAGCGGCGCTGGGGAATGCGGTGACGTGTGTCGTGGCGAGAGTGATGGCGCTCCACCCGCGGCTCGTCGAACATCCTCAGATGGCGGCGCTTGATCGCCTCATGGCGGCTTTGCGGCGTGCTGTGACGCTCGATGGTCTGTCGGCCGTGATGCTGCTGACCCTGTGAGCGATGACGATCATCCGCGGCAACGACACCGGGGATGGCGAGGCTCAGCATGAGTCCCAGGCTCAGCAGGACTGGTGCCATTGTGATGGTGTGCATGGGGTGGTCTCCCGTGTTGTCGGATAGTCACCCTTCTTGATCCCTGTTCACACGATACCGTGTCGCGGACACTTTGACGAACAGCGTTCTCTGATGTGTCGACGTCTCCCTGAGTCCATGTCGTGATCTTCTGGCCTTCATGCTCTATGGCGCTCAAGGTAAGTGCTTGCTCGCAAATGCTTTTCCCTCGATGAGCGTCAGTCTGCGGTGCAGAGCGCAAAAAAACGCCCCTGCCGCGGGGGCAGGGGCGTTTTCGGGTGCTGTCGTCGGGGACGAGATCAGGCGTGTTGATGCTGATGCTTGCCCTCGGTGAGCTCCTCGAGCAGCTTGGCATTGAAGGCATCGAGGTCATCCGGCTTGCGGCTGGTGACCAGCGCGCTGTCACACACGACGTCGCTGTCCTGCCACTCGGCACCGGCGTTTCGCAGGTCCTGGGCGACGGAGGGGAAGGAGGTCATCTTGCGGCCTTCGACCACCCCGGCGTTGATCAGGATCCACGGCGCGTGACAGATGGCGGCCACCGGCTTGTGGGCCTGGAAGAAGCTGCGCACGAAGTTGAGTGCGGTCTCGTCTTGGCGCAGGGTATCGGGATTGAACAGGCCGCCCGGTAGCACCAGGCCATGATAGTCGTGTTCGCTGGCATCGCTGAGCGAGGTGTCGACCTGGTAGGTCTCGCCCCAGTCGGTTTCGGCCCAGGCACGAATGCCGTCTTTCTCCGGCGAGACGATGTGTACCTCGACGCCCGCCTCCTGCAGTGCGGCGCGCGGCACCGCGAGCTCGGATTCCTCGAAGCCATGGGTCGCGAGAATGGCCACGCGCTTACCTTGCAGTTGTTGACGTGTCTGCTGATCGGTCTGCTGTGTCATGCAAATCTCCTTTCCGTGCTTCGGCTCTTGCGAGCGTGTTGGGCAGAGAAGGGAAAAATTCTGCTCTCAGCATGCGTTACTCACTGAGGTGAGCGCCCCACGTTGATGCAGCGAATTCCCGTCCTTTCGTGCCCTGACACTCAAGACATGGATGCGCGATACTGACTTTCAAGGGGGTGACCCCACTGCGTTTTCACCGGCCATGGAGTGCCCGATGCCTCTGCTTTCTGAATCTTCCGCCGTGATGTGGTTGCTGGTCGGCGTGCTGTTGATGCTGTCGTTGATCCTGGGGTTGGGCTGGCGGCGAACCCGCGAGCAGCTTCACGCTCTCGAAGAGAGCAGTGACGAAACCCGGCAGGCGTTGCAGCAGACGCTTGAAGAGGCGCGGGATCTACAGCAACAGGCCGAGCAGCGGGCGGCCCTGGTCGAGCAGCGTGCCGCACTGGATGGGCAGCAGGCGGAGCAGCAGCAACGCTATCTGAGCCAGTCGCTGGAGGAGGCGCGCCAGGCGCGCGATGCGCTGACGGAACAGCTCGCCACGCTGCGCGAATCGCTGCAGGGGCGGCTTGATGAACAGTCGCGTGCGCTGAGTGAACAGCAGACGCTGGCACGCAGCCTGACCCGCCAGCAGGAAGTGCTGGAGGCCCAGCTGCTGGAGCGTGAGGAGCGCCTCGAGACATTGACCGAGCGCTACGCCGAGCTGCGCGAGACGCATGCCTCGCTGGTCACGCGTCAGCGTCAGGAGGCCACTCATCACGCCGAGCAGCTGGCACTGCTCAACGACTCCCGCGAACGCCTGAGTCAGGAATTCGAGCAGCTGGCAGGCAAGGTGTTCGAGGAGCGCCAGCAGCGTTTCACCGCCGCCAGTGGTGCCCAGCTCGAACAGTTGCTCAAGCCGTTTCGCGAGCAGGTCGGGGACTTTCGTCAGCGCCTCGAGCAGCTGCATGGCGAGGAGGTACGCGAACGCACCAGCCTCAAGAGTCAGCTCGACCAGCTGGCGGGACTCAATCGCCAGATCACCGAGGAAGCGGCCAATCTGTCACGTGCGCTCAAGGGCGACAGCAAGATGCAGGGCAACTGGGGCGAGATGATTCTGGAGACCGTGCTCGAGCGCTCTGGCCTGCGAGAGGGGATCGAGTTCAAGCGTGAGGTGTCCTTCAGCGGTGAAGGCGGGCGCCAGCGCCCGGATGCCATCGTCTATCTGCCGGACAACAAGCATCTGATCATCGATGCCAAGGTCTCGTTGAGCGCCTACACCGACTACGTCAATGCCGCGGATGAGACGGCGCGGGCGCGAGCCCTGAGGGCGCATCTGACCTCGGTGCGCGGCCACGTCACGGGACTGGCGCGGCGCAACTATCCTGCCATCGAGGGGCTGGGGTCACCGGATTTCGTGTTCCTGTTCCTGCCGATGGAGCCCGCCTTCGCGCTGGCCTTCGAGCATGACGACAGCCTGTTCCAGGACGCCTTCACCCAGGGCGTGGTGATGGTGACGCCGACCACCTTGCTGGCCAGTCTGCGCACCGTGGCCAGTCTGTGGAGTCTGGAGCGCCAGAACGACAATGCGCGCGTGATCGGTGAGCGTGCCGGGGCGCTGCTCGACAAGTTCCGCGGACTTGCCGAATCCCTCGAGGAGCTTGGTAGCCAGCTGGGCCGTACCCGCGAGGCGCACGATACCGCCATGAAGCGTCTGGCCAGCGGGCGCGGCAACCTGATCAGCCGTGCCGAGGAGCTGCTGGAGCTCGGTGCGCGCATGAAGAAGCCGTTGCCCGAGACCCTGGTGCGTCAATCCCGTGACTCCCTGCATCACCAGGGGCCGGTCTCTGGCCCGACATCGCAGTCCGATGCTGCTCTTGAATCTGAGACTGAGAGTGAGAGTGAGAGTGAGAGTGAGCCTGCCTCTGGCTCGACGGCGGACAAGGCTCAAGGTGCCACGCTATCGCGCTGGGAACATCTGGAGCGCAAGTGGCAAGGGGACACCCCGTGAACCGGCACATCTCGCTCATTGCCGGCTGACACTCGGTGGCATGCCATCTCTCGTATTCCCTGTTCTTTCTCGACGGCCCTCTAGCAGGGCCGTTTTTCTTGAGATGCAGGGTCAACGCAAGCTCGGACTATCGTGTTCTGACGCGGCGAGGAAGGAAATATCGTGAGTGATGCAAAAAATTCGACATCTTCTGCATCCGTTCTCCGGACCTCCCCGTAAGTTGGTTTGAGCCTGCGGTAATGGGGCGAAAATGACAAATGAACAACTTTCAGCTCATGAATGAGCGTTTTCTCAGGAGATGTGCCCATGTCTACCAAGTCCAACAAGTCCGCCAAGACCGCTTTCGCCCTGGCTTCCGCCCTCGGTACCGCCGTAGCGCTGTCTGCCGCCGTGGTCTCCATTCCGGCGCATGCCGCAGGCATGGAAAAGTGCTATGGCGTGTCGCTGGCCGGTGAGAATGACTGCGCTGCAGGCCCGGGCACCTCCTGTGCCGGCACTTCGACCGTCGATTATCAGGGCAATGCCTGGAAGCTGGTCCCGGAAGGCACCTGCACCTCCATCGAAACGCCCACTGGCACCGGCAGCCTGGAAGAGATCAAGTAAGCATCACGCCTCGGGTCTCCCCCGAACCTGACGTCCGGTGGGCGGGTGTCTCACCCCACCGCCGGACGCTCGCAGAATCGAGAGGTCGTCATGCACGAGTCATCCCCCACCTCCCGCAGCCCGGATTTCGGTACGGCCTTGCCGTCGTTCGATGACATGGCCACGGGAATCAGCCTCAAGGCGCAGCATGTCAGGGAGCTGATGTCATCACGGCCGGCGCTGGGGTTCCTCGAGATTCATGCCGAGAACTACATGGGCGCAGGCGGAGCCCCCCATGCGCGGCTGGATGCGCTGCAGGAGTATCCGCTGTCGATCCATGGTGTCGGCCTGTCGCTGGCATCGGATCGTCCGCTGGAGGCCGCGCATCTGGCGCGCCTTCGAGCGCTCTGCGAGCGTCACCCGCCTACCAGTGTGTCAGAGCATCTGGCCTGGGCCGGCCATAGCGGCCACTTCTACAACGACCTGCTGCCGGTGCCATTGACCGACGCGATGCTGGCACGGGTCAGCGATAACCTGATGCGGCTGCAGGACTGCCTGGGCCGCCAGGTATTGATCGAGAATCCCGCACACTATCTGCGCTTTGATGCGCAGGCTCTGGGCGCGGAGTTGATTCCCGAGACGAATTTCCTGACCCGACTGGTCGAGCGCAGCGGCTGTGGACTGTTGATCGACGTCAACAATGTCTTCGTCTCGGCGCACAACATCGGTGTCGATCCTGCGGCATGGCTTGAGTCGATCCCGGCCGCGGCCGTCGGCGAGATCCATCTGGCGGGTCATGTCGTCGATGAGCGCGAAGGCCTGCTGATCGACAATCACGGTGCGCCGGTCTGCGAGGCGGTATGGGCCCTGTATGCCGACTTCATCCAGCGAGTCGGGCCGCGCCCGACCCTGATCGAGTGGGATACCCAGGTGCCGGCGCTGGAGGTGTTGCTGGGGCAGACGGCTCGGGCCGAGCAGATTCTGCAGAGCGCCTTGGTTCAGCAGGGCTCTCGGGTTCCGCAGACCTCTGGCCCTCAGGTGGAGAGTCCGCGATGAGCACGCCAACGGCCCCCATGACTGACCATGATCTTCTCGCCTGGCAGCGGGCCTTCATCACGGCGCTTGAGCAGCCTGACCGTCATCTGCCGGGCATCGAGGCGGCACATCAGGGGCGTCTTGACGTCTATCGCAACAATGTCTGGGCCAGCCTGATCTCCGCGCTGCAGGACGCCTATCCCGTGACGCGTCAGGTCGTGGGCGAGCGCTTCTTCGCGGCGCTGGCGCATGATCACTCACGCCGTCACCTGCCGGAATCGCCCTTGATGATGGAGTACGGGGCGGGGCTTGCCGAGACCTTGCACACGACTCTGACGACGCTGGTCGAGCATCGACAGGCATCGGCCGCTCAGCTGCCGTTCTACGCGGTGGATCTGGCGCGGTTCGAGGCCGCGCGTCTCACGGCCTATCACGGCGCCGACGCTGAAGTGCTGGCACCGGCCAGGCTGGCGCAGCTGTCACCCGAGGCGGTGATGGCATTGACCTTCCTGCCTCATCCCGCGGCAGGTCTGCTGCGCCTGGAGCATGCGATCTTCGAGGTCTGGCAACGCCACCAGCATGAGGGAGCCAGCCTTGCAGGCCTGGATGTCGCGCGGCCCGAGAACCTGCTGATCACCCGTCCGGTCCTGGAGGTTCAGGTGACGGTGCTGTCAGAGGCGGCTGCCTGGTTGCTCGACCTGCTGTTGGCGGGTGAATCGCTCGCGGATGCGGCCGCCATGCTGGCGGATGTCCATCCCGAGCAGGACCTGGGGCAGCTGCTGGCCCCTCTGCTGGCAAGTGGCGTGTTTCTCGCGCCGGACTAGTGTTGCCCCATGATCTTTCGTCCATGCCAGTCTCCTGCCGACCTACCCGGGCCGAGCTGGCGCATCCCCTTTTTCTCGCGCACTGGCGCATCCTTGAGGAGGCCTCATCATGAGCCTTGAGTCATCCACGACGCCCGCGGTCCGTACCGGTGTGGCGGGGCAAGTCCTGAACGTGTTCGTCTGGCTGGAAAATCTGCGCATGGATGCCGTGCTGATCCTGATGCGCATCGTCATTGGCGCCGTGTTCTTCATGTCAGCGCAGACCAAGGTCGACGGCTTCGCGCTCAAGGAAAGCACCTTCTTCCTGTTCGAGTACGAATACGCGTTGCCGCTGGTCCCGCCGGTACTGGCCGCCTATCTGGCCACGATTGCCGAGCATCTCTTCCCGCTGATGCTGTGGCTGGGCCTGGGCTCCCGCCTTGCCGCGCTGGGTCTGGCCGGCATGACATTGACCATTCAGCTGTTCGTCTACCCGGAAGCCTGGGTAACCCACGGTCTGTGGCTGTCCAGTCTGCTGGTACTGGTGCTGCAGGGCCCGGGGCGTCTGTCACTGGATCACCTGATTCGCTCACGTATCGCCTGATCTTGCCTGCTGGCCACAACGCAAGACGGAGACCTCAGGGTCTCCGTCTTGCGTTGTGCGTATCGCGTGTCGTCGTGGGTCAGACAGGCTCTTCGGCGCGCTGATGCTCGATCTCGGCACGTACCATCTCGACACTGGCGGCATCGATGTAGTCATTGGCGTGTGCATGATGCGCCATGTCGAGGCTGTCGGTGCTCAACAGCATGTCGCAGCCCAGTGCGGAGAGCTCCTCGCCCAGCGTGGCCAGCTCTGCCTTGCGCGATTCGGAGTCACCGATCTGGCGAATGTAGATGGCGCAGATGCGGCCCGGGTAACGGCGCACGACATCGGCATAGACCTCCGGATCATGCTGACCGCTGTCTCCGATGAGCAGGAACTGCATCTCGTCATACAGGTCGAGCATCTTCTCGATCAGCGCCTGCTTGTGGTCTTCCGAGCGCTTGGGCAGGGGGCGCTGCAGCGTCAGCCCCCATTCGCGCAGGAACAGGATGGGGCCGACCGGGATGCGGTTGTGCTGGAAGAACACCTCCAGCATCTCATAGATGCTCCAGGGGCCGCGTGAGACGTAGAGCAGCGGGCGACTCTGCTGACCGTCGCTGCCCTCGTGGAGCGCCTGATAGAGCGCGGCGACTCCCGGGAAGGCAGTGCGTCGCTCGGCGGATTCGATGAACAGCCGATAGAGCATCTTGAGCTTGTTGGCGACACCGGTGTACATCACGGTGTCGTCGATATCGCTGATCACGCCCAGTCGGGTACTGGCCGGTGGCAGGTAGACCTGGGCCTCGCCCTCGACAGCGGCCTGCTTCGGCGGCCGGGCGGTGATCCGTGCCGTCTGCCATTGGCCTTGATCTGCCAAGGGCGACAGCAGAGGCAGGTGGACGCTGAAGTAGCCATCGCGGTCGGTGACGACCGTGGTCTGGTTGCCGCCAAGGCTGACGTCCACCTCCACGCCGCCCTTGCCCCAGCGCA
This sequence comes from Cobetia sp. 14N.309.X.WAT.E.A4, assembly GCF_030397495.1. Taxonomy (NCBI): domain Bacteria; kingdom Pseudomonadati; phylum Pseudomonadota; class Gammaproteobacteria; order Oceanospirillales; family Halomonadaceae; genus Cobetia; species Cobetia sp. 14N.309.X.WAT.E.A4. Next base: position 64,794 of record NZ_JAPNXT010000002.1, read on the forward strand.
GCAGACGGCGGCCGACATCCATCAGGTCGCGCCCGGCCCCGGGCGCCAGCTGACTGCGCGAGCCGGGCTGCTGGAAGATGCGGCCCATCAGAAAGGCTTCATTGTGTGAGCCATAGCCACGATAGGCATGGATGACGCAACCATCCTTGCCCTGGGCATGGCGCATGGGCTTGGCAGCCACATGCAGCAACTTGCGTAGCAGACGTGTCAGCGGCAGTGACATGCAACCCTCCTGGTATGACGCCTGATCAACCTGCCTGATTGGCAGCCACCCTGCGTGTCGCGTGATGATGCGCTTCCGAGCATGGTCCTGCGCCTCTTGCTCAAGTGCTTCTCGAGCTCAAGTTCTTCTCGGGCTCAAGTCCTTCTCGAGCTCAAGTTCTTCTCGAGTCTGCCCCTCGAATGGTGTCCGACCCACGAAAACGCCGCCTTCCGGACACCGCGCAAGCACGGGACAGAAGGCGGCGTTCACGGCCTGCCGATCACGCTGGCGGCAGTGTCAGACACGCGATGGTGTCTTGGTCAGAATCACTCGCCCAGGTAGGCGGACAGCATCCAGACCGTCTTTTCCTGCTCGCGGATGTAGTCGCCGACCAGCGAGGCAGTCCCTTCATCGTCGGCATCGGAGGCGACGGAGAGGATTTCACGCTGCAGCTCGATCAGGGACTTGTAGCCGGTGAGCAGACCCTTGACGCAAGCGGTGCCATCGCTGACATGGGTGTCTTCCTTGATGGTCGCCACGCGAGCGTAATCGCTGTAGGCGTGCATCGGCTCGTGACCCAGGGTCAGGATGCGCTCGGCGATCTCGTCGACCTTGGTCAGCAGGTCGGTGTAGGTTTCCTCGAACTTCACGTGCAGCTCGAAGAACTGGTTGCCCTTCACGTTCCAGTGATAGCCACGCGCGTTCATGTAGAAGGTCTGGTAGTTGGCCAGCAGCACATTGAGGTGCTCCGCCAGCTGGGTTGCGCTGGAAGTATGCAGGCCAATGGCATTGGTATCGGTGGACATGAAGACTCTCCTTGAGAATGGGCGACGTGAAATGTGGTTGGAATACGTGGTGAGGCAGGGCGCGGGCACTGAGGACAAGCAGGCGATATCCCTTACCTTCGAGTGCCTCAGGTTCATGAAGCCAAGCCCATGGCACCAGGCCCGAGCAACCGGGTCGATGACACCAGTGTAGAGGGTGACGGTGCCGTGCAGTAACGAATTCGCTGCATCGTCGTGATCGTCTGGTGCTATGACGTGTTCCGGTGCGAATGATCGGATGACTGAGCCATCCAGTGCCTCACGATGAATCCGTGATCAAGCGTCTTTCTGGTACATGCGGCTCAGGATGACGCTTTTCAAGGTGGCACGGCAAGGTAGCACGCGGTTCATTGCCGGGGCATGACCGTGAGAAACGCAAAGGCCCCGCACGGGGCGGGGCCTTTGCGACAGCCAGACCAGCAGCTGTCATCACTTCAGCAACGCTCAGGCGTCAGTTGCGCGCCATGTGCAGGAAGTGCATGTGCTTCTCGTACTGATCCAGTACATCACCGATGACCTGCTCCTTGGTGTAGCCCATCAGGTCATAGGTCTGGCCGCCTTCGCGCAGGAAGACCTCGGCCCGGTACTGGCGCTCCACGTCACTGGTGCCCTTGCGCTTGACGTTGCGCAGCGCGAAGGCCGGTGCCGCATACTCGCGGACACGTACGCCATAGATGAAGTCGATCTCGTCGCCATGGCTGACCTGCAGATAGCTGCGGTCATCTTCGTCGTTGACGCGCACATCCAGTCCCTGCGCCTCGAACTCCTTGGCGACATCCGACAGCGCCGGCGTCACGACATCCGACAGATACTGCTCGACATTCTTCTGCTGCGGCGTCTCGACCAGGGTCTGGACGCGCTTCTGCCAGCTGCGTGCACCACCGGCGGTATGCCCCGGCGTGTTGCTGAGATGCTGCATGGAGCGCTGCTTGACGCCTTCAAGACGCAGCGCCTTGAGCAGGCCGTAGCAGACGAACATCAGGATGATGGCGAAGGGCAGAGCAGAGGCCAGCGAGGCGGTCTGCAGTGCGCCGAGACCCCCGGCCATCAGCAGCGCCACGGCCACGAAACCTTCGGACACGGCCCAGAAGATGCGCTGCCAGACCGGAGATTCATCGCCTTCCTTCGAGGTCAGCATGTCGATGACCAATGAGCCGGAGTCGGAGGAGGTGACGAAGAAGGTCACCACCAGCACCGTGGCCAGCAGGGAGGTCACGCTACCGAACGGGAACAGTTCCAGGAACTTGAACAGTGCCACGGAGGCATCCGCAGAGACGGCTTCGGCCAGATTGCCAGCGGCGTCGGTCATCAACAGGTGCAGTGCACTGTCGCCGAAGAAGGTCAGCCACATGAAGGTGAAGCCCATCGGCACGAACAGCACGCCATAGACGAATTCACGGATGGTACGGCCACGCGAGACGCGTGCGATGAACATGCCGACGAACGGGGACCACGCGATCCACCAGCCCCAGTAGAACAGGGTCCAGCCACCCAGCCACTCGGACGGGCCGTCTTCCGGGATGTAGGCGAACATGTTGAAGGTCTTGTCGACCACTTCGCTGAGGTAGCCACCGATGTTCTGGATCAGGGTCTGCAGCAGGAAGATGGTCGGGCCAACGCACAGCACGAACAGCATCAATGCCAGCGCAAGACCGAGGTTCAGCTCGGAGAGACGACGGATGCCGCCGTCCAGCCCCATGACCACGGAGATGGTCGCCAGACCGGTGATGATGGCGATCAGGATGACCTGGGTGGTCAGGCTGTTGTCGATATCGAACAGATAATGCAGACCGGAGCTGACCTGCAGCACCCCCAGACCCAGCGAGGTGGCCACCCCGAACATGGTGCCGAAGACGGCGAAGATGTCGACGGCATGACCGATCGGGCCGTGGATGCGCTTGCCGATCAGCGGGTACAGCGCGGAGCTGATGCGCAGCGGCAGGTTGTGGCGGAAGCTGAAGTAGGCCAGCGCCAGTGCCACGACGGCATAGACGCCCCAGGCGTGGATGCCCCAATGGAAGAAGGTGGTCTTCATGGCCTCGCGAGCGGCTTCCACGGTACCGGCATCGCCCACGGGCGGTGCGGTGAAGTGGAAGACCGGTTCGGCGACACCATAGAACATCAGGCCGATACCCATGCCCGCGGAAAACAGCATCGCGAACCAGGAGCCGTAGCTGAAGTCCGGCTCGGAGTGGTCCGGCCCCAGCTTGATGTCACCGGATTTCGAGAAGGCGAGCCCCAGCGTGAAGACCACGAACAGCCCCATGGCCAGCAGGTAGAACCAGCCGACGGTATCGATGATCCAGGTCTGGACGTGGCCGAAGACCACGTTCGCCGTCTCGGGCATGGATACGGTGAAGATCACGAACGCCAGTATCACCACGGCGGAGCCGAAGAAGACTGGCGGATTGATCTTCGCGACCGTAGGTTGGTCGGCATTTTCTGACATAAATTTCTCTCCCTGATTGCCTGTTCGACGATAATGGTAACTTATTGAACCTGTGGCGTCGTGAGTTGTCCGCGCCATATCGTTTCCATGTGTAACCGATGATGAGGCCATGGAAATGCGATGGGGACGAAAGCGCTCCGGCACGCTGATGCCATGGCGCATCGCGGGTCAGGCGTCGTGCCAGCCGGTACTGGCCGTCGCCCGGGAACATGCATGAGGTAGGCGTTGGCGTGGTGGCGAGCTAAGATGAGACCGTCTGCATTCAGGCCCCTTTACTGCTTGATACTATAGTTATGCACAAATCCTACAAGGCTTAAGTGTCAGTCTAGTGGCTTTGCGCCATCTCGCGGATGAAAATCGTGATGGATCGCCAAGTCAGATGGCTGACCGGAGACGTTCGCATGTTCTCTCGACTTTCCTTAGCTCCCTCTCGGACCGAGGCAAGCGCTCGAACGCCGCAGGCCGGAGCGGTGTCTCGCACGGGGCTGCTCATCTCGGGCCTGCTGCTGTTGAGCGGCTGTTCCACGCTGACGAGTCAGGACCCGCTATCTGCCCATGACAGCGAAGCGCTGCCTGCGGCCTGCATCTTCCCGCGTCAGGGCGATGCCGATCAGTGGCTGCGCGCCGCCGCCGAGGTCGTGGAGGCCCGTGGCTACAAGGTGCGCGAAAGTGAGCTGTCGCTGGGCCTGGTGACCGGGGAGCGCAAGGTCGACCAACCGGGGCTCGGGGCCATCGAGGGGCCCTTCGGCTCTCGCATCGGGTTCTCGGTGGGCTACGGCGTGGCCGCCGGGCGTGGCATCGGTGTCGGGGTGGGCAATGACGTCTATCGGGACGACCCGATCAGCTTCGAGCGCATCTCGCTGGTGGCACCGGACGAGCGAGTGCGCGTGATCCGTGATGAGCAGGTCATCAACCAGGGCGGGTATGTCATCGATGCCCGACCACAGAATCTCAGCGAGAGCTGTCAACAGATCGAACGTCAGCTGGAAGCCGCGCTGGCGGGCCGTGATCCTCGAGAGGTGCGCTGATGAATCCTTCCCTTTCTCGCTGCCTGCGTCTGGTGGCCTGTCTCGCCCTGCTGTCGCTGGGCGGCTGCATGACACAGCCGACCCATGCGCCGGACTCCCGTACCGCGGTGATCGCGCCCGACAGCGGCACGCTGACCTCCCGGCAGGTCTTCGTCACGCTGATGACCACGCTTGCGGAGCGCGGCTTCATCATCGAGCGGGCAGACCCGGATCTCGAGCGGCTGGATGCCAGCTACGCCGCCAGACCACCGCTGACCCTCGACGCCTGGGTGAGTGAGGTGAACGGCCAGATTCGTCTGAGCGTGACGGGTGACAGCAATGGCGCCGAGATCGCGCCGGGGCGTCTCGACAACCTGCTGGTGGACGTGGCAGTGGCGCTGAACGCACGTACCGTGCCGGTGATCGGCACGCCATGATCGCCAGCACCCCATGACATCGCGCCATGCCCCGGGGCGTGATCGGGCATCTTCCGATCGCTTGCGCCCGGAGGGATTGAGTCTGCACCGACGACGGCGCCTGACCTGGCTGGCACTGGGCGCCAGCCTGTTGGCCGGCGTACTGGTGCTGTTCGCGCTCTGGCAGTGGGAGTTCGCCCGCAGCGAGCGTGAGGCACGCCAGCATGCGGCCACTCGGCTGCACTTCTATGCCAGCACCCTCAATGCGGAGTTGTCGCGCTTTCAGTGGCTGCCCGCCATGCTGGCGCGACAACCGCGCGTGCGTGCCGCCTTCGATGACACGGCCGATGTCGCCGAGTCCGGCAATCGTCTCGACTGGCACCTGCAGCGTGTGGCCCGGGAATCCGGCGCCGCCGCGATCTTCCTGACGGATGCCTCCGGCGTGACGCTGGCCGCGAGCAACTTCGATGAATCCGACAGCTTCGTGGGCCATCGCTACGCCTACCGGCCCTATTTTCTGGATGCGATGGCGGGCGGGCGCGGGGAATTCTTTGCGGTGGGCAATACCACGGGGCGCCCCGGCTACTTCGTGTCCGCGCCCGTATCGGGGGCGGACGGCCAGCCGCTGGGCGTGCTGGTGGTCAAGGTCTCGCTGGAGGCGCTGGAGGATACCTGGCGCCAGGCCGGCGAAACGGTACTGCTGGCCGATGCCAATCGTGTCGTGCTGCTGGCCTCACGGCGGAGCTGGAAATACCGCACTCTCGAACCCCTCGCGCCCGCCGCTCTCGACGACATCCGGGCGCAGCAGCAATTTCGTGGGGCGCCGCTCTCCCCGCTGGCGCGCTCGCTGGAAGACGGCAGTCTGGTGCTGGGGGCGGGAGAGGCGTCTTCCCGCTCCTCGACTTCCGTCGGCCAGCGCTATCTGGATGAGTCGCTGTTCAGTGGTCCGCTGGCCTGGCAGCTGCACTTTCTGATGCCGCTGCGGCCTCTCTATATACAGGCGCGCAACACCATGCTGGCCGGGCTGGCGGTACTGCTGGGGCTGGGCATGCTGGCGCTTTGGATGCGCGAGCGTCAGGCGCGCCTGCGGCTCATCCGGCGTGAGGCGGTGGTCATGCGTGAGATCAACGAGCGTCTCGAGGAGCGTGTCGCCGAGCGCTCCCGCGAGCTTGAGGCCACCCGTGACGAGCTGGTGCAGGCGGGCAAGCTGGCGGCGTTGGGCACCATGGCTGCCGGCATTGCCCATGAACTCAATCAGCCGCTGGTCGGCATTCGCACCTATGCCGCCAGTGGCGGGAAGTTGCTGACGCGTGGCGTGTCTCAGGCGACGACCCGCCCGGAGCTGCTGCCACGTGCCGCCGAAGCGGCGAGCGGCAATTTCACGCGTATCGCGGCACTGGCCGAGCGTCTGGGCGACATGATCCGCCAGTTGCGGGTGTTCGTGCGGCCGGCCAGTCAGCAGCCGCCAGCGCCACTGGCACTGGTGCCTCGCATCGAGTACGCCCTGGAACTGCTCGATGAGCGGTGCGAGCTTCTGGGGCTCGTGATCGAGCGGCAGGGACTGATGCCAGAGGTGCGGGTGATAGGAGAGCAGGCGCGCCTCGAGCAGCTGCTCACCAACCTGATCCGCAATGCCGTGGATGCGCTGGAGGGTCAGCAGCGCGATGGCACCCTGGGCGGGCGCGCCCGTATCCGGCTGAGCTGGCAGGCCTGGCCTGAGGTTGCCTGGCTCGAGGGGCGGCCCGGCGGTTGCCTGCGCATCGAGGACAATGGCCCCGGGATCGACCCGGCATTGCGGGCCACCCTGTTCGACCCCTTCACCACCACCCGCGAAGTGGGTGACGGCATGGGCATGGGGCTCTTTCTGAGCTATGGCATGGCACGTGACCTGGGCGGTGTCCTGCGGCTTTCGGATGATGTCCCGCCGGGTGCGCTGGGCGGTGCCAACTTCGAACTGTGGCTGTGCGCGCCCCCTGATGACGCGGGCAGCCCGACACCCACTCGACTGACCCCGGAGGCACCTGACCATGAGTGATGCTGCCTTCGAGACAGGCGATGAGCGCCTGACTCAGGATCATGAGCTGACCCGCGAGGCGCCCATCTGGCTGGTGGACGACGACCCGGCCGTGCGGGAATCGCTGTCTCAGTGGCTGGAACTTGCGGACCTCAACCTGCGCTGCTTCCCGCGGGCCGAGGCCTTGCTGGAAGCGCTGGCCGCCGGCGAGCCGGTCAGCGTGGTGATCAGTGACATTCGCATGCCGGGCATGGATGGGCTGACGCTGCTGTCACGGCTCACGCTCGAGGCGCCGGAGCTGCCGGTGCTGATGATGACAGGGCATGGCGATGTGGCCACTGCGGTCTCGGCCATGCAGGGCGGAGCGCGCGATTTCATCGAGAAACCCTTTGACCCGGAAGCGCTCGAGCTCAAGCTGCGTCAGGCGCTGGCAGGCCGGCGGCTGAGCGATGAGAACCAGCGGCTGCGTCGTCGCCTGAGCGTGCGGGGGCTTGCCGGTCTGCTACGTGGTGAAAGCGCGAAGATACGTCAGTTGCGCGAGCAGATACTGGAGCTCAAGGGGCATCCGGCACGCGTCTGGATCACGGGGGAGTCGGGCAGCGGGCGGACCACCACGGCGCTGGCACTCGCCGAGCATGCGCCGTCGGAGGGAGAGGCCCAGCGCGCCGGCACATCGCCGGCCTCCGCGTTGCTGGCGAAGGTCGAATGTCGTGCTCTGGTCGGTATGGCGTCGAGCGGGGCGGCGTCGAGCGGCGCGGCATTGTCCGAGGCGATTGATGAGGCTCTTCAGGCCGCTCCCGAGATGAATACCCTGTTGCTGCATGGCGTCGACGTCCTGAGCCGTGAGCATTGGCAGTGGCTGGACGCCTGGCTGAACGCTCAGCCCGAGGGCGGACGTCGCGCGCCGCGGGTGGTCTTCAGCGCCGAGTGCAGTGTCCAGGCCTTGGTGGCCTCCGGCACGCTGGGGCTGACGCGGGGGCACGCGCTGGCGGAGATCGAGCTGGTCACGCCATCACTGCGTGAGCGGCGCGAGGATATCCCGTTGTTGATGGCGCATTTCAGCCGCCAGGCCGCCGACGTTCATCAGGTTCCTGAACTGCCCTTCGTCCGGGGCGAGCTGACGACCCTCATGGCGGCCGACTGGCCCGGAAATCTTGCCCAGCTGCGTCAGCTGGCCAGCCAGCGAACCGTGCTGGGTGAACAGGGGCAGGAGCCGCCGGCGACCGGGCAGGAAGCGGGAGAAGAGGACCCGGACGGGCTTGCCGCGCAGGTGGCGTTGTTCGAGGCGACGCTGATTCGAGCGGCCCTGACACGTGCCCGAGGCAACATTGCCCAGGTGCTGGAGGAACTGGCCCTTCCGCGCCGGACGCTCAACCTCAAGATGCACAAGTACGGACTGCGGCGTGATGACTTTCGTCATGGTGCGGACGGGGCATCGGAATGAGCGCCTGCTCGGGAATCAAATTGTCGGTCTGGCGTCGAAGGGGTGGTTCGTGCCCCCGAATGTTATAAGGTAACGACGATGTACCACGCCTGCCATTCGCTTTTCTTCGTATCCGCCTTTCCGGAGTGTCTGCATGCCCCTTGCTGTTGATCATCGCGATGATGCGCGATCGTTTCCGCGCGCCTGGCGTCGTTGCCTGCGCTTGCTGACGGGGGCGTGGGTCGGCATGTTGGCCATCGCGTCGTTGATGGTCAGTCAACCGGCGCTTGCCCATCCGCATGGCTGGGTGGATCTGCGCGTGACCCTGCGCCTGGATGATCAGGGGCGGGCGGTGGCATTGCGTCAGTACTGGTTGCTGGACCCCTTCTATAGCCTGACGCTGCGGCAGGAGCTGGCCGCCCTGCAGGACGATACCAGCATGGAGCAGCGCCTGGATGCGCTGGGCAGCGAGATCCTCGCCAATCTTTCCCAGTTCGATTATTACACCCATGTTCAGCGTGACGGAGCGCCGGTGGCGCTGGGAGAGGCGACACGCCAGACCACCTGGCTCAAGGGGGAGCGCGTCGCCTTTCAGATGGAACTTCCTCTGGCCGAACCCGTGCCGATGGCCGGCCATACGCTCAGTTATCGCATCTATGATCCCACCTATTACATCGAGATCCTGCATGACCCGGATGCGATCGCCGTCCAGGAAGGGCTGGTGATCAAGGGGCTGTCCTCGCAGCAGGTGCCGATGGACTGTACGGCGAAGATCGCCAAGGCAGACCCGGATCCCCAGAAGGTCGCCGAGGCCTCGATGCTGGATATCAATGCCACCGCGCCGATGGATCTTGGCCAGTATTTCGCCGATGTCGGCAGTGTCCATTGTGAGGCGTCTCGATGAGCGATGAGCACAAGGACACCACCGGGCTTGGGGATGTCAAAAGCCTCAAGGGCATGCGTGATGGCCTGCTCAAGCCGGCCTCTTCGCGAGGGCGACGCCTGGCCGGCTGGCTGGCCCTCGGATTCGGATTGATCGTGCTGGGCATGGCCCTGTGGCCGAGTCTGGTACAGGCCTGGGGTGAGGCGCTGGGCTGGATCTTCGCTGAACAGTCGCGTTTTCAGCGCTCGCTCGGGCGCGCCATGAGCGATCTTGCCGCGCACCCCGGCACCCCCTGGGCGCTGATCGGGCTGTCCTTCACTTACGGAGTGCTGCATGCGGCGGGCCCCGGCCATGGCAAGGTGGTGATCAGTACGCTGCTGGCCAGCCAGCCCATCGCGCGGCGACGTGCGCTATGGCTCTCGCTGCTGGCGGCCTTGCTGCAGGGCGTGAGTGCGCTGGTGCTGGTGGGGCTGGGGGCGGGGCTGCTCGACTGGGCCGGGCGTGAGGTGCTCGGGCAGGTCGAGAAGGTCACTCTGCTCAGCCATGTCGGCGTACTGGCGTTGGGCCTGCTGCTGCTGTGGCGTGCCGCGCGTGCGTTGTGGCGGGCACTCAGGTCGCCCGCCACCACTGGCATGGAGGAGAGCGTGACGACACAGGAAGCGCCAGCGATGCAGGGACTGGCGTTCGAGCCGTCGCATGGTCGCGACCACTCTCACGGCCACGATCATTCACACGGGCATGTCTGCGGTTGCGGCCATGCGCATGGCGTGACGGCGGAGCAGGCCAGCGGCGACTGGCGCACCATGGGCATGGCGGTGCTGGCGATCGGCCTGCGGCCGTGTTCCGGCGCGATTCTGGTATTGCTGGCCGCGCTGGCGCTGAATCTGGTCGGCAGCGGGGTACTGGCGGTGCTGGCGATGTCACTGGGCACCGCGCTGACGGTGGGCAGCGTGGCGATGGCCACGCTGCTGATGAAGGCCAGCGGACGTCTGGCGGCGGGCACGGCGCGTCTGACCGGCAAGCGCGAAGCGGGCGGAGCGCTTCGCCAGTGGCCGTGGGCCGCGGTGATCGGGCTGCTCGGCGGGATCGTCATCAGCGTGTTCGGGGCCTTGCTGGTCGCCAGCAGCCTCAAGGCGCTGGAATCCCCCACCGGACGCGGTGCCTCGCCGTTCGGGCGCGCGGCGCAGAGCGCGCCGTCCCCGCTGCGTGCCGCTCCCGCCACGTCTCTGGTGGCTCCGCGCCCCGCCGTCGAGGCACCAGAAGCAGGCACATGACAGGTGCCTGGCGATCCAGTGTCCGGCACTCGGCGTCCGAGTGATGTCATGCTGACTGGCTTTCCTTCCCATCACGACAACGGGGCCCGCTGGGCCCCGTTGTCGTTGGCGCCTGAACCGGGCGCTAGAAGGAATAGGTCGGCAGCTCGGCGATCTTCATGCGTAGCGTGTCAATCAGCGTGGTGAGCGCTTCATTGTCATAGGCCTTCGGGCGTCCCACTCCCCAGACCGGCCCGGGCCAAGTGGCATCATCGCTGCTGCGGGCGATCACGTGTACATGCAGCTGTGACACGACATTGCCCAGGGTGCCGATATTGAGCTTTTCGCCGTCACTGAGCTGCATCAACAGCTCGCCGAGCAGGGTGGTCTCGTGCCACAGCTGGTGCTGGGAATGGCTGTCCAGCTCATAGACTTCGCGAATGTCCGCACGGCGTGGCACCAGCATCAACCAGGGATAGCGCGCATCGTTCATGAGGCGCACGCTGCACAATGCCAGATCGGCCACGAAGTGAGTGTCTGCCTCCAGCTGCGGGTGCAGGGTGAAATCATTCATTGTCGTTCCTCGTCGTCGCGGGGCTGGCGCGCCCGAATGGCCTCGGCTGATCTGCCGGTCCGTCTGCCGGCGGGGCCGTCACGGGTGTCCCCAGGCCGGGTGTCTGAATGTCTCCAGTGTGACCAGATCGGCAGAATCCTGCCACTTTTCGGTTTGCGCCATGCCGGCCTGCCGTTGGCGCAATGCCCCCATCGCCAAATACCGCCCCTGCTCGACACTTGCTAGTCTTCACTCAAGGCTGGGCAGTACGACCTGACCTTCGCTGTCCCGTCCGCTATCGCCACGTCTCGCCTATTCCAACAATAAGGGTTCGCCTGCGTTCCGGCAGGCCCGCCAAGGAGTCATTCCATGCAAAAGCGCCAGTTCCTCAAGGCCGGCCTCGGTCTCGCCATCGCTGCCTCTCTGGGTCTCAGTGCCGCAGCCCAGGCGGAAGGCAAGTACATCATGGGTACCGCGACCACCGGCGGTACCTTCTATCCCGTCGGCGTGGCGCTTTCCACGCTGATCAAGGTCAAGCTCGAGCCGACCGCCGGCATCTCGGTGTCCGCGATCTCCTCCGCCGGCTCCGGCGAGAACCTCAAGCTGATGGAAGAGAACCAGGCCCAGTTCGGCATCATCCAGGGTCTCTATGGCGCCTGGGCATGGAATGGCACTCCGCCGGTCAACAAGGCGCACAAGGACCTGCGCAGCATCTCGATGCTGTGGCAGAACGTCGAGCACTTCGTGGCACGCAACGATGAGGTCAAGACCGGCACCATCGAGGACATGACCAACTTCTATGGCAAGAGCTTCTCCATCGGCAAGAAGAACTCCGGCACCGAGGGCTCGGGTCGCTTCATTCTCGAGCAGCTGGGCATCGATGCCGACAAGATGAATCTGGCCTACATGGGCTATGGCCCGAGTGCCGACGCGATGCAGAACGGCAACATCGATGGCATGAACATTCCGGCAGGCGCACCGGCTTCCGCCGTGACGCGTGCCTACGCCAACCTCGGTGACGAGATCACCACGCTGGACTTCACCGAAGAGCAGCTGGCCAAGGTCAATTCCCAGTTCGAGCTGTGGACACCGTATGAAATCGCCGCTGGCACCTATCCGGGCCAGGACAAGGCGATCAACACCATCGCCCAGCCGAACATCCTCGTGGTACGTGATGACGTCTCCGAAGAAGACGTCTACCAGATCACCAAGACCATGTACGAGAACCTGCCGTTCTTGAACAACATCCACCCGGCCACCAAGGCCATGGCACTCGACAAGGCCATCGCTGGTCTGCCGCTGCCGCTGCACCCGGGTGCCGTGCGTTACTTCAAGGAGCAGGGCATCGAGATCCCTGAGCGTCTGATCGCCGACTGACCCACCCCTGAGCCCGCTCCATCGCTGCCCTCATCGCGCGCCCATGGCCGCGGTGAGGGCTGTGCAGTCCAACAAGACAGTGCCGGTCCGGCGTCATGCTGCGCCTTCGTTTCGCAAGCCAGCCTCTGCCAGGCCAAAGCCTGCCCATGCATCACTGATGTCACCGACGTCAGTGATGAAGCAAGTCCGCATTTCCTCGCAAGCCCGGGCGCAGGTTGACGCCACACGTCGCCGCCGCGCCATCGCTGTCTGATCCCGTCTTGAGGCACCGCCATGCATGATTCCCGCTCGCCAGAGCCCTCTCGTCCCACTGAAGCCGTGCCGGATGCGCCGGACCTGTCCGGTGTGCGCGATGAATCCGTCGAAGCCGCGCCATGGCGCATGGAACTGCCTTGGCTAGGGCGGGCCGTGTTCGTGATTTCCATCGTCATCTGTCTGGCGCATCTGTACTTCAACACCATCTCGACCCTGTCGGAGCTGTGGGTGAGCGCGTTGCACTTCGGGCTGTTCGGCCTGCTGTGCGCGCTGACCATCCCGATGCTGACGCCGTCCAGTGATGGTGCCAAGCGCTGGGTGCTGGGTGTGGATGTCATGCTGGGGCTGGCGGCACTGGGTTGCGGTCTCTATCTGATCGGCTTCGAGGATGCGCTCTATGATCGTGGGGTCGTGTTCTCCCCCGCGGACTGGGTGGTCTCCATTGTCGCGGTGGGGCTGATTCTCGAGTTCGCGCGGCGCACCACCGGCTGGTTCATCCCGGTGCTGTGTCTGATCGCGCTGACCTATGTGGCCTGGTGGGGCAAGTATGTCGGTGGCGTGTTCAACTTCCCGGGCCTGACCTGGGAGACGGTGCTGTTCAGAAGCTTCATCGGCGGCGAAGGGATGCTGGGCTCCATCGCGCGCATTTCCTGGTCCTACGTGTTCATGTTCATCCTGTTCGGCGCCTTCCTGGTCAAGTCCGGCGCGGGTGACTTCATCATCGACCTGGCGCGCTGCGCGGCGGGTCGCTTCAAGGGTGGCCCGGGCTTCGTGGCCGTGTTCGCCTCCGGCCTGATGGGCTCGGTCTCCGGCTCCAGTGTCGCCAACACCGTCTCCACCGGCGTGATCACGATCCCGCTGATGCGGCGTGCCGGCTTCCCGGCGCGCTTCGCGGCAGGTGTGGAGGCCGCCGCCTCCACCGGTGGCCAGCTGATGCCGCCGGTGATGGGCGCGGGCGCCTTCATCATGGCGTCCTATACCCAGGTGCCGTACCTGACCATCGTCGGCGTGGCCGCCTTGCCAGCGCTGCTCTACTTCCTGTCTGTCGCCATGTTCGTGCGCATCGAGGCCAAGCGCTCCGACGCCACGGCGCTGGATGACCCGCAGGGCCCGCGCCTCAAGGACGTGCTCAAGGATGGCTGGCACTATCTGGCACCGCTGTTCGTGCTGGTCGGTGCACTGATCTACGGCTTCACGCCGACCTACGCCGCCGGCATCGCGATCCTGTCCGTCATCGCGGCCTCGTGGCTGTCGAAGAACCCGATGAAGCTCGGCGACATCATCGAGGCGATGCTGGCCGGGGTGCGCAACATGACCACCACGGCGATCCTGCTGATCACCGTCGGGCTGATCGTCAATGTCGTCTCCACCACGGGGATCGGCAACACCTTCTCGCTGATGATCACCGACTGGGCGGGTGGCAGCCTGCTGATCACCATCATCCTGGTCGCGCTGGCGTCCTTGATCCTGGGCATGGGGCTGCCGGTGACGGCGTCCTATATCGTGCTGGGCACGCTATCCGCCCCGGCGCTCTACAACCTGATCGCGCACTCCCAGCTGGTGGATCTGCTGGCGGCGGGCAACCTGCCGGAGCAGGCCAAGGCCATCTTCATGCTGGCGGCACCTGACAAGCTGGACCTGCTGGGCGCGCCGATGAGCATGGACGCCGCACGTGAACTGCTGGCCCTGGTGCCGGATACCTTCCAGAGCCAGCTGTATGAGCAGGCGCTGTCGCCGCACGTGCTGACCATGGCACTGGTGAGTGCCCACATGATCATCTTCTGGCTGTCCCAGGACTCCAATGTCACGCCGCCGGTCTGCCTGACCGCCTTCGCGGCTGCCGCCATCGCCAAGACACCGCCGATGAAGACAGGCCTGATGGCGTGGAAGATCGCCAAGGGGCTCTACATCGTGCCGCTGCTGTTCGCCTGGAGTCCGCTGATCTCCGGTGACATCGGTGAGATGCTGACGGTCTTCGTGTTCGCGCTGTTCGGGATCTACGCTATCGTGGCGGGCATGGAAGGCTATCTGGAGCACGAACTGCCCTGGTGGCTGCGTCTGGCGATGTTCCCGCTGGGAGCGCTGATGCTGTGGCCGCATGGTCAGCTGACCTATGATATCGCCGGGCTGGCCATCTTCCTGGGCGTGCTGACCTACAGCGTGCGCCAGAGTGGCCGTCAGGAAGCCCTGGCTTCCTGAGTTCCGGCAGGTTCCGGCAGACGTGCCTGAATCCTGCATGACGTGACGCAATGCATCACCCACGATGCCCGGCATCCCTGCCTTCGCGAGGTTCCTGCGAGGAGGGTGTGTCGGGCATCGCGCGCTCTGAATGACGAAGTGGGTGCAGCGTGTCCCCCTTTTACGGCAAGACAAGGAATGTCGGCATGACAAGTGATGTGGCAGGGCTGGCAGGCGGCCTTGATCTGATCAGCGTGGTGGCGCTGATCGCGCTGGGTGGCGTGGCCGGTTTCATCAATGTGCTCTCGGCGGGTGGTTCGATGCTGACGCTGCCCTTGTTGATGTTTCTCGGCCTGCCCCCCGCACAGGCCAATGCCACCAACCGCGTGGCGATCGCGTTGCAGAGTGCGACTGCCACCAGCACCTTCCTCAAGGCGGGGGCGCACAACATGGGGGTGGCCTGGCGACTGGCCGTGCCTGCCGTGCTGGGCGCGATGCTGGGGGCCTGGCTGGCGACCCGGATCAGTGCCGAGGCCTTCGAGGGCGTGCTGATCGTGGTGATGGTGGTGTGCTCGATCATGATGCTGCTGCCGACGCCGCGCATCGACACGCGTGAGCTGACCCCGGAACGCATCACTCCCATCGTGCTGCTGGCGATGTTCGGCATCGGTCTCTATGGTGGCTTCATTCAGGTGGGCGTCGGCGTGCTGTTCATCGTGGTGCTCTACCGGTTGCTCAAGATCGATCTGACCCAGGTCAACGTGTTCAAGGTCTTCATCGTGTTGATGTATACCCTGCCGGCGCTGGCGGTCTTCGTGTTCGATGGTCAGGTGCGCTGGGCCTATGGCCTGGTACTGGCGGTCGGCAACATGAGCGGCGCCTTCCTCGGTGCGCGGGTCAACATGAGTCCTGCCGGTGCGCGTTGGGTCAAGTGGCTAACGGTGGCGGTGATCTTCCTCATCGTGCTCAAGCTGGTGCTGACCTGATGCTGATTTGAGGTATGACACGGAGTAAGCTCGGGTCATTGCCGACATGGCGCCACCTTAGTGGCGCGGTGTCACCCAACTTTCATGACGGCGCCGTGCGGGCAGGGCGTCGCTTCTTTCTCATTGTTCAGGAGTCTTCCCACATGCAGGCCATGGTCATCGAGCAATACGGCGCCCCGGATGTGTTCGTCGAGCGCGAGCTGGACACGCCGACCCCGGCACGAGGTCAGGTGCGCATCAAGGTATCTGCCTCCAGCGTCAATCCCATCGAGACCAAGCTGCGCAGTGGCCTGGTCAAGTCGCACCCCGACTTCCCGGCCATCCTCAATGGCGATGTCGCGGGGGTGATCGACGCCGTCGGCGAGGGCGTGACGGATTTCTCGGTCGGCGATGAAGTGCTGGGCTGCGCCGGTGGCGTGAAGGGCTGGCAGGGCGCACTGGCGGATTACATGATCGCTGACACACGTGTGATCGTGAAACGCCCGAGTCTTGCGGCGCTGACCCTGGAAGAATGCGCGGCCTTGCCGCTGGTGTTCCTGACGGCCTGGACGGCGCTGGTCTCGCGCGGTCAGATCAAGGAAGGCGAGCACGTGCTGATCCACGCCGGTACCGGAGGGGTCGGCCATGTCGCGGTGCAGATCGCCAAGTATCTCGGCGCACACGTCACCACCACCGTGTCCAGCGAGGCCAAGGCCGATCTGGCGCGCCAGCTGGGCGCCGACGAGATCATCAACTATCGCGAGGAAGCGGTCAGTGACTATGTGGCACGCCTGACCTCCGGGCGTGGCTTCGATCTCGTCTTCGACACCGTCGGTGGTGACAATCTGGATCGCTCCATCGAGGCCACGGCGATCTCCGGTCGTCTGTGCTCCATCAACACCCGCTCGACCCACGACCTGACCCAGCTGCACGCCAAGAACCTGTCGCTGCATGTCATCTTCCGCTCGGTGCCGCTGCTGACCGGTATCGGCATGGATGAGCAGCCGGAGCTGCTCAACGCCTTGAGCGAGATGCTGGAGGCCGGGGCGGTTCGCCCGCTGCTGGACGAGCATCAGTTCAGCTTCCGAGATATCGCCAAGGCACATGAATTGATCGAATCCGGCGAGGCACTGGGCAAGATCCTGCTGGTGAATCGCTGAGAATTGGCACTTTCCAGTGTCACGAAGGTCAGAGTGGCAGAGACGATTGATCAGGAATGCATGACATGCGAGTGACTCGCTTGATGATGGCCGCCTTGCTGGTGGCCAGCGTGGCCCTGACGGGCTGCAACACGGTGGCCGGCTTTGGCAAGGATCTTGAACACCTGGGTGGCAAGATCGACAACGCAGCCAGCTGAGCCTGACGGCCTGATCGACACCTTGCGTGCGATCAGGCACTTGAGAGAGGAATACCCATGCGACGCTTCATGATGATGACCGGTACGGCTCTGCTGTTCGGCCTGATGCTGGGAGGCTGCAACACCGTGGAAGGCTTCGGGGAAGATCTTGAGCATCTGGGGGGCTCCATCGAGGAGTCGGCCAGCTGAGCGAGTGAGGTGGCAGCGGATTCAGGCAATGAACGAAACATGAATTTCTCCCTTGAAACCCCGCAGGGTGGCCCAAGGTAATGGGTATCAGCGCAGGCATGACGCGTTGAATGGCAGGATCCATGATATCCATCACCACAAGGAGCATGACCATGTCCCGTACCATTGCACTGCTGTTCGCCTCTTTCTTCACTGTGGCGGCACTCTCCGGCTGCAACACCGTTGACGGTGCCGGCCAGGATGTCGAACACGCAGGTGAAGCCGTTCAGGACGCTGCCCAGTAAGCAGGTCGCCAGACACGCCGCTTCACTGTCAGCACGAGACGTGAGGCATGAGGCGCGATGCAATAGCGGCCCTGCGCCGATGATGACGCCCGGTGATTTCCGCCGGGCGTCGTCGCGTCCGGCCTTCCGTCGTCGCGTCCGGCCTTCCGTCGTCGCGTCCGGCCTTCCGTCGTCGCGTGCATCTGCTCTGCGTGCCATTCACTTTCTCTACTCTCCCCCTCGCAAGGACCCCGTCATGGATCATCGGCAGTTGGGCTTTCTGGTCGCGCTGGCCAATGAACGCCATTTCGGACGGGCGGCGCGAGTCTGCCATGTCACCCAGCCGACGCTCTCGGCGCGTCTCAAGCAGCTGGAAGAGGAGCTGGGCACGGCGCTGATTCTCAGAGGGCATCGTTTCGAAGGCTTCACGCCGGAGGGGGAGCGGGTGCTGACGCATGCGCGGCGCATCATCGCCGAGCTGGATGAGCTCAAGGGAGATCTGTCACCCGAGGCCGTGCTGACCGGTCGGCTGACGCTGGGTGTCGTGCCGTCCGCGCTGGCGGCGGTGGGGGAATTCCTGCCGCGTCTGCGTGAGGCCTTTCCCCAGCTCTCCCTGCGCATGCGGGAGCTGTCCACCTCTTCGCTGGCTCAGGGGCTGGAGGATGGTGAGCTGGATCTCGCGGTCGGCTATCCGGCGGCCCCCGCCATGAGCGGCTTCGCCTGCCGACCGCTCTATCAGGAGCATTCGGCGCTGATTGCCAGTCAGGCGCATTTCCTGCTGCCCGAGACACCCGCATGGGAGTGTCTGCGGGAGTATCCGCTGGTGCTGCTGACGCCAGAGATGCAGCAGCGACGCCGGCTCAATCAGCAACTGGCTCAGCTGAACCATCAGCCGTCGCCGTTGCTGGAAGCCAACTCCATCGCGGCGCTGGGCGTGATGCTGGAGGCGGGCCTGGGGGTGAGCGTGCTGGCGGAACACCTTGCCGACTCGCGTCTCGGTACGGGGCTGGTGGCGCGACGCCTGCCCGGGGAGGGCGAGACGGTGGGGCTGCTGTGGCGTAGCGGCCAACAGCATAGCCGTCGGCTGAATGCCGTGCTGGAGCTGTTGCGCTCGCTCCCTCGGTCGGCAGACGTGGACGGATGATGGAGGGGGCAACGCAAGACACCCCGTGAAAACGGGGTGTCTTGATCAGTCTTCAGCCACGCACGAGGTCGGGGTCAGCCCTTGTCGGCGTCCTGCGTCTGCGCCTTGAGCGCGGCCAGACGAGCCGCTTCGCGCTGACGCTGCTTGGCGTCACGACGCGCCTGCATCTGGGCGAGCGCGTCCTTGCCCAGGTGCGCCTCACCCCGTTGCTCGGCGAGACGAATCTGATTCTCGCGCTCGGCAAAGCGTGCCTTCTGGGCATCGCTGAGCTTGTCGTAGCAGCGCGGGCAGCTGACACCCTTCTGGTACTTGTCGCTCTGCTTGTCCGCTTGCGTGATCGGCAGACGGCACGCGTGACATTGGTCAAACTGACCGGGGCGCAACTTGTGGTCGACGGTGACACGGTCATCGAACACGAAACATTCGCCCTGCCACAGCGTCTCTTCCTGGGGCACCTCTTCCAGATACTTCAGAATGCCGCCCTTGAGGTGATAGACCTCCTCAAACCCCTGCTCCTTCAGATAGGCGGTGGATTTCTCGCAGCGAATGCCTCCGGTGCAGAACATCGCCACCTTGCGGTGCTGCTGCGGGTCCAGCTCACGGGAGACATAGTCCGGGAAATCACGGAAAGCGGCCGTGTTCGGGTTGACGGCACCCTTGAAGGTCCCCACTTCCACTTCATAGTCGTTGCGGGTGTCGATCAGCAGCACGTCAGGGTCGGAGATCAGCGCGTTCCAGTCCCTCGGCTCCACGTAGGTACCGACGGTATGGCGCGGGTCGATCCCTTCCACGCCCATGGTGACGATCTCGCGCTTGAGCTTGACCTTGGCACGCAGGAAGGGGGACTGCTCTGCCAGAGACTGCTTGGTATCCAGTTCCGCCAGGCGCGGGTCTGCCGTCAGCCAGGCCAGCAGGGCATCGATGCCGGCGCGAGAGCCGGAGACGGTGCCATTGATGCCCTCGCGTGCCAGCAGCAGGGTGCCGCGGATGCCATGCTCGTCCATCACTGCCAGCAGCGGTTCGCGCAGCGCCTCGAAGTCCTCGAGGGTGACGAACTTGTAGAGCGCGCAGACGACATGCTGCGGCGCCAGCGGGCTGGGACGAGCGGTGTCGGCAGCCGGTGCGACGGTCGTGGGGGTATCGGTCATGCAGGAGTCCTCATGCGGGCCGGAACGTAAATCCGGAGCAGGATGATCAGAAGGGAAGGCGTGCGACAGCGCGTGAGTGCCGCGTCGTCCAGGCGAGCCTTCGTGGTTCGGCGGCATATTTTACGTGACTCGCGCACGAATTTCCTGCGCGGGATCAAGGGGTCGCCTCATGCTGGCAATTTCATTGATGGTGTCTATCAAGGTACGGGCGAGTTCAATTGGTGAGCGATCGATGATGACGCTATCGTATCGCCATGACGGCTTGCGTACATTCGCGAATCTGCACAGTGATGTCGCGCACAACGGGGTGTCGGAATGAGTGATTCACTCTATCAAGCAGCGACCGAGGGACTGCGTTATCAGGATGCGCGTGAGCGGCCCTTGCGAGAGCTGGATGGGCCCTCCGAGCTACCCGTGAGTCTGGTGCTCAATGAGATCCCGATGGGCACGCTGCTGGCGAGCCCCGAGGCGCTGGAGCCACTGGCGCTGGGGCACGCCTTCACCGCAGGCTGGATCACGCGGCGTGAGGAGGTCACCGCCATCCATCTCTCGCGGCTGCGCCATGGGCTGGCGGTGCGTCTGGATGTCAGCGAGTCGCTGGCGCGCAAGGCCGAGCACCATCAGCGGCGCGAGAGCAGCGTGTCCAGCTGTGGCGCCTGCGGCGTGCAGGATGAGGCCGAGCTGATGGCTGGCCTGACACGCCTGCCGCCACGGGCAGCGCTCTCACCTGAGGCGTTGATGCGTGGGCTGGAGCGCCTGGAGCGCGCGACACGGCGCGGCATGCACCTGGCGCTGGGGCTGGACGCCGAGGGCGGCCTGATCTCGCAGGGGGCCGATATCGGTCGCCACAATGCGCTGGACCGCGTGATCGGCATGAGTCTCGACAGCGGCGTCTGGCCCGAGGCGCTGCTGGTCTCCAGTCGCTGCAGTCTGGAGCTGGTCCAGAAGACCATCCGTGCCCGCATTCCGACGCTTGCCACCCTTGCCGTGCCTTCACGCCTGGCGGTGGAGACCGCGCGGGCCTGTGATCTCAACCTGATCTGTGCCCATCGCGGGCGTCGACTCGAGCTGCTCAGTGGTCAGGTCGACTGACGGCCCCTGGCGCGTACTCACGCCTGTCTGATCCTTTCCCGCCTTCCCCTTTTGCCTGTGGACCCTGACATGACTGATATTGCCGCCCCCGAGACGCCTGAGCACGCATCGGCTCCCCTGCCACGTGAGGATGAGAGGATGACGCGCCATCCCCGCATCGCTGCCTACTCCGGTCCGGCGGGCGGCTGGGGGGCGCTCAAGAGCGTCGGTCAGCATGTCAGTCACTCCAGGGCGCCATGGAAGAGCGTGCGCTCCCTGCTCAAGGCCAATCAGGACAAGGGCTTTGACTGCCCCGGCTGCGCCTGGGGCGATCCGGAGCACGGCTCCTCCTTCGAATTCTGCGAGAACGGCGCCAAGGCAGTGGCCTGGGAAGTGACCGCCAAGCGTGTCACGCCGCGCTTCTTCGCTCAGCACACCGTCACGGAGCTGCTGGGCTGGGACGACTTCATGCTCGAGGACCAGGGCCGCCTGACCGAGCCGATGTGCTACGACGCGGCCAGTGACCGCTACGAGCCGATCAGCTGGGAGGCGGCCTTCGCGATCATCGCCGAGCACCTCGATGCGCTGACGTCCCCGGATGAGGCGCTGTTCTATACCTCCGGACGCGCCAGCAATGAGGCGGCCTATCTGTATCAGCTGTTCGTGCGTCTGTTCGGCACCAACAACTTCCCCGACTGCTCCAACATGTGTCATGAGGCCAGTGGCGTCGGCATGAAGGCGAGTCTCGGTGTCGGCAAGGGCACGGTACTGCTGGAGGATTTCGAGCACGCGGATGCCATCTTCGTGTTCGGTCAGAACCCCGGCACCAACCATCCCCGCATGCTGGGGGACCTGCGACGTGCCTCTCGACGTGGGGCGCGCATCGTCAGCTTCAATCCGTTGCGTGAACGGGGGCTGGAGCGCTTCGCCGACCCGCAGTCGCCGCTGGAGATGATGACCCTCTCCAGTCAGCCCATCAGTCATCGTTATTACCAGCCGCGGATGGGGGGTGACATGGCGGCGGTGCGTGGCATGGCCAAGGCACTCTTCGCCATGGAGGCGCGCGGCGAATTCACGCGCGCTGCTTCCTTCATCGAGCGCCACACGCGGGGAGCGACGGCCTGGCAGGACGTGGTCGAGGCGACGGACTGGGCCACGCTCGAGGATCAGTCCGGGCTGACCCGTGCGCAGCTCGAGGAGGCCGCGATGATCTTCGCCGGGGCCGACAACGTCATCTGCACCTGGGCGATGGGCATCACGCAACATCTGCACGCCGTGGACAGCGTCCGGGAGATCGTCAATCTGCTGCTGCTCGGGGGCCATTTCGGGCGTCCCGGTGCCGGTGCCTGCCCCGTTCGCGGACATTCCAATGTCCAGGGTGACCGCACCATGGGCATCGACGAGAAGGTGCCGGCCGCGTTGATCGATGCACTCGAAGCCCGCTATGGCGTGAGCATGCCGCGTGGCCAGGGCTTCAACACCGTGGAGAGTCTGGCGGCGCTGGAACAGGGCAGGGCGAAGACCTTCATCGCGCTGGGCGGCAACTTCACGCGCGCCACGCCGGACAGCGAGCGCACCGAGGCGGCCATGCGCAACCTCAAGCTCAACGTGCAGATCAGCACCAAGCTCAACCGCAGTCATCTGGTGATCGGCAAGACGACGCAAGCGCTGATTCTGCCGTGTCTGGGGCGCAGCGAGATCGACCGCTCCGCACAGGTGGCCTCCCAGCACATCAGCGTCGAGGACTCGATGTCGATGGTGCACTCAAGCGCTGGCATCAAGGCGCCGGCCAGTGACGAGCTGCGCTCGGAACCCGGCATCATCGCGGGTATCGCGCGCGCCACGCTTGCCCGGGTGCTGCCACGGCGCGGCGTGAGTGACCCGGTCAACTGGGAGGCGCTGAGCGAGAACTATGATCTCATCCGCGACGAGATCGCGGCGGTGATTCCCGGCTTTGCCGATTTCAATGCCCGTCTGGCCCACAAGCGCGGTTTCCATCTCGCCAACCCGGTGCGTGAGCTGCGCTTCCCCACCACCAGTGGCCAGGCGGAGTTCTCGGCGGCGGCGCTGCCGGGGTCCGTGCTGCATCAGCAGCTCGCGCGTCGGGAAGGCTGGTTGACCCTGCAGACCATGCGTAGCCATGATCAGTACAACACCACCGTCTATGGCTACAACGACCGCTATCGTGGCGTGTCGGGTCAGCGTCGAGTGGTCTTCATCAATGCGCAGGACCTTGCCCGCCTGGGGCTGGCCGATGGTGACTGGGTCAATATGGTCGGTGAGCCGCGCCCGGATGGCAGTGAGCGGCGTGCGCCTCAGTTCAAGCTGGTGGAATACGATATCCCGGCCGGTTGCATCGGTGCCTATTATCCGGAAACCAATGTGCTGGTCGCATTGGAAAGCCATGGCAGCGATACCGGCACACCTGCCTCCAAGGCGGTCCCCGTGCGGCTGGAGCGCAGTTCACGCATCGCCTGACGGTGCGAGGCGCCAGCAGTAGGATGCAAGCATCACCACATTGCCGCGTGGCGAGGAGACTCGTCGCGCGGCAGTCGTGTGTCTAGAATATTCCCGTACGCCGAGCCCGCTTCGCTCGGCGTACGTCCTTTCCCGTCTTCAGTGCCGGCTCATCCATCGTTCAAGAGAGTGATCCATGCAATATCTGCACACCATGCTGCGTATCCGTGATGTCGACGCTTCACTGCATTTCTTCCGTGACCTGCTCGGCATGGTCGAGATCTCGCGCAAGGATTCCGAGAAGGGCCGCTTCACGCTGATCTTCCTGGCAGCCCCGCAGGATGCCGAACGTGCCCGTGAGATGCAGGCGCCGATGCTGGAACTGACCCATAACTGGGACCCGGAAGACTATGAAGGCGGGCGCAACTTCGGCCATCTGGCCTATCGTGTCGAGGACATCTACGCCACCTGTCAGCATCTGATGGACAATGGCGTGACCCTCAATCGCCCACCGCGTGACGGCCACATGGCGTTCGTGAAGAGCCCGGATGGCATCTCGCTGGAGTTGCTGCAGGCCGGCGAACCCCTTGCGCCGCAGGAACCGTGGGTCTCGATGGCCAATACCGGCAGCTGGTAACGCTCACGCCGGGGTCGCGATGCCCGACGGCGCGCAGGCGCGGGCAAGCGTCGCACAATGGTGACGCAATGTCGGTGCGGGGCTGGCGGAACCGGTATTTGGGCTTATGCTGTGATCAGAACGATAATGCTCGCCGCATGAGACATGACACGTCATGCGGTGGCTTTCTGGTGTTGTGCAGGGCTACCCCTGCCGTCCAGACAGGTGCAGGCTCCATGACACTCCCCCTGTCGCGCGCTGGCCGTGTCCGTGTCATGAGAGTTTCGCCCACGTGATGACTGCCGAATGGCAAGGACTGCCTGATGTTGAGTGTTGCTCGTGCCTGGTTGCGTCAAGAACCGCGTCTGCTCGCTGTCGAGCATCGCCGTTTCTATCATGCCTATCTGTGGGTCTATCTGATGGTGCTGGGCCTTTATGTGGCCTGGCTGCCTGTCTTCATGGTGCTCAAGGCACCACGACTGGCGTTCGCCAGCGGCATCATGGTGCTGGTGGGGCTGCTGGGAGTGCTGTTGCATCGTCAGCATCACATGCTGATGGCCCTGGTGCTGGTATTGGGCAGTCTGACGTTGATGACCTGGCTTGCCTCCTACTGCTTCGGCAATGCCGCCGGCTACGAGTATTACTTCTTCATCGTGATGGCCGGTATCCATCTTGCTCCCCTGTCAGGCAAGGTGCGTGTCATCAGCACGCTGTCTCTCTTCGTCGCTGCAGTGCTGTCGCTGATGGTGGCCTCTCAGCATGTTTCCGATGGCTTCATCCCTGTCTGGATCATGCAGTCATTCAACCTGTTTGCCGTCTTCATGCTGATGGTCACCTTCCTGTGGCGCATGCTGGCACTCACCGAACACTTCGAACGCCAGTACCGCCAGGATGCCAGTCGCGATGAGCTGACCGGGCTGTTCAATCGGCGCCAGACCCTGCGCCAGGCGGAAAAATGGTGGCAGGACGCCGTGCCCTGCTCGGTATTGATGATGGATGTGGATCACTTCAAGCAGATCAATGATCTGCGGGGGCATGCGGCAGGTGATGAGGCCCTGAGACAGATCGGGCGCCTGCTCAATGCCACACTGCGCCAGGGGGATAGAGCAGGGCGTATCGGTGGTGAGGAGTTTCTGGTGCTGTTGCCGCGCAGCGGGCGCGGCGAGGCGATTTCCGTGGCGGGACGGATACGTTCCCTGCTGGCCAGCTCGCCGCCACAGTTTGCGGGAAGCGCCGTGCCGGTCACCGTCTCGATAGGGGTCGCCGTCAGTCATGAGTGTGAATCACTGGATGACCTGCTGCAGCTGGCGGATCGTCGCCTGTACCACGCCAAGCATCAGGGGCGCGACCGGGTGGTAGCGGGGGGTGAGCGGCAGCAGGAAAGGGAAGGCGAGCCACGCAGCCTCTTGGCTGCCCCTGAGACGGCGCGCCAGGGAGATCAGGGTGAGCCCCCGGCAGAACATGGGCACTTTGCCGACAGGACACTCGTGGGGTGATTCGAGGCTGTCTTGCGCTCTCGAGTCGCTCTTCAGTTCTCGAGCGTGTGCCGGCCGAGGCCTGACAGGCAGCGCTCGATGGCTCTCGCCAGACGGCGCGCCACGGGCGTACACAGCACCCAGGGCAGAATGATCAGTGCAATGCTGAGCGAGCCCAGATAGACATCACTGAACCAATGGGCACCCACCATGATGCGTGGGGCACTCAATATCACCACGAATGCCAGACTCCAAAGCGCGATGCGTCGTGGGGCGAAGGCCCACATGTAACCGGCGAAGACCATCAGCATCAAGCCGTGATCCCCCGGGAAGCTGTTCGAGGCCGAGTCCTTGGTCTTGAAGGACACCAGGTCGGAGAGATGCTGTGCGTGCTGGAAGACGCGAGTCGGACTGGCATGGCCGTAGCTGATGGCGCGCAGCACGAACAGCGAGATGATACCGGCGGTCAGCAGCATGGTGATGCCGAGGCTGGTCCAGCGCCGGTAGCGGTCGGGGCGCGAATCCTCAAGCATCGCCCAGCAGAACAGGACACCCATCAGGCCGAAGGCCGCCGCATCGAAGAACCGCGTGTTGAGAAGTCCCAGCAGGGTATCCCAGTGCGGATTGAGTGGCGTGATGAGGTGATTGAATGCCCAGAATACCCGGCCGTCCAGATCGGGCCAGAAATCCAGTGCCGGTACCCACCAGCTGATCAGCAAGGCGAATCCTGTGGCATTGAGTGCCAGTAGTCGTCTGGTCAGCATCTCCGTCCCTCTTGGTGCAGATGGTGCGAGGTATCATCAAGCATCAGCAAGCGATCCCTATCGCTGCCTTCACGGCGTATGGTAATTTCAAAGGCTCTTCAAGAAACACTGTTTTCGAATGTTCCAGGAGAGAAGCATCGTTGCGTCAGACGCGATCTGGCGGGCTATCGTCTCGCAAGCCAGTCGGCCTGTCGGGACCGGGATGGCGCAGGGCATCAAGGGGCTTGTGGTTTGCGCGACGGGTCTGCATGCTCGCGCCCGATCGTTTCATCAATGCCTGACATCGAGGCAGGCTCATCACGGGGGATTTCTTCATGAGCGTCATCTTGCGCCGTCTATCACTTGCCACTTCGCTGGCGATCGCGACTTCCCTGCTGGCCGGCTGCGCGGTCAGTCACTCAGGCGCGACGGACGCCGGGCAGGGCGGCGGGAGCGGTGCCGGCAGTGCGAGCCCTGCGCTGGTCGGTACCCCCTGGAGCTTCTCGAAGACCGAGGAGACCGGTGAGGCGCCCAATTTCCTGTTGCAGGCCCCGACACCGGAGCAGCTGGCGGATGAAGAGGATGACCGCCTGCGTCTGGTGGGCAGCAATGGCTGCAATCGTCTGATGGGGCCGGTGGTACTGGATGAGTCTCGCCAGACCCTGGAGATCGGTCCGCTGGCCTCGACCATGAAGATGTGCCCCAATCCGGAGCAGTCCAATGCCTTCAATCGCATGCTGGAGGAGGTGGCTCGCTATCAGATCGTCGGCAGTGGCGAGAGCGCTCGCCTGCGGGTGATGGATGACACCGGCTACCTGCTGGCGACCTTCATGCCTGTCGCGGCCAGCGACGACTGAGCGCTAGCGACGATTGAGCGCCTGCGCCGACTCCCGTGACATGCCCGGAATGAAGAAAGCCCCCGGCACCTTTCGGTGCCGGGGGCTTTTGCCTGCGATCAAGACGAGTGTGGCTTACAGCGCTTCGATCTTGGCGCGCTGACTTTCCAGCAGAGCAAGCTCCGCCTGGGCATCGGCCAGCTTGGCGCGCTCCTTCTCGACCACATCGGCCGGTGCGCGACCGACGAACTTCTCGTTGCCGAGCTTGTTCTCGAGACCGGTGATGACCTTCTGCTGCTTCTCGTGTTCCTTGTCGATGCGCTTGAGCTCGGCATCCTTGTCGATCAGGCCGGCCATCGGCACCAGCACTTCCAGCTCACCGACGCGCTGGATGGCGGACATCGGCGCTTCATCGCCCGCTGCCAGGAAGGTGATGCTTTCCAGACGGGCCAGCTTGGACAGGAACAGACGATTGGCTTCCAGACGCTCGGCGTCGCCGTCGGCCCCGTTCTGCAGGTAGACCTCCAGCGGCTTGCCCGGGGACAGGTTCAGCTCGTTGCGGATATTGCGCACCGCGATGATGATGCCCTTGAGCCACTCGATGTCACGGATGGCCTGCTCATCGATCCGCTCGGCGTCGGCCTGCGGCCACGCCTGGCTCATGATGCTCTCGCCTTCCACCGGCTTGCCGGCGTGAGGCGCGATGCGCTGCCAGATCTCCTCGGAGATGAACGGCATCATCGGGTGGATCAGGCGCAGGATGGTCTCGAGCGCGCGCACCAGGGTGCGACGCGTGCCGCGCTTGGCTTCCGCGCTGGCGTTCTCGTCCCACAACACCGGCTTGGACAGCTCCAGATACCAGTCGCAGTACTCGTTCCAGATGAACTCATAGAGCGCCTGGGAGGCGTGGTCGAAGCGGAACTCTTCCAGCGCGCGGGTGACCTGCTGCTCGGTCTGCTGCAGGCGCGCGATGATCCAGCGATCGGCCAGTGACAGCTCGACGGCTTCGCCGTTGACGCCGCAATCCTGGTCTTCGGCATTCATCAGCACGTAGCGCGCCGCGTTCCACAGCTTGTTGCAGAAGTTGCGATAGCCATCGAGACGGCCCATGTCGAACTTCACGTCACGCCCGGTGGAAGCCAGTGACAGCAGGGTGTAGCGCAGCGCATCGGTACCGTGGGGCTCGATGCCCTCCGGGAACTCGTTGCGCGTGGCCTTGGCGATCGCCTTGGCCTTCTTGGGCTGCATCATGTTGCCGGTACGCTTCTCGACCAGCTCATCCAGGCCGATGCCGTCGATCAGGTCGATGGGGTCGAGCACGTTGCCCTTGGACTTGGACATCTTCTGACCGAGGCTGTCACGCACCAGACCATGCACGTAGACCTTGCGGAACGGCACTTCACCCTTGAACTTCAGGGTGAACATGATCATCCGCGCCACCCAGAAGAAGATGATGTCGAAGCCGGTGACCAGCACGTCGGTGGAGTGGAAGGTCTTGAGTTCTTCGGTGTCCGCCGGCCAGCCGAGGGTGCCGAAGGTCCACAGCGCAGAGCTGAACCAGGTGTCGAGGACGTCTTCGTCCTGACGCAGTTCGACGTCGGCACCCAGCTGGTTCTCGGCGCGGACTTCTTCCTCGTTGCGGCCGACATAGACGTTGCCGTCGTTGTCATACCAGGCCGGAATGCGGTGGCCCCACCACAGCTGACGCGAGATGCACCAGTCCTGCAGGTCACGCATCCACGCGAAGTACATGTTCTCGTAGTTCTTGGGCACGAACTCGATGTCGCCGTTCTCGACCGCCTCGATGGCCGGGCGTGCCAGCTCCTCGACGGCCACGAACCACTGGTCCGTCAGCAGCGGCTCGATGACGTCGCCGGAGCGGTCACCGTGGGGCAGGGTGTTGTTGATGGTCTCGACCTGCTCCAGCAGACCCAGCGCGTCCATGTCGGCGACCAGCTTCTCGCGCGCGACGAAGCGATCCAGGCCAGCGTAGGCGGCCGGCAGGCTGGCATCTTCCTGGGGCTGCGGACGTCCCTGCAGGTCGTAGATCTCGGCGCGCTCCAGGATGGTGGCATCCTGGCTCATCACGTTGATCAGCAGATGGCCCTGACGCTTGCCGACTTCGTAGTCATTGAAGTCGTGTGCCGGAGTGATCTTGACGCAACCGGAGCCCTTTTCCATATCGGCGTGTTCATCGGCGACGATGGGGATGCGACGGCCGACCAGCGGCAGTTCGATGAACTTGCCGACCAGGCTTGCGTAGCGCTCATCCTTGGGATTGACGGCCACGCCGGTGTCACCCAACAGGGTTTCCGGGCGCGTGGTGGCGACGACGACGTAGTCCTTGCCATCGGCGGTCTTGACGCCATCGGCGAGCGGATAGCGGAAGTGCCAGAAGCTGCCTTGCTGATCACGGTTCTCGACTTCGAGATCGGAGATCGCGGTGTGGAGGGTCGGGTCCCAGTTGACCAGACGCTTGCCACGGTAGATGAGGTCTTCCTTGTGCAGGCGCACGAAGACTTCCTGCACGGCCTTGTAGAAGCCATCGTCCATGGTGAAGCGCTCGCGGCTCCAGTCGATGCTGGTGCCCATGCGACGCAGCTGACGCGTGATGTTGCCGCCGGACTCTTCCTTCCACTCCCAGATCTTGTCGGTGAAGGCTTCGCGACCCAGATCATGACGCGTCTTGCCTTCTTCGGCGGCGACCTTGCGCTCCACCAGCATCTGCGTGGCGATACCGGCGTGGTCGGTGCCTACCTGCCACAGGGTGTTGCGACCCTGCATGCGACGCCAGCGCACCAGGGTGTCCATGATGGAATCCTGGAAGGCATGGCCCATGTGCAGGGAGCCGGTGACGTTGGGCGGCGGGATGACCAGTGAGAAGCTCTCGCCCTGGCCTGACGGCGCAAAGCGATTCTCGGATTCCCAGCGCTCGTACCAGCGCGTCTCGATGGCGTTCGGTTGGTAGGTCTTGTCCATGGGTCTGCAAATGATCCGGTTGGGCGGGACGTCCCGCGCCGGCTCAGTGAGCGGGGCAGCGCAGGCAGAAAATGGGCTCGATTATAGCGCCGCTGATGTCAGGCGTCATTCGGTCTTGGCGTGCAGGCTCTTGTGGCCCTCGCCAAGGGGACGGTTTCACAAAGCAGGCAACATCCACGCAATGATGCCGTATCCTGTCGCAACCTGCTGACGCCGAGGTGCCTCGCCTCGGAGTCTCCCTCCTGATCCTGCTCGCGGAGCCGCAATGTCCAAGCCTCGCCCCACGGATGGTGCACCTCGTCCGACCCGTCGCTGGGTCTGGCATGAACTGCTGCGTCATGCATTGGTGCCACTGCTGGTGATGGAGGTGGCGCTGCTGGGGGGTTATCTGGGCTTGCACTGGCTGGTCGCGCAGCAGCAGGAGGCGACCCGTGAAGACCTGATCCGTACCCAGCTTGAGCAGCTGAGCCGTTATGAGGCGGAGCATGCCGGCATGGTGGTGGAGGATTGGCGCAGGGAAGTGCAGCAGCTGGCACACTCGGCACTCCGTGAGATGGATGCTCCCATCGCGCCGGGCGAGCGTGTCCGAGAGATGGCGCGTCATGTCTTCAGTGAGGATGGCACCCTCTACGTGGCCGAGGATGACGGGGAGGCCGGCTCCTATTATTCGTCGCTGGCCCCCAGTTATCTGCAGGACTACGGCAAGGTGGCACGGCTGTCGCGGCTGGATACGGTCATGCAGGACATGCTCGAGATCCGTCCCGAGCTGCGTCAGGCGTGGTTCTCCAGCTACGACGGCTATTTCCGTATCAAGCCGTGGATCGACACCCACGGCATCTTCACCCCCGGGGTGGATCTCACCAGCTACGGCTTCTATTACCTGGCCGATGATCGCAACAATCCCACGCGTGAGCCGGTCGTGACGCCGGCCTATCAGGACCCCGTCGGGGGAGGCTGGCTGATCTCGACCCTGATGCCGGTGCATCGTGGGGACTTTCTTGAGGGGGTCGTCGGTATCGATGTCACGCTCGATGCGCTGGCGAAGCATCTCGAGAGCACGCGACTTCCCTGGAACGCCTATCTGGTGCTGGTGAGTGGCAACAGCGTACTGGCCATGCCCGAGGCCGGTCAGAAGGATTTCGGGGTGCATGTCACTCCGCGGATCGAGCCGACCCCGTTGACGCATGACCGCTTCCTGGAAACGGCACGTGATCAGAGCAAGTCGCCGGAGATGGTGCGCCTGCTGCATGGTATCGATGATGCTCCCCATGGCATGCGCAAGATACCGCTGCTCGCCGGTGAGCGGCTGGTGGCGTGGTATCCGGTGGCGGGGACGGACTGGCGGCTGCTGGCCGTGGTGGACCCGCAGCAGGTGGAAAGCGGCATCCAGCACTGGAATACGCGCTTCAATCAGTTGGGTTACGTGATGCTGGTCGGCCTGATCGCCTTCTTCCTGGTCCTGCTGGTGGTGATGCGCTGGCGGGCGGAATCCATGGCCACCACGCTTTCCGAAGCCCTGGAACGCTTGAGTGACATGGCGCTGCGCATCGGTCGCGGACAGCCGGTGGTGCGTCAGCGTTTTGCCTTGCAAGAGCTTGACCAGGCGGGGGAAGCCCTGCGGGAAGCCGCATTGCGGCGTGATCAGATCGAGCTCGAACGCGCCGAGGATGCCCGGCATGTCGAGATGGTGATGGCGGCCTCCGGTGATGCGACCTGGCGGTATGACTTCGAGCGTGATGATCTCCACTTCCACGAGAACTTCTTCCTGATGATGGGACTCCCCATCCAGGCCAGCATGCATCTGGCCGATCTCGATGCCATGACTCACCCGGAGGATCTGGCGGGGATGCTGGAATCCCGCTGGCGCGTGTTGCATGGCGACAGCTGGGCCGAGGCGCGTGACGTGCGTTACCGCCATGCCGACGGCAGCTGGGTGTGGATGCAGGTGCGAGGTCAGGTGACCCGCCGCGATGGTGACGGGCGACCGCTGCGTGCCACGGGGGTGGTGCTGGACATCCAGCGTCACAAGCAGACGCTGCAGGTGCTGGAAGCGGCACGTGACAGTGCCACCGAGGCAAGTCAGTCCAAGTCGCGGTTCTTCTCGAGCTTCAGTCACGAGATCCGCACGCCCCTCAATGCCATCCTGGGCTTCACTGACCTGCTGGCGGACGAATCGTCCCTGACGCGCGAACAGCGTCGCTATGTGGATGAAGCGGGCCACGCGGCAAGCCAGCTCTCGGCGCTGATCGAGGACGTGCTGCAGATGTCGAGCCTTGAAGCGGGAGAACTGCCTCTCGATTGCCAGCCTCTGTCGATCGGCCAGCACCTGATTCGCCTCGTCAGTCAGTACCAGCCGCGGCTGGACCAGGCGGAACTGACGCTGTCACTGGCGCTGGAAGAGGCGTCGCTGTGGCTGAATGCCGATCGCCGT
The DNA here is from genome assembly GCF_030397495.1 of Cobetia sp. 14N.309.X.WAT.E.A4. NCBI lineage: Bacteria > Pseudomonadati > Pseudomonadota > Gammaproteobacteria > Oceanospirillales > Halomonadaceae > Cobetia > Cobetia sp. 14N.309.X.WAT.E.A4. The sequence continues at coordinate 97,302 of NZ_JAPNXT010000002.1, forward strand.
CGTCTGGACCAGATTCTCGGCAACCTGATGGGGAATGCCATCAAGTACAACCGCGCGGGCGGCTGGATACGTCTCGCTCTTGGGCGCGGTATCGACTCCCACGGCCAGGAGATGGCCTGGGTGGATGTCGAGGATGGTGGCTTCGGGTTTGACCCGAATCAGGCGGCTCAGCTGTTCCAGCCTTTCTCGCGTCTGGGTCGCGAGGATTCGGGAATCGAGGGCACGGGCCTCGGGCTTGCGCTGTCGCGTGAGCTGGCGCGGCGGATGCAGGGGGAGATCACCGCGAAGAGCGTACTGGGCGAGGGGGCCTGTTTCCGGGTATGGCTGCCGTTGGCGGATGTCAGTGCCCATGAACAGGTCGTGAAGGCGGCATGGTCGGCAGATCAGGCGCTGCCAGTGGCGTGTCGCTGGCTGGTGATCAGCACGCGCGCGGAGGACAGACTGCGCCTGGAAGTGATCGGCAGCCATGTCGCCAATCTGGACATCATCACTGCCAGCAGCGCGGCTCAGGCCTTGCGCCTGGTGCGTGATGTCAGTCCCTGCATGGTGATCTTCGGAGACGTCGCCGACATGAGCGTGGCGTCGCTGTTCAGCGAGATCCAGCGTCTGCCGCGTGAGGCGCCGTTGTGGGCTGTGCGTATCGGCGAGCGAACGGGTGCGGAAGCCGATGGCCTGCCGCCGGAATTCTTTGCGGTGGGGGAGAGTCCCCCCGGCATGCAGGACGTCGAGCACTGGATCGAGTGGCTGATCGTGCGTTTTCGCGAGTTTCTCGAGACTCGGGAGCAAGACGAGGAACGCGAGCGCTGAGTCGGCTGACAGCGCCACCGGTACCTGCGGCGTCAGCTCACGCCCTTGAGCTGATGCGAACGCACCGCATAGCCACGTGACTTGTAGGTACGCCAGCATTCGCGCTTGGTGACCAGCACATCCTGATGCTGGTTGATGATCTCGGCGACGCGCTCGAAACGCGAGAACCACTCGGGGATCTCGGGGTGCAGATTGAGCAGTGCCTCGATGCCCGGTGCCGGCGCGTCCTGCCAACCGATGGTCACGGGCGGACGTGGCACGTCATCGGCGTGTTCTGCCTCGCGCGCCGCGAGATCCAGATCGATATCCAGCGCATGGGGTACGAAGCTCTCGGGGCGGAACTGCCACAGGTGCTCATCGAACTGACGCGCCATCGCCTCATCCTCGACATGCACGTGCAGGCGGAACCCCTTGGCATGGATGGTCTCGGCCAGACGGCAGGCGAATTCCAGCCGGGCTTCCAGCGTGGTATCGGGCAGGATGTAGAAGTCGATCTGGGTCATGGGCACCGCTCGTGGCAAGAGTTCGCGAGCGCTCAGGATACCGCACTCGCCACGTGGCTTCGATGCAGGAGGGACTCGGTACGCATCGGAAAGCGCGATATCTTCGCGTCTGCAAACATGAAGGCCCGCCTCTTGCGAGGCGGGCCTTCATGTTGTCGTCTGGCATGGGCCACAGGGCTTACGCCAGGCGGGTCATCCAGCCACGCGTGTCTTCGGCGCGACCATATTGCAGGTCCAGCAGCTGGCGACGCAGACGCATGGCCACGTCGCCGGCATTGGCGGTCAGATCCAGACGCGCGTCTTCGCTGACCAGCTCGCCCACCGGGGTGATGACGGCGGCGGTACCGCAGGCGAACACCTCGGTGATCTCACCGGAGGCGATACCTTCGCGCCACTCGTCGATGCTGACCGGGCGCTCTTCCGGCGTCAGGCCGAGATCACCCGCCATGGTCAGGATGGAGTCACGGGTGACACCTTCCAGAATGGTGCCGGTCAGACGCGGCGTGACCAGACGACCATCCTTGAAGACGAAGAACAGGTTCATGCCACCCAGTTCCTCGACCCACTTGTTCTCGGCGGCATCCAGGAAGACGACCTGATCGCAGCCATTGGCGGTAGCTTCGCTCTGGGCCGCCAGGGAGCCGGCATAGTTGCCGCCACACTTGGCAAAACCGGTGCCACCGGCCGCCGCACGGTTGTAATGCGAGGACAGCCAGATGGAGACGGGCTTGATGCCACCCTTGAAGTAGGCGGCCACCGGCGAGGCGATCACGTAGTAATCGACTTCGCGCGACGGACGCACACCGAGGAAGGCTTCGCTGGCGATCATGAACGGGCGCAGGTAGAGGCTGCACTCATCGCTGGCGCTGGCGGGGGTCGGTACCCAGGCGCTGTCCTGTGCGAGCAGGGCCTTGAGCGAGCCGACGAAGTCCTCGTTGGAGAGCTCCGGCAGTGCCAGGCGGCGGGCGGAATTGCGGAAGCGTGCCGCGTTCTTCTCGGGACGGAAGGTCCACACCGAGCCGTCTTCATGACGATAGGCCTTGATGCCTTCGAAGATTTCCTGGGCGTAGTGCAGTACCGAGGCGGCGGGGTCGAGGCTCAGCGGGCCATAGGGGCGGACTTCATGGCCGTGCCAGCCGCCATCGGCGGTCCAGCGGACGTGTGCCATGTGGTCGCTGAAGTGACGGCCGAAGCCGGGATTGGCCAGGATGGTGTCGCGAATGGCAGCATCCGCCGGTTGCGTGGACGCGCGGACGTCGAAGCCTTTGGTCACGTGGGTGTCTCCGTAGCAGCGAGACCCCCGGCGCGAAACGCCGGGGGTCGAATCATTTTTATAGGACCTCTGGGGTCAGCGGTGCCGAGTGGCGTGCCGACCCGCGTGTCTCAACGCTAGCACGCCATCGAGAGCATGCGAAGCCTCAGAGCGTCTCTTCCTGGGCGGCATAGAGTTCCGCTTCGCGATCCAGCAGATACTGGGTCAGCAGGCCCACCGGGCGGCCGCTGGCACCTTTCTGCTTGCCGGACTGCCAGGCGGTGCCGGCGATGTCCAGGTGCGCCCACGGGAAGGTGTCCGCGAAGCGGGACAGGAAGCAACCTGCGGTGATCATGCCGGCTTCACGGCCACCGATGTTGGCGATGTCGGCGAAGTTGGAATCCAGCTGTGCCTGATACTCGTCCCACAGCGGCATGTGCCATGCGCGGTCCCAGGCTTCTTCCCCGGCATCCAGCAGATCCAGCGCCAGGTCATCATCGTTGGAGATCAGGCCGGTGGCGTGATTGCCCAGCGCGATGACGCAGGCGCCGGTCAGGGTGGCGATGTCGACGACGCTGGCCGGCTCGAAGCGCTCGGCGTACGTCAGGGCGTCGCACAGCACCAGGCGGCCTTCGGCGTCGGTGTTGAGGACTTCGACGGTCAGGCCCTTCAGGGTCTTGATGATGTCGCCCGGCTTGGTGGCACGGCCGTCCGGCATGTTCTCGGCGCTGGCCACGATGGCGACCACGTTGAGCTTGGGCTTGAGTGCCAGCACGGTGCGCATGGTGCCGAAGACGCTCGCCGCGCCGCCCATGTCGTACTTCATCTCGTCCATGCCGGCGCCCGGCTTCAGCGAGATGCCACCGGTATCGAAGGTGATGCCCTTGCCGACCAGCACGTGCGGTGCCTCGTTCTCGTCTTCCGCGCCGCGGTATTCCATCACGATCAGACGGCTCGGCTCTTCACTGCCACGGCCGACCGAGAGCAGTGACAGGGCGCCAAGCTTCTCGAGTTCTTCCTCACCCAGCACGGTCACCTTCAGTGCGCCTTCGGAGGTGCTGCCCAGTTGCTCGGCACGCTCGCCCAGATAGGTCGGGGTGCAGATGTTGCCCGGCAGATTGCCCAGGGTGCGGGCTTCGTTGACTCCTTCGCCGATGGCCGCGCCAATACGCAGACCCGCTTCCAGTTCTGCCTGCTGACTCTTGTCGGCACTTACCACGCTCAGACGGGTCAGAGAGGCAGGCTCGCCCGGCTGACTCTTCATCTCGGTGAAACGGTAGGCGTTGCGCAGCGCGCTCTCGGCGATCATGCGTGCCTTCCATGCGGCGTCGCGCAGCTCGATATCGAGGCCGACTCCCGCGAAGGCGGCGTCTTCCACCGGCAGTTTGAGCAGTGCTGCCATGGCGGCGTCCAGTCCGCGCTTGTAGCGGCTCTCGTCGAGTTTCTCGGCCTTGCCGAACCCGGCCAGCAGCAGGCGCTGTGCGCCGAGCCCCGGGGCGAAAGGCAGCAGCAGGGTGTTGCCCAGCTCGGCCTTGAAGTCGCCGCGTTCGATCAGCTGGGAAATCAGCTTCTCGCTAGCGTCGTCCAGACGTGCCGCGGCGCCTTCGAGTTCGCCTTCAATGACGGGAACCACCAGGCAGGCGGTCTCTAGCTGGGCCGGATTGACAGTGACAACAGGAAATTCCATGACAACTCCACGCGGGCGAGTAGGGGATACGAAAATGAGGATAGCGTCAGACCGAAGCGGGTCGGGCGTGTCGCGATATCCGGGGTCAGGCATCCAGGTCCGGCAGGGGCGGATGTGAAGAGGCTCTGCCGTCCATCGGTGTCTGACCGAGCATGACCTTTGAATGGGGACGCTGGCCGCTGATGGCAAGCATCTCCCGGTGCCGTCCATCATGCGGAAGATCATGTGCCTGTCGCAAGGCATGGCCGCGACAAGGCTGCATGCTTTCTGGATAATGCTCGAGCATGCCCTTGCGGGGCTCGGCACGCCCAGTGTCATCGACACTCGAACGCACCGGGCCGAGGCGCAAGCGCAGGCCGGATGCCCAGTGTACGCAAAGGCGGTTCGGCATGCATGAGGGATGGTGCATCTTCATGTGTCCCGTATCGTGTCTTCACCGGCTATCATCGTTCTGGTCAACACGCTCGATTGCGAGTGGGAAACAGGAGTTTCATTTGATCATCTTCCGCTACCTGACACGCGAGATTCTCACCACCATGGCCGCGGTGGCCGGGGTGTTGATGCTTGTCATCATGGGCAGCCGATTCATCCGCTATTTCAGTGACGCGGCAGAGGGGGACTTCCCGGCCTCGATTCTCGGCAGCCTGATGCTCTATCACCTGCCGGGGTTCTTCGAGCTGCTGTTGCCGCTGTCCTTCTTCCTGGCCGTGCTGCTGGCCTTCGGTCAGCTATACATGAACAGTGAGATCACCGTGCTGGTGGCCTGCGGTGTCGGCCCGGAGCGTCTGCTGCGCGTCACCTTGCTGCCGGCACTGCTGATCACGGCGCTGGTGGCGGCCTGCAGCCTCTACCTGACGCCGGCTGGCGCGCTGAAGAACGAGATGTTGCTGGAGCTTCAGAAGCAGAAGACCGACTTCTCGGTGCTGGGCGCGGGACGTTTTCAGCAAATCGGCGATCGCACCGTCTATGCCGAGAGCATGAGTGACGACAACAGCGAACTGAAGCACGTCTTCATCGCAGAGCGTGGCAATGACGGGGCCACCCGCCGCGATGACAGTGAACCGAGTCAGTCGGTGGTGCGCGCCGAGCGCGCCTTCCAGGACGTCAGCGAGGAGACCGGCAGTCGCTATCTGGTGCTGGCGGATGGCTCACGCTACGCGGTGGAGCCGGGCAAGTCGGCTTCACAGCGACTGGGCTTCGAGCGTTATGCGGTGCGGGTCAGCGAGGGGCAGAGCGAGGCAAGTCTCAAGGATGACATCGAACTCGTCTCCACCCGAGAGCTGTTGGCCACGCAGACGCCCGAAGCCCAGGCCCAGCTGCAATGGCGTATCTCCCTGCCGTTGATGGTGCCGATCCTGATGCTGATCGGTCTGCCACTGGCACGCGTCAATCCGCGCCAGGGCCGCTTCGCGCGTCTGCTGCCGGCCATCTTCGTGCATATCACCTACCTCAGCTTGCTGATCGCGGCTCAGAATGCCGTCGCGTCCGGCAAATATCCGGCCGCGATCGGCCTGTGGCCCATTCACGGCGTCTATCTGGCGCTTGGCCTCTGGCTGAGCTGGCGCGACAACCGCGGAGGTGGCCGCTGATGCTGCTTGATCGTCTCGACCGTTACATCGCGCGCAACGTGCTGCTGGCCATGCTGGTGGTACAGGTACTGATCCTCGGGCTTGACCTGATGATCACCTATATCAATGACCTGGGCGATGTCGAGGGGGATTACGGTGCCCTTGAGGTCTTGCTCTACCTGTTGATGAGGCTACCGTCACGTTTCTACGAATTCGTGCCGGTAGGGGTGCTGCTGGGGGCCTTGATCGGCCTGGGCAGCATGGCATCCAGCAATGAGCTGACCATCATGCGTGCGGCGGGCCGCTCCTTGACGCGCATCCTGTGGGGCGTGATGAAGCCGCTCGGGCTGGTGATCGCCATCACCATGGCCGTGGGAGAGTACGTGGCGCCTGTCACCGAGATGCAGGCCGATGCCTGGCGCGCCGAGAAGCAGCAGGGGGCGGGTGCCGTCTATGCCGAAGGCGGTGGCTGGCAGCGTGAGGGCAACAACTTCTATCGCTTCGGTTCGATCCGCAGTGATGATGTGGTGCTCAACGTGACCCGCTATCAATTCGATGATGATCAGGAGCTCAAGCAGGCCATGTACGCCCGGCGTGCTGTCTGGGAGGACGACCATTGGACGCTGGAGGCGGTGGAAACCACGGTCTTCGAGCGTGAAGGCGGCGAGGTGGCCTCCACGCGTGTCGAGCAGCAGGACTCACGCCAGTGGGATACCCGATTGACGCCGGACCTGCTCAAGCTGGTGATCACCGAACCCAAGCAGCAATCCGCCTCTGATCTGTGGCGCTACGCCAGCTATCTGAAGGGGCAGGGTCTGTCCGCCAACCAGCCATTGCTGTACTTCTGGCAGAAGATCCTGCAACCGCTGACGCTGGCAGCGCTGGTGCTGGTGGCAGCGTCCTTCGTGTTCGGGCCGTTGCGCACCGTGGCAGCCGGGACGCGCGTGTTCTACGGGATCATCGTCGGTCTGCTGTTCAAATACCTGCAGGACCTGCTGGCACCGGCCTCGGTGGTCTTCGGGTTCGCGCCTATCTGGGCAGTACTGGCCCCCACGATCGCCTGTTACGTGATCGGCCTGCTGCTGATTCGTCGCAGTGGCTAGGGCACGGTGCCCGGTGGCCCGGCGCTGCTTCGCGCAGCAGGGCGTGCGCCCTGCCGGGCTGATGCGGCGTCTGGGTGGATTGGTGTATGACACCTTTCTGGTAGTGGCGCTGTTGATCGTGCTGGGGTTCGTGGGGGTGGCCGCGAATGGCGGAGAGGCCAATCAGTCGCCATTGTTCCGCTCGCTTCTGCTGGTGGCGGTGTTCGCCTTCTTTGCCTACTTCTGGAGTCGAAGTGGCATGACGTTGGGCATGCAGGCCTGGCGGCTGAGGCTGCAGGCGCCGGAAGGCTGCGCACCGACACTGCCTCAGTGTCTGCTGCGTTTTCTGGTTGCCGGTCTCTCGCTGGGATGCGGTGGACTGGGGTATCTCTGGCAGCTATGGGACTCTGAACACCGCAGCTGGCACGACATCGCCTCAGGCACGCGCGTGGTGGTGGTGCCGAGGCCCAGCCGAGAGTGACGGCCCGGTAGGCGCCGCCCTTGCGGGTGTCGTGCAAGGGCGGCGTGCAGGAATCGCCGTGAAAGGCATGCCGAATGCCGGAAAACACAACGCCCCGCCAGTCATCGACTGGCGGGGCGTTGTGTCTGTCAGGGGTGCAGGACGTGAATCAGACGCCCAGCAGACCATCGAGACGCGTGATGATGCGGTCGACCGTGGCGCGTGACACGACCAGGCTGTCTTCCTGTGCCGCGGTTTCCGGCAGCTCACGTGGCAGGTCGAGTACCGCGTTGCCCATGCCCTCGAAACGCACGCCATCACGATAGCGCACGAAGGGCAGCTGGCCGATGGGGCGCTGACCGTCGTGGTCGAGGCGGGCCAGGCGTGTGAAGGCACTGACCGTGTCCAGCACCGGTGCGCTGGTCAGCGGCAGGTGGGTCAGGCGCCATGCCAGCCAGTCGTCCACTTCGATGGCTTCGTCACGCAGGGTGGCGAACCAGTGACGTGCCTGATCCAAGCGATAGCGGGCACGGCCCTGCTTGTCCAGCCACAGGACGTCGGCACTGGCCTGACGCGGACTTTCCAGCTCGCCGGGCAGGTACAGCCAGGCCTCGGTCAGGCGATGCAGCGCGCCCGGCAGTGGCTCATCGAGGGTACGCTCGTTGAGCGAGTCCAGTGCAGCATTCAGGTCGCCCTGCTCGGCACTGCTTTCACTGTTGGCATAACCGACGTTGTAGCGCCAGACACGATCGGAGATTTCCTGGGTGACGACGTGATCGTGCGGCAGTGCGATGTGACTCATCAACTCACGTGCGTTGCAGCTCTCGTCCACCAGGCCCTCGCGACGCGCCTCACGATAGAGATTGCGCAGCAGCGGATTGAGCGGCAGGCGGTGATGGTCCCCGAAGCAGCTGCCAGCATCGCGAACGGCGTCGAGATTGAGCGGCAGGTGGGAGGCGGCGTGATGTTCAGCGGTAGCGATGGATGCGGACATTGGGTCAGGACTCCTTGCAGTTTGGCAGTAGGCGAAACGAACGGACAGCAGACGGATTCGGGCCGGTCACGGCATCATCATGTCGCCCATCATCGGCATGCCGATGGGCCGAGTCAGGATGGAGGGCGTCGACGGAATCTCTTGCAGTGTCCTGTTCATGTGCTTTTCCTGATTGCCTGGCAGGTCGTGGCAGTCATTTGCCGTCGCCTTGCTGCGTGTGGGTCATCGTCATGAACGGCAGCGTTCTGGCGAAGTTGACGCTAACAGGAGGCGAGTGACCAGCCTGAACCATTGGATGTCGATGGCTCATTATTTTTTGTTGCGACTTGATTCTTTTCTGCATAATAAAACGTTATACATCTTAGCGTCCCTGACCCAAATCGCAACCCCTGCCTTAGGCAGGTGACTCCCTTCTTTATACGGTGGGCGCTTTCATCGATGCAACGGATTTGAGAGCAGTGGATTTGAAAGCAATGGTTTGAGAACAGCGGGTTGAGGAAAGCGGGGAGAACGGCGGGTCGAGAACCGTCACGCGGCTCTGGTCGGACGTTCACATCCCGCAGCAGCAATTCATGGCGCTGACGGTGGAAGACGGGGTAATGCAAGTGGTTGATATGGCATGCAAATGAGAATTTTTTGCAGTCAGGTGTTGCGCATCTTTCTGCGAATCATTTACATTTGTCTCACTTGGAGTGAGCGAGGTGAGCCATGTACGTCTGTCTGTGCAAGGGTGTATCAGACCACAAGATCCGTGAAGTCGTGGAGCAGGGGGCGCGCAGCTTCCGTGAGGTCCGCGAGCAGACCGGGTGTGCGACCCAATGTGGAAAATGTGCCTGCATGGCCAAGACGATCACCCGTGAAGCCGTGGCACGCGAAATGATGCCGGCTGACGACCTCGCCTACGCGGTCTGATGTCAGGGGAGCTTGCCTCTCCGGGCCTGGATTGCCCTGTCGATGCAGCACAGCGCCACGAGTCCATGTCATTCAAACGCCAGAGGCCCGATCACATGATCGGGCCTCTGGCGTTTTCGCATGCCGCTCCTTGCCGGGAGAGCTCATCTTTCGAGCTATCCTCTCTCGCACTTCCCTCTCTCGCACTTTCCTTTCTCGTGCTTTCCTCTCCCGGGCTTTCATCGCTTGTACGCTCACCGGTGTCCGTCTGCATATGACAACGCGGATACCAATCTTTCCCATTTGCGCCTAAAAGTCGATAACTTGTTGTCATGTCTCGAAAAATTCATGGTTTTGCGCCATACTTGCCGGACCTGACGAAGCGGGGCGAGTGCCTGAGACGCCTCACCCCCGACGGCCCCTGACACCGGCATGCATGCCGGTCGCCGACGACAACGAGACCGCACCGGACAAGAGAGGAATGGCGACATGAAAGGCGATCCCAAGATCATCGAGCATCTCAACACCATACTGGGCAACGAGCTGGTAGCCATCAATCAGTACTTCCTGCATGCGCGCATGTACAAGGACTGGGGGCTCAAGCGCCTGGCCAAGTGGGAATATGACGAGTCCATCGAAGAGATGCGTCATGCGGACACCCTGATCGAGCGCATCCTGTTCATGGAAGGCCTGCCCAACCTGCAGGACCTCGGCAAGCTGCGTATCGGCGAGAACACCAAGGAAATGCTCGAGTGCGATCTGGCGCTGGAGCACCAGGCTCATGGTGATCTGAAAGAAGCGATCGCCTATGCCGAGCAGGTCCGCGATTACACCTCACGTGATCTGTTCCGCAAGATCCTCGACGACGAGGAAGAGCATATCGATCACCTGGAGACCGAGCTGGGTCTGATCGAGAAGGTCGGTATCGAGCTCTACCTGCAGAAGCAGATTCATCACGAGATCGACTGATTCCAGGCGCGGCTTTCCAAGTCGTGACAGGAACGAAAACGCCCCCGCTGCCATCGGCAGCGGGGGCGTTTTGTCTTCAGTGGCGCAGAACCGGCTTACTTGCCCAGGTCATTGACCAGCAGCGCCTCGACGGCTGCGATGCGCGCGTCGAGACTGGCCTGGTCGGCGGCCAGCACCGTGATGTGACCGATCTTGCGGCCGGCTCGCGGTGCCTTGCCGTAGTCATGCAGGCGAGCACCGGGAATGGCCAGCGCGGCATCGCGCTCTGGCATGCGCCCGATGATGTTGAGCATCGCGCAGGGGGCCAGCAGGGCTGTCTCGCCCAGCGGCAGGCCGGCGACGGCGCGCAGATGGTTCTCGAACTGGCTGGTGACCGCGCCCTCGATGCTCCAGTGACCGGAGTTGTGCACGCGCGGGGCGATCTCGTTGGCCAGCAGGCGCTCGCTGCCGTCCGCTTCCTTGACCACGAAGAACTCGAAGGCCATCACGCCCACGTAGTCGAGTTCGTGCATCACCTTGAAGGCAGCCGCCTCGGCCTCGGCCTGCAGGTCATGCGCGGCCAGCGGTGTGGCGCAGTGCAGGATACCGCTGCGGTGCTCATTGCGGGACAGCGGCCAGGCGCGTGTCTCACCGTCACGACCGCGTACCGCGATCACCGAGACCTCGTGATCGAAGGCGATGAAGCCTTCGAGAATCAGCGGCACGCTGCCGAGTTCGGCGAAGGTGTCGGCCACGTCCGCCATCTCGCGCAGCACTTTCTGACCCTTGCCGTCGTAGCCCAGCGTACGTGTCTTGAGGACGGCAGGCAGGCCGATGGTGGCCACCGCGCTTTCCAGATCGGCCTGGCTGTCGACCAGCGCCAGCGGCGGCACCTCGATGCCCAGACGCATGAACAGCGACTTCTCGTTCCAGCGATCCCGTGCGGTATCCAGCGCGCCGGCCGGGGGATAGGTCGGACGCTCTGCCGCCAGGCGCTCGACGGCGTCGGCGGGCACGTTCTCGAACTCGAAGGTGATGGCATCGGAGGCCGCCACCAGCTGTGTCAGAGCGGCGTCATCCTGCCAGTCGGCGCGCAGATGATGGCCATGCACGCGCCCACAGGGCGAGTCGGCGGGATCAAGAAAGGTGAAGCGGGCATTGAGGGCGGCACCAGCCTGAGCCAGCATGCGACCCAGCTGACCACCACCGACGATACCGAAGCGGATCGGCTCGCTCATGATTCACTGGCCTCCATGCGACAGGCTGGGAGCATCGGGACGCGGGTCCGGATTGTCCAGCACGCGGTCGGTCTGCTCGGCGCGGAAGTTGATGAGCGCCGTGCGGATGGCCGGATATTTGTTGGCCAGCTGGCTGGCAGCCAGCAGCGCCGCATTCACGGCACCGGCACGACCGATGGCCAGGGTGCCGGTGGGGATGCCGGCGGGCATCTGCACGATGGAGAGCAGAGAGTCGACGCCAGACAGCATGCTGGACTGCACCGGCACGCCCAGCACCGGCAGCCAGGTCTTGGCGGCACACATGCCCGGCAGGTGGGCGGCGCCACCGGCTCCGGCGATGATGACCTCGAGACCACGCTCCGCAGCGGTGTCGGCATAATCGAACAGCAGGTCAGGCGTGCGATGGGCAGAGACGACCTTGACCTCGTGTTCGATCCCCAGGGCTTCCAGGGTCTCGACCGTATGGCACATGGTCGCCCAATCCGATTTTGATCCCATGATGACACCAACCAGTGCGCTCATGCTTCCTCCGCTCTTGACGTGGTATGAACCAGCTCACAGCCACCGCCAGCGCATGCTGGGCGGCCCGCTGTGTGGGCGTGGTCGAGGTGGCCGGGCCGTGATGGCCAGTCCCACCTCAATGCGTATGTCTGGAAAAACAAGCGGCGCAGTATAGCACCGAGCCTGAGAGGCAGCATGCACCTGTCCGGTCGGTCAGCTTATGGGCGCCACCGGCCGGCGAGGCTCAGCAGGACCATTGCGTGACCAGCGCGAAACGCGGCACTGGCTCGCCCTGGATCTCGACATTCTCCATGAACATGCTCAGTGGGCGCACCCACAGACCACATTCGCCGTAGAGGGCGCGGTAGACCACCAGCAGCTCTTCCGTCTCGCTATGACGACTGGTGCCGATCACCTCGTATTGCGCGCCCTTGTAGTGGCGGTAGAGCCCCGGCACGGGGCGATTCTCGGGCAGCGGCGGCATGGGAGGCAGCTCTGACATGATGATTTCCTTGATGGGCAAGACAGTTGGCGCGGTCGCCCGGCGCGATCAGGCGTCGGGTGCGGGCTTGAGAGCGTTGGCCGGCGTGGCCTTGGCACCGCGGCGTGCGATGCGCGCCAGGGCGCGCGCACTGGCGGTGAAGCCGAAGCTTCCGGTGACGAAGGTGGCGGCGCCGAAGCCGCCGGCGCAATCCAGACGCGTGGCGCTGTCGCCGGGTTTGGTGGCGCAGACCTCGCCATCGGCACCGGGGTAGGTCAGCTGCTCGTCGGAGTAGACGCACTCGACATCGAAACGGCGCTTGAGATTGCGACTGAAATGGTAGTCGCGGCGCAGCAGGGAGCGAACGCGCGCCAGCAGCGGGTCCTGCTCGGTACGGGCAAGATCCGCGATCTGGATGCGTGTCGGGTCGAGCTGGCCACCGGCACCGCCCGTCACGGTCAGGCCCAGCTTGCGACGCTTGCACCAGGCGATCAGCGCCGTCTTGGCGGGCACGCTGTCGATGGCATCGATGACGTGATCCAGCTCATCGTGGATCAGCTCGGCCAGGTTGTCCGGGGTGACGAAGGCCGAGATGGCGTGAATCTTCATCTGTGGCGCGATCAGTTGGCAGCGCTCGGCCAGCACCTCGACCTTGGGACGGCCGATCTGGCCATCCAGCGCATGCAGCTGACGATTGACGTTGGAGACACAGACGTCGTCGAGGTCGATCAGCGTCATCTCGCCGATGCCGGAGCGTGCCAGCGCCTCGGCGCTCCAGCTGCCGACCCCGCCGACCCCGACCACCGCGACATGCGCGTGACGGAAGTGGGCGAAGGCGCTGGCGCCGTAGAGGCGACGAATGCCGCCGAAACGGAAGTCGTAATCGTCCGCCGCCGGTGCCTCGGCGTCGGTGGCGAAGAAATCCGCCAGCATGCGTTCGCTGGCAGAGGGCGCGGCGTCCGAGAGAGAGGCCGTGTGGGCCGCTGGCTCATTCAGCGGAATGTCGTCAGGGGTAGTGGTCATGCGCAGCTCATGCTTTCCAGGGACGTTGAATGCAGATGGCGAAGCGTGTTCGCGGGTGCCCGGTCGTCATTCGGGCAAGTCGTCTGTGGGCCGGCCAGCCAGGTCGCTTTCGGGGCGTTCGGCCTGGTGGATGGCATGGCGCTCCGGCAGATGCCCCAGCCAGCCAAAGCGCGCCAGCAGGGCAGCGTAGGCGCCATCCGGTGGGCATGAAAGACGCAACCAGCCACCCTCGGGGTGCGGCAGTTCCAGTCCGACCGCCGCCAGCAGCAGACGCGGACATTCCAGGGTCGAGGCGAAGTAACGATTGTAGTTGCCCTTGCCGTGCCTGGCATCTCCGATGATGGGGTAGCCACGGCGCGACAGGTGCCGACGAATCTGGTGTCGACGGCCGGTCAAGGGACGTGCCTCCACCAGCGAGAAGCGTGACTGGGGGTAGCGGTCGATCGCGACGGGCAGCTCGACCTGCGCCAGTCGGCGGATGTCGGTGATGGCTTCCTGCTCCGGCATCTGGGCCTTGGGCAGGCGACCCTCTTCCTTGCGCAGGCCGTAGTCCAGGCGTTCCTGTTCGGGAGCGACGCCACGCACCACGGCCAGATAGCGTTTGCTGACCTGCTGTTCCTCGAAGGCGGCGCTCAGCTTGCGGGCGGCTTCCGGTGAGAGGCCGAAGACCATCAGCCCGGAGGTCGGGCGATCGAGACGATGCACCGGGAAGACGTGCATGCCGATCTGGTCACGCAGGCGCTGCAGCAGAAATTCCGTCTCATGCTTGTCGATGGGGCTGCGATGCACCAGCAGGCCAGAAGGCTTCTGCACCACCACCAGCACGTCATCCTGAAACAGGATGTCGAGTGGCAAGATGGGGTCGGCCTCGTGAGCCGGGTCAGCATCGAGGGGCGCCGACACGAGTGGTCGAGACGTCACTGACGCGTCGCAGGGCAGGCCATCGGGAGAAGAGGGCAGATCATGGGAAGAAGGGGGCATGGGCATCACGGCAGCAGGAAGACGAAAGCCGATCACCAAGGGGGTGATCGGCGTGTATTGTCCGGCTTTCCTGGCTGGCTGTCATGTCCGGTCTGTTGCAGGAGGGGGCGCCGCCTCAGGCAATACGGTCTGAGGTATGTCGGCTGGCTCGTCCGGTGTCTTCGGGACGTATCAGCATGCCGGCCGGTATCCATTGCACCAGCAGGTTGATGGCGGCGCCCGGCGCTGCCTCGGCGCCGACTTCGGGGGCCAGCAACTCTCCCAGTGAGGCGAAGCTCAGGCCGTCATCACCGGCGGAGAGAATGGCGTCGAGCACCAGCGCTTCCAATGGCTCGAGAGAGCGATAGTGCACCTCGGGTGCGCCCTCGGTCGGCTGACGCCAGACGATCCATGGCGTGGGGATGTCGCTCTCGACCGGCGCACGTGGCGGCTCGTCATTGTCGATGGATTTCCAGATAGCCGGCGTATCGAAATGAAAGGCGAAGTGATGCAGTGACGGATGGGCTGCCAGTCTCAGCGTCGGCCAGTCTTGCGGGGCGAGCCCTTGCAGGGTCTCGACGCTGAGCGGCGCGATCTCCTCGGCATCCAGTGCCAGCCCCAGTGCCCATTCGAAGGCCGCCATCTCGGTGACCAGCGAACGCCGGGGTTCGCGCGCGGTCACGAAGGCCGGAAAGTGCTGGCCTGCCCAGCGGATCGAGTAGTGGCTCGGCGGATGGGCATTGAGGTACTCGCGACACAGCAGGCCGAAGGCATCATCGCCAATCAAGGTGTGCACGGCCTCGAAATCACCGCCGAAGACATCGAACAGGCGCAGGCGGTAAGCCGTGGCATAGATGCCAAGGCGCTCCTCGGCACTGGCCAGCTCATCACTGATGACAGCCTGTGCCGCGATGCTGCGGGTGTCGGGTGACGGCGCGGCCAGATAGGCGGCGGTGGCGTCCTGAAGCTGGGTCAAGGCGCGGCGATCGAACTGTGATGCTGTCGACGCTGTGGTCGATGCATGCGTCATGCGTGCAGCCCCCCATTCATTGCCGCCGCGACAGTCCGGGTCGGTTGATCGTCGGCCAGCGGGCGACCACTGCGGCGACGCAGCTCGGCATATTCTTCCATCAGCTCCGACCATGGCGGGAAGTTGTCATCGCGCTCGATCATGGTGGCGACATCGCCGAAGCGCTCGCGTGCGGCGTCATACAGCGACCACACGGCATCCGGGACGGGTTGGTCGTGGGTGTCGATGCACAGCTCACCGCCAGACACGTCCTGCCTGATGTGCCCGGCGAGATGGTGCTGCCAGACACGCTCCGCCGGCATGGCATCCAGATAGGCCAGCGGATCGAAGTCATGATTGTGGCTGGAGACGATGACGTTGTTCAGGTCGAGCAGGATCAGGCAATCGGCACGGCGGCTGACCTCGGCCAGAAACTCCCATTCGCTCATCTCGTCGGGCTGCCAGGTCAGGTAGCTGGAGACGTTTTCCAGCACTAGCTGGCGCCCGAGCGCGTTCTGGACCTGGTCGATGCGCTCGGCCAGGTGCGTGATGGTGGCCTCGGTATAGGGCAGAGGCAGCAGGTCATGGAATTGATGCGCGCCGGTGCGGGTCCAGCACAGGTGATCGGAGACCCACATCGGTTCGATGCGCTCACACAGTGCGCGCAGCTCGCGCAGATAGCGGGTGTCGATGGGATTGCTGCCACCGATGGATAGCGAGACGCCATGCAGGGCGATGGGGTAGTGCTCGCGGACTCGCTCAAGAAAGTGCAGCGGCTTGCCGCCGGCACTGACGCCGTCGGAGTCGATGAATCCGGGGCCCATGTAGTTCTCGCTGATGGCCTCGAACCAATCGATATCCGGCAGTGTCGTCAGAATCTCGTGGTAGTACTCAGGACGTAGCCCAAGCCCTTGACCGGCACCCGAGGTGGCAGTGGCAGGCTGGTGACTCCGGGAAGCTGTCGTCATGAGTGACTCCTTTTCCATGGCATGGCAGGCAGTGCCTGCATTGGCAGTGTAGACCTGATGCAACAACGGGAGGACGGCATGCCGTCCTCCCGTTGTGTCCAGGGACTCCTGGCGACACCGTTACCTGGGTGACGGTGCCCTCATCTCGAGTGCTCAGCTCTTGCCGGAGATGACTTCGCCGCCAGCGCCGACACAGGATTCGGCACTTGCGGTGTAAGACCAGCCCTGACCCTTGCAGGCATTGTGGCCCTTGCAGGCGCTGGTGGCGGTGGCGCACTCGGAGGTGCCCTTGCAGGAGTTGATGCCGGAGCACTTCACGGCGTTGTCAGCCGCCTGCACGGACATGGAGGTCAGGGCGGCGGTGGAGAACAGTGCAGCGGCAGCAGCGGCAAAGGTGGCGGCAGTCACGGTCTTCTTCATGGTCATGATGGTTTCCTTTCGGGCGAGCCCGTTTTTTCTGGTTGTTGAGCAAGGTTCGATGCAGATATCCACCCGGCCAGTCAGGTCTCGTTGCCGGGTCATTGAGTCTTACGTCGCCGGCGTGAAGGTGGATGCACCGCGGCTCGAGAATTTGACCGGGAGCGCGAAAACCCTCTGAAAGACGCTATTCTGCTCGTGGCATACTGTGTGCCTGTCATGTCTTCTGTGCTCTGTCGAAGCAGTGTGCAGCGGGCCCCGCCTGCCTCATGGCCGATCCGTCCATCGGTCTCGTACTCTGCTTATGGAGCCTTGCATGCTGAACTCCCTTCGACGCCTGTGGCATACCCCGCGCTGGCGCTGGAGCATCCTCGTCATCCTGTTGCTGGGAGGATGTAGCGCCGTCACCGTGCATCAGCTGGATGCGCGTTTCGGGACGCCCGAGCCACGCGATCGCGTCGTGTCCGGCGATAGTCTGGCGGGGAGGCATTGGGAAGATGAGGTCAAACCGATCCTCGAGACGCGTTGCGTGGTCTGCCATGGCTGCTATGACGCCCCGTGCCAGCTCAAGATGTCCTCGGCGGCCGGGATCGACCGCGGTATCAATCCCGCTCCTGTCTATGACGGCACCCGCTTGCTGGCGGCCAATCTGACGCGTCTGTTCGAGGATGCCGACAGCACCGCTGAATGGCGTGACATGAACTTCTCGCCGGTGCTCAACGAGCGCAACGACTCGGCGCTCGCCAATCTGGAAGGCAGTGTGCTGTTCCGCTCGCTGAGCCAGAAGCGCAAGCAACCCCTGCCGGTGACGGAGGAAGGCCTGCTGCCGGAAGACCGCTTCGATCTGTCGCTCAATCGCAGTCAGGTGTGCGCGCCCATCGAGCGCTATGATGCCTTCGCGGAAGATCATCCGGACTGGGGCATGCCGTATGCGCTGCCGCAGATCAGTGATGAGGAGCACCGTACGCTGGTCAACTGGTTGGCGCAGGGCTCGCCGATGACCGAGGTGCGCCCGGTGTCTGAGGTCCTGGTGCCACGGATTCAGCAGGTGGAAGCCTTCCTCAATGGTGACAGCCTCAAGCAGCGGCTGATGAGTCGCTACATCTACGAGCACCTGTTCCTGACGCACCTCTACTTCCCCGAGGTCAAGGGAGCCAATGGCCGGCCGATCTTCTTCTCGCTGGTGCGCTCCAGTACGCCGCCCGGCGAGCCCATCCAGCGCATCTCCTCGCGCCGCCCCTATGACGCTCCCTACGCCGCCTATCCCGGAGATGGTCGTGACGTCATGCCGCATGACGAGGCCGGGCGTCCTCGCGTCTATTACCGTCTATGGCAGGAGCGCTCGACGATCCTGGCCAAGAATCATCTGCCCTATTCGCTGAGTGACGCGCGCCTGGAGCGCTGGCAGTCGCTGTTCCTCGCGCCGGACTATACGGTGGATGACCTGCCTGGCTATGACCTCAAGACGGCGTCCAATCCCTTCCTGACGTTCGAGGCGATCCCTGCCGAGTCACGTTACCGCTTCATGCTGGATGAATCGCAGAACACCATCATGGGCTTCATCAAGGGGCCGGTCTGTCGTGGCCAGGTGGCCGTGGACGTCATCAATGACCACTTCTGGGTCAGTTTCACCGATCCATCACTGTTCAGCCTGCCGCAGGTCGAGCGCACCCTGGCACGGGAGGGCGAGAATCTCAGCCTGCCTGCCGAGCAGAGCAGCAATGCATTGCCCATCTCCTCGTGGATCAAGTTCGAGCGCAAGCAGCAGGCCTATCTGCAGGCCAAGCAAAAGCTGATGATGCAGGCCTACGAGGACGGCAATCTGCGTCTCGACATGCAGCTGTTGTGGGACGGCAGCGGCTGGCAAGGCGGCGAGGGTGGCGATCACAACCCCAATGCCGCCCTGACGGTCTATCGTCACTTCGACAACGCTGCCGTGATGAAAGGGCTGGTCGGCAATGTGCCCAAGACGGCCTGGGTGATCGATTACCCGATGCTTGAGCGCATCCATTACCTGCTGGTGGCCGGCTTCGATGTCTATGGCAACCTCGGCCACCAGCTGACCACGCGCCTGTACATGGACTTCCTGCGCATGGAAGGCGAGAACAACCTGCTGGCGCTTCTGCCTGCCGGCGAGCGTCAGGCAGTGCATGACAGCTGGTATCAGGATGTGGATTCTGGGCTGGAAAAGCTGCTGTTCAAGAAGCCGCCCCAGTTTGATGCCCCGAGCGATATCGTCTGGACACCGGGAGAGCTTTCCTCACCGGAGAAGGCGCGCATTGGGCTGATGCGCCGCCTGCGCGAGCGCCTGGCGCCGGAACTTGTCCACGAGCGTAGCCTGGAGACGCTGGAGGATGATGCCGTGCGCCGCGAATTGAAGGCCTTGAGCGAGGTGAGTGGTCTGGCGGCCAGCCTGCTGCCGGAAGTCACCATCATTGCGCTGGAACGTGAGGGAAGCGAGCACCCACAGTTGTTCAGCGTGCTGCGCAACTCGGCTCATGCCAACATCACCAGTCTGTTCGACGAGGAAGCCAATCGGCGTCCTGAGCGCGATACGCTGGATGTGCTGCGCGGCGTGGCCGGGGATTATCCGAATGCCTTCTGGCATCTGACACCCGAGTCGCTGCAGGGATTGGCTCGGCGGGTCGCCGTGCTCAAGGATGAGGCGGACTATCGACAGCTGATGGCCGATATCGGAATGCGGCGCACCGATCCACGCTTCTGGCAGTTCTCGGACAGCGTGCTGCGTGCCAATTATTCGGATCGTCCCGTCGAGGCCGGGTTGCTGGATTACAACCGTCTGCAGAATCGCTGAGCGTCTCCGAGCCGCCTGGCGCTGTCTGGAAAACACGAAGGCCCGCCACATGAGGATGTGGCGGGCCTTCGTGGTGAGAGAGATGGCATCACGGGGGTCAGCGACCGCCCTGACACTCTCCTTCTGCCAGCTCGATCAGGCCATCCAGGTGCAGGATATGGACCTCGCGCGCCTGGATATCCACCAGCCCCTGAGCCTGGAAACGCGTCAGGATACGGCTGATGGTTTCCACGGCCAGTCCCAGGTAATTGCCGATGTCGGCGCGGGACATGGAAAGACGGAAACTGTATGGCGAATAGCCGCGGCGACGGAAGCGCTGAGAGAGGTTGACCAGGAAGCTGGCCAGGCGCTCATCTGCCGTCTTGCGCGACAGCAGCATCATCATCCGACGATCCTCATGCAGCTCCTTGCTCAGGCTCTTGAACAGCTGGGTGCGCAGTTCCGGCAGTTGGGCGGAAAGCGCATCGAGGCGATCGAAGGGAATCTCGCACACGGTCGTGGTCTCGAGTGCCACGGCGCTGCCGGGGTAGGCATTGCTGTCGATGGCATCCAGTCCAGCCAGCTCGCTGGGCAGGAAGAAACCGGTGAGCTGCTCCGTGCCACTGTTCTCGGTGTTGATCTGTTTCAGGCTGCCTGAGCGCACCGTGAAGACGCAGTCGAAGGGCTCGCCCTGGGTGAAGAGAACCTCGCCCTTTCTGAGCGGCGCGCGGCGCCGAATGATGGAGTCGAACTGGTCGATGGCTTCCATGTTCAGTGCCAGCGGCAGACACAGTGAGCTGAGCGAGCAGGTCTGACAGCGTGCTTCATGCGCACGCAATCGATGGGATGCCGTTGTCTGGGCCGTCATGGTGACTCTCCTGGGGCATTACGCCGAAACTCGTGGGGAGCGGGTTTCGGGTGGGGGTGTCCGGGTGCGACACCTGGTACAGGGCGATTCCATGGTCCTGTACGGAGAGGCAGCATCCTCATGGACTGAGTCGCTGCTGCCTGTCGGTGCTGTCCGTCAATGATACCTGTCAGGCGCACTTCCCAGAACGGGTTCCCGTCCTGTGGGGCGGGATGTGAAGTGCTCCGTGAATCGCGCGCATTATATTAGATAATTCTGATTGTGTCGTGATGTCCTGCATGACTCTAGACGCAGAACCTCCCGAAGGGGCAGGTTGCGACGCCCTGCCTCATCCGACTCGGGAGAGCCAGGTGACATCATCCACTCAAGGACATGACGATCTGCCCCATGCTGACCAGCAGTGTGAGCAGAAACAGCAGACTCCAGACCAGCGGCAGCGGCCTGTCCGGCTGAGGGGTGCCGTCAATGCGGTGTTCGTCGCCTGGCCCATCTCCCTGCAGGTCATCATCGGGTGAGGTGCTGCGCGAGCGAAGCCCGACAAGCAACAGCGTGCAGAAGGCCAGGCTGCCCAGCGTGAGCATGCTGATCCATGCCTGCCAGAACAGTGGCAGATCGACGTTTGCCAGCAGGTTCATGGTGCAGCTCCTGTCGTCAGTGTCAGTGTGGCGAGTGTCTCCCCTGTCGGGTCGGGTGCTGTCGCGGATGAGTGCCGAGGGGGATCCGTCTGTTGAAGATAGGCCAGCAGAGCGGTCGCCTCGGCCTTGCCGCGTACCTGGGCGGGCGCCGCGAGGATCTCGTCGTCTCGGTAGGGTACGCCAAGCGTCTGCAGGGCCTGCATGCGCTCGGCGACACCCTCGCCGCTCAGGGCGTGCTCGAACAGCCAGGGGTAGGCCGGCATGCTGGAATCCGCCACCTTGTGGCGCGGCGAGTACAGGTGCAGGCGTTGCCAGGCCTCATCATGTTCCGCCGGGAGGCGGCTCAGGTCAGGGCCTTGACGAGCGTTGCCCCACAGGGCCGGTCGCTCCATGAGGTGGCGGGAGGCGGCGTCCCGGCTTGCATGGCGCGCCTGGTCTCCCGGCAGATCCCGCACCATTCGGGTATGGCATTGCTGGCAGCCTTCCCGCAGGTAAAGGCGCTGTCCCTCCAGCGCCAGCGCATCCAGCGGTGTCACTTCTTGCCCTGCCTCCTGAAACCCCAGAGGCAGCAACTGGGCCAGCGCGCCGACACTTGCCGCCATCACGCAGAGCGCGGCCATCAGGCCCGGATGCCGTTCGAGCAGTACGTGTCTCATGCCGGTGTCCTCCCCCGAGCGTGTGAATCCCCGATGTGGTGATGAGCGCGCTGGGTAGAGGGGCGCGTGATGGGACGGCGGGAGGCGCGCAGGAGATACGCTGCCATCAGCAGCAGGCCGAGTGCCCAGCAACTCAGCCCCACCAGCGTCATCAGCATCGGCGGGCGAGCCACCGCCAGGACGTCGGCGAGGGAGTGCAGCGGTTGTCCCTCTGCGTCTACGGCATGCCACAGGCTGCCCTGCAGCAGGGTGGTGGTCCAGCTGGCAGCGATGCAGAGCAACGTGCCGGCGATGGCCAGCCAGGCGTGGGTCATGATCAGCGCCGAGGGTGCTTCAGGCAGCCGCACACGGTAGAGCATGAGCACGCTGACCAGACCGATGACGCCCAGTGTGCCGGCCGGCGAGAGGCTGCCGGCGGCGCTGAAGGTCATGTCGTTGAGCGGAGCGATGGACAGTGCCACATGCTCTATCACGCTGATGGCCAGAAAGAGCAGGGCCGCGCCGAGCAGGCAGGTCTGAGGATGATGGCGCAGGGAGGGCCAGTCCGCCTTGAGAGTCAGCAGGCCGTTGAGAGGAATGGCCAGTCCCGGCGCCAGCAGCAGGAGCCCCATCGCCATTCCCAGCGCCTGGCTCCACTGGGGCAGGGCACTGGCGTGCAGCAGCACCGCACCGCTCCAGGGCAGCAGCAATACCAGCAGCCAGAAGCTGATGATGGCCAGACGGTGAGAGTGAAGGGGCTGGCGGGTCAGTCCCGAGAGTGCCTGATACGCCATGGCAATGAAGCCCAGTGCCAGCATGCCGCCGGGCAGCATTCCCTTCTGCCAGCTCTGCAGCAGCGCGTCCAGACTGCCTGAGAACATGGGTAACGATGTCAGCGGGCCCAGGGGCACCGCCAGTGACAGCAGGGTATGCTGCATCAGTATCATCACCAGACAGCCAATGAAGCACCAGCCAGCCACGGGCAGGCGCGCTGTCGGTCCTGCCTTCCAGTTGACATGGAAGAGCCACGCGACCGCGATCCACACTGCCAGCATCAACAGGTTGAGTGGCCAGGGATATTCGGATTGGCCATGCCCCGACGCGAAGCCCGCGGCAATCGATATGCTGCCAAGCACGAGAATCGTCTGCCAGGCCTGCAGCGTGAACCGCTGGAGACGCCGCTGGCCCGGCCGGGCTTGCGTGTCATGATTGACCAGTGAATACAGGCTGGCAATCAATGCCGAGCCGCCGAGGCCGAAGAGCAGCAGATGCTGTTGCACAATGGCGAGACGGCCATGGCTCAGCCAGGCGATGGGCGGGGCCAGGGTTGGCCACAACTGCACGGCGGTCAGCCATACCGCCAGCAATAGACTGACGGCGCCTGAAAGAATGGCCGTCGTGCCAAATTGGCGAATCACCTCGTGAGAGGCGCCTGCTCCATCAGGTGCTGTGCCCATGTCATGACCTCATCATGCAGTGAACAGCGATGTGCTCTCCTGAAGAGAGCACGACTCACGAGACGATTCAGCATTCATTTCAGCTACCAGGGAGGACACTGAGTGTCTCTTGTCACTTCATCATCGGACGAAGATCGGGATGCGTCCAATGTGGCGGCCGTTCCCACCCCCTACGCCGAGGAAGGTTTCAAGGTCGCTTCCTTTGACGCCATCGCCGATGAGTTGGAAAAGCGTCTGGAGCTGTCAGAGGAGGCGTTGGCGGCGCGCGGCCCCTGGCGAGGCTGGGTGGCCTCGTTCGGTCCGCTGGAGATTCATGGCAGCCCTCGGCAGGTGATTCTGCTGCATGCCCATGGGGCGGGCGCCGGACGCGAGACCGATTTCCATCAGCAGTTCGGCAAGGCCTGTGTGCACCAGGGGGCGGCATGGCTGGGATTCGACTTCGCCTATCTCGTCAAGATGCGCTGCGAGGCGCGCCGTCGTCCGCCGCCGCGGCTGCCCGGGCTGATCGAGGAAATGACGCGCTGGCATGAGGCGCTGGCCGCCAGTCTTGCCGCCAGGGCGTCTCTGGCGACATGCCCGGTATTGCTTGGTGGCAAGTCCATGGGGAGTCGCGTGGCCTCGCATGTGATGCAGGAGCTGGAGGGGCGAGGCATGCCAGCCCCCTCATCAGGCCCGCGCCGGATGTCGCCCCTGGGCTGGTATGCACTGGGCTATCCCTTTCACCCGACCGGCAAACCGGACACGCTGCGAACCGGGCATCTGGCGGCCATCAATGCCCCGGGCGTGATCTGCCAGGGCACGCGAGATCCCTTTGGTCATCGCGAGGAAGTCGAAGGTTACGGATTGCCATGCACCATCAGCCTGCATTGGCTGGAGGATGGCGAGCATGATTTCAAGCCTCGCAAGGCGAGCGGCAAGACGCGTGAGGGACTGATTCGCTCAGCGGTGGCAGCGATCCTTGCACACCCTGCATTGCGCTGATGGGTGTCAATCCATGAGCGACACGAATTTTCTCCCTCGTGGCATCCTGATGTCAGAATGTTGACACAATGCTGATGGTTGCTGGGCTACAGGTGAGTGGTGCTGGGAAAATCCAGTCTTATCAAGACCCTGTCGAGGAGTATTCTGAAACTTCCTGTAAAAAAAGTATTGACTCATGGGGCGGATTCCGTAGAATGCAGCGCCAACGAGACAGGGGTGGTTAGCTCAGTTGGTAGAGCACCAGCCTTACAAGCTGGGGGTCACTGGTTCGAACCCAGTACCACCCACCATTTGAAAAAAGTTATTGCTTATCAAAGCGTTACTTGATTAAATGGCCTGGTTCGTCAGCAGAAGCAAACGTTGCAGTGGACTGGTAGTTCAGTTGGTTAGAATGCCGGCCTGTCACGCCGGAGGTCGCGGGTTCGAGTCCCGTCCAGTCCGCCATTCAGAATGACGCGATGTCACCGCTGCTTGCAGCACGGATCGTATGTGTTGGGTGATTAGCTCAGTTGGTTAGAGCACAAGCTTCACATGCTTGGGGTCACTGGTTCGAATCCAGTATCACCCACCAATGTGGACTGGTAGTTCAGTTGGTTAGAATGCCGGCCTGTCACGCCGGAGGTCGCGGGTTCGAGTCCCGTCCAGTCCGCCACTCGATCTACAGAATTCGTGAAACCCGAGCCCTCGTGCTCGGGTTTTCGCGTTTCTGGCCAGCAAGATGCTCGTTGTTGCCTTCCTCGCTGTTGCCTTCCTCGCTGTTACCTTCCTCGCTGTTGCCTTCCTCGCTGTTGCCTTCCTTTTGGGCGCCCCTTGTCCCCCGTTCGACGTTTCTTCGTGTTTCAGGTCCGTGAGCTACCCGTTCGGCTTGATGCGCGGTGCTGTCTGCGCCATGCACCCGGTGGTTTGGCGTGCCAGCGCTTGCAGGCGTGCTGGAAGCTTTCCGGACCGGCAAATCCCAGTACCCAGCTGATTTCCTTCAGGCTCAGATGGGTGTCGCGCAGATAACGCTCGGCCAGTGCGCGGCGTGTGTCATCCAGCAGCCCCTCGTAGTGCCAGCCTTCGGCGGCGAGTCGTCTGGCCAGGGTACGCGGGTGCAGATTGAGGGCCGCTGCGATCTCGTCGCGTCCGGGTGCGCGCCCCGAAAGCCGCATGGCAATGGCACGTCGTGTGCGTGACAGCGTGTCATGAGGGCCCTGACGGCTCTCCAGTCGCTCCGTGATCTGTTGACGAAGCTGGGCAAAGGCAACCGGTGCTGCCTGCACGGTAGGGGCGTTCAATACTCTGTCTGGCAGCCACAGCCGATTGCGCCCTGTCGCGAAGTGCAACTGGCTCGCAGGCAGGCCCAGGCGTCGGGCATATCGCCAGCGCCAGCGCTTCTCCGTCTGCTCATGCATATCGTCTGGTGAGGGGGTGAGCGGAGAGCTGTCCTCCGGCGAGCGGGGGGTCGTGTAATCGATCTCGAGCGATGCATCGCTCAAGGCATCGCCACTCAGCTGGCGAGCCAGATGCCACCAGCCTCCCAGCACGCTGTCGACCACGAAGCGGTTGTAGGCATTGTAGGGAGCGAGGGAGTAGAAGTTCAGCCAGCCGCCGGTGGCCTGGCGCTCGAAATGGACATACCCACGACTGTTGTCGCTGTAAAGTGCCTCAGCCTCGCACAGCAGCGTCAGCCCTGCCGCCAGAGTGGGGGCGCAGGCACACGCAAGTCCGGGGAGCAGAAAGTCTCCCGGGCGAATCTGAGCGGCCATCTCCAGGCCGAACAGTTCATCACCGCTGGCAGTGATGGCGGCGTGGCCCAGACGCATGTAGCGAGCGATGCCGATCCGGGCATCTCCGTCGTCCGGCAGCGGCCAGCCCGTGTAGGGCTGCATGATGGGCTCGGCGTGCACGTTGCGCGCGTCCAGGGCACGTGCAACGAGGTGCGCCAGGCTGACCGAGACTTCTCCTAATTGCATGGGGCTGGCTCGTGTCGAGAGGTCGGGGAGACAAGCGCGAGGCTTGCCGTCGGCCGGATATTGCTCAGGGCATGTCCTGCAAGGATATCAATGTGTCCTCCAGGCGCATTGAGTGCAAGCGATGATGCACTACACTGAGCGTATCGAGATTCATACGACTGTTTGCCTTGGGTGTGCGTCGCCCTGACGTGTCTACCGCCAACGTGCACGAGCAACGCAAGGCGACAAGATGACAATGACGACCTGATGAGTTCCGCGTGCTGGTGTCCCGGGGTCCGGTTGACGGCCACGCCAGTGCGACGGCAAGGAGCAAGCGCCATGACTGCCTATCCGAATATCTTCCGTCCGCTGAAGCTGGGACACATCACGCTGAAGAATCGCGTGCTGATGGGGTCGATGCATACCGGGCTCGAGGAAGCTCCCAATGGCTTCACGCGCCTGGCGGCCTTCTATCGCGAGCGTGCCCGTCATGGTGTCGCCCTGATCGTCACGGGAGGGATCGCCCCGAACCCGGAGGGCGCGGTCATGCAGGGGGCGGCCAAGCTGACCACCTCGCAGGAGGCGCAGCGTCATCGTGAAGTGACCGATGCCGTGCATGCCGAGGACGGGCGGATATGCCTGCAGATCCTGCATGCCGGTCGCTATGCCTATTCTCCGGATCAGGTCGCGCCATCTGCCATTCAGGCCCCGATCAACCCCTTCATGCCGAGGGCGCTGAGCACCGAGGAAGTGAAAGGCCAGATCGCGGATTATGTACGCTGTGCCACCCTGGCACGCGAAGCGGGCTATGACGGTGTCGAGGTGATGGGGTCCGAAGGTTACTTCATCAACCAGTTCATCTGTCGACGGACCAACCAGCGTGAGGATGAATACGGTGGCAGCTTCGAGAATCGCATCCGTCTGGCGGTGGAGATCGTCGCGGGCATCCGCGCGGCACTGGGCGAGGATTTCCTGATCATCTATCGGTTGTCGATGCTGGATCTTGTCGATGAGGGCAGCACCTGGAGCGAGGTGGTCGCGTTGGGCAAGGCCATCGAGGCGGCCGGTGCCAGCCTCATCAATACCGGGATCGGCTGGCATGAGGCACGAGTGCCCACCATCGTCACCAGTGTGCCGCGTGCCGTCTTCACCGGACTGACCCAGCGCATGAAGGCGGAGCTCAGTCTGCCGCTGATCACCACCAATCGCATCAACATGCCGGACGTGGCCGAGTCGGTACTGGCGGAGGGACATGCCGACATGGTGTCGATGGCGCGTCCGTTCCTCGCTGACCCGGCGTGGGTCAGCAAGGCGCAGGCGGATGATGCCGCGATCATCAACACCTGCATCGCCTGCAACCAGGCGTGTCTTGATCACACCTTCCAGATGAAGCTGACCTCATGTCTGGTCAACCCGCGAGCCTGCCACGAGACCGAGATGGTGATCGAGCCTGCCCGCCGCGTGCGTCGTGTCGCCGTGGTCGGAGGTGGTCCAGCAGGTCTGTCGGCGGCCGTCACCGCGGCAGAGCGTGGTCATGAGGTGGTGCTGTTCGAGGCGCAGGCGGAAGTCGGCGGGCAGTTCAATTTCGCGCGCCGCATTCCGGGCAAGGAGGAGTTTGACGAGACACTGCGCTACTTCAACGAGGCGCTGGCACGCAATGGTGTCGAGGTTCGGCTCAATACGCGTGCCACCGCGGAGATGCTGGCAGCGTTCGATGCCGTGATCCTGGCCAGTGGCGTGCGTGCGCGTACGCCCGCGATTCCCGGTATCGAGGAGGGCATCTCGCGTGGCCAGGTGCTCAGTTATGGCGAGGCGATTCGTGCTCCGGAGCGAGTGGGGCGACGTGTGGCGCTGGTCGGTGCGGGAGGCATCGGATTCGATGTGGCGGAGTTGATGACGCATCGTGAGCCGTCACCCTCGCTGGATGGCGAGCTGTGGTGCGAGGAGTGGGGGGTGGATCTCTCGGTCAGCACCGCCGGCGGTCTCAAGACACCGACGCCCGGCGAGAGCCCTCGTGAGGTATGGCTGCTGCAGCGCAAGACCTCCAAGCCGGGCAAGCATCTGGGCAAGACGACCGGCTGGGTGCACCGGGCCACCCTCAAGCAGCGCGGAGTCAAGATGGTGGCGGGCTGCGATTATCAGTCCATCGATGCCGAGGGGATGACCGTCAGCATTGATGGCAAGGTCCAGCATCTGGCGCTCGACAGTATCGTGCTGTGTGCCGGCCAGGAGTCGGTGCTGGAGCTCAAGGCGCCCCTGGAGGCGGCAGGGATCGAGCTGCACATCATCGGTGGCGCCGATGAAGCCGCTGAGCTGGATGCCAAGCGCGCCATCGCGCAGGGCACCATGGCGGCCGCAGCCCTCTAGCCCGCTCCCGGGAGTCTCGGCTGGCCGGGGCGCCTTTCGTGGCGGAGCGAGTGTCGGCGAGATGGGGATATTCAGCGTTGAGTTGAGCCGAAGCTCTGCCTAGACTGAGAGTGGCCATCACGGCCGTCGTGTCTGCGTGACAATGACGGCCGTGATGGCCTTGTCGTCTCTCCGCCCTCTGCCGTTCTCACGGCGCATCACCACGATGGGACTCGCTCATGTCATCGCACGCAGCCGCTTCTCGCCAATCCACCGACGAGACTCTGCCGCCGGATGGCGCCACGGTCCTGTCCGCGCCTCAAGGCGCGCTCTCCTCTCCTGCTGCTGTCGCGTCTTCAGCGATTGTCGCGGCCTCGCCGATCGTCTCGCTCGAGGCCGACTCCTCATCGGCAGAGGGCGGCCTGGAAGCACTGCTCGAGCTGTTCACCCTGCCACGGGTGGAGCGTCTTGACTGGCGCGTGGCCCGCGAGGCTGGGGTGGTGGTCGAATGCCTGCGGGCCGATACCCTGGATGCCGAGATATCCGGCAACAAGGCATGGAAGCTGCGTCTGCCACTGGCGCGAGCGCTCAGCGAGGGGCGAGGCATCATCAGCTGTGGCGGCGGCTGGTCGAATCACCTGCATGCTCTGGCGGCTGCCGGGGCGCGTCTGGGGGTGGCGACGCATGGCCTGGTGCGTGGGCATCCGGAAGCTCCGCTGACGCCGACGCTGAAGGATGCCATGGCCAACGGCATGCACCTGAACTTCATCTCACGGGCGGAATACAAACAGCGCGACCAGCCCGGGTTCTCCGCCCGCTTCAGTGATGCTCTGTGGGTGCCGGAAGGTGGGGGCAGCGTGGAGGGGGGGGCGGGGCTCGAGCCGTTGGCACAGGTGCTGGTGACACCTTGCAACGGAGAGCCAGCGCCCCAGCTGGTACTGATGGCCTGCGGCAGCGGGACCACGCTGGCGGGTGTTCTGAGCGCGCTGGGGGAGCGTGATGGTCTGCGTGTGATTGGCGTCCCGACCATGAATCACGGAGATCAGCTCTATCACCGTGTGCGTCGTCTGCTGGCCCGGAGCGGCGGCAGTGAGCAGAAGACACCGGAGTGGGGGCTGTGGTTGGGAGCGCAGGCGGGCGGCTTCGCCAAGGCACCCGCCTGGTTGATCGACTTCATCCAACGCTTCGAGGCCGAGACCGGGTTGCAGGTCGAGCCGGTGTATACCGGCAAGTTGTTTGCCTCACTGGCCCACCACCTCGCCAACGGGATGATCGCCCCCGGGACTCGTGTACGGGTTCTGCATACGGGCGGTCTGCAGGGGCGCAGAGGGTACCCGGCTCTCGATGCTGCCTGAGGGATTTTCCTGCATGGCCGTCCCGTCGTGATGGTCGCGTCGGATCATGGCTGGCGGCGGCATGCAGCGCTGTTATGATGGGATTTCTACTGTGGTGCCTGCCATCCCGGGTACCGCGTTCGTTTCATCGGGCAAGGTGACCCCTTGCTCTGCTCTGGATACTCCCATGACGACTGACGCCCTCGCCACGACCCGCTCCGCGGCCACTGACATCGATGACACCTGTACATCACGTTTTCTGGCCAGTGACAACACGTCCGGTATCTGCCCCGAGGCGATGGCATACATGATGCGAGCCAATCAGGATGATGATCTCGCCTATGGCAACGACCGCTGGACTCAACAGGTGACGGACAGCTTCCGTCAGCTGTTCGAGACCGAGTGCGAGGTATTCTTCGTCTTCAATGGCACGGCGGCGAATTCCCTGTCGCTGGCGCATCTGTGTCAGTCCTATCACAGCGTCATCTGCCATGAACTGGCCCATATCGAGACTGACGAATGCGGAGGACCGGAGTTCTTCTCCAATGGCTCCAAGCTGCTCAATGCGCCGGGTCCGAATGGCAAGCTGACGCCTGAAGGCATCGAGCGACTGGTCACCAAGCGCAGTGATATCCATTATCCGCGCCCGCGTGTCATCTCGCTGACCCAGTGCACCGAAGTCGGCACCGTCTATAGCCTGGAAGAGCTTCAGGCGATTCGCGAAGTGGCTGACCGTCATGATCTTCAGATCCACATGGACGGCGCGCGCTTTGCCAATGCCTGTGCCTCGCTGGGCGTCTCTCCGGCCGAGCTTACCTGGAAGGCCGGCGTGGACGTGCTGTGCTTCTCCGGTACCAAGAATGGGCTGGCGATGGGGGAGGCGGTGATATTCTTTGATCGCGAGCAGGCTCGTGACTTCGACTATCGCTGCAAGCAGGCCGGTCAGCTTGCCTCCAAGATGCGTTTCATCGCCGCGCCGTGGATGGGGCTGCTCGAGAATGACGTCTGGCTGGACAACGCACGTCATGCCAACACCATGGCGCAGTATCTGGCCGAGCGACTCGAGGCATTGGACGGCATCGAACTGCTGTTCCCCTGTGAGGCCAACAGCGTCTTTGCCAGCTTCCCCGAGCATGTGCTGACGGCACTGCGTGAGCGTGGCTGGACCTTCTACACCTTCATCGGCGCAGGCGGCGCACGCTTCGTATGTTCCTGGAATACCAGTACGGATCTTCTGGATGCTCTGCTCTCTGATATCCAGAGCGCCCTGTAAGAAAGGGGGCTGAGAGTGACACTCTCGTAGCGCGTACTGAAAAGTGTAAAAAAGCCCATCGGCCATCCGGTGGGCTTTTTTTTCATGAAGATTTTTCAGGACGTTGCGATGCGTCCATGCCCTTGCGGGGGTGTGACAAGGTCAGTGATCGCTACGGCCAAGGCTTCTGTCAGCAGTCGCCTCGTGGCCGCCCATGCTGGCGGTTTCGCATGTCATCGATTCGACTTCGGGCCGCCATCGAGTCGCTGGCGACACCTCGTGGGGCCGGATATGTGCAAGGACTGGCTGGCGAGACTCGCCGCTCTGTCCCTATTCTGAACGTGTGCTGCAGTGCGACGTGGCAGACATGGTGCCTTTCAGGAGGAGGGGCTTCAACGGCCACGAGGCGAGGCAATTCTTGCGCAACGGTGCGCTCGAGGAGGCGTCACTCCTGCCTCGTTCCAGATCGCGCTTGTCATGCAGGGACGAGGTTGTCCATTCGGGTGGCGAAAGTTCGTTGAATGCGGTGGGTCCATGTATTGGACACTCGCTACCTATATCGATCTATGCTGATAAACACGCCGAGGCAGTCACCTGAGCGCCAGCAGCGCGGGGCATCAAGTGACCTGGTACCACTGTCATCGTACAGGAGTGGCCCCGGCGATGGTCCCAGCGACCCCGAGTCGCGACAAGGAGGCTTCCATGAGCATCTTCGATCACGTGCAGAGCCGCTACGAGCGGGTCCAGCAAGAAGAGATGAGTCTCCAGGAGTACCTGGAGTTATGTCGGCAGGATCGTTCTGCCTACGCCAGCGCTGCCGAGAGAATGCTGGCGGCCATCGGTGAACCGGAGGTCATCGATACCGCCAAGGATCCCAGTCTTTCCCGGATTTTTTCCAACAAGCTGATTCGACGCTACCCCAGCTTTGCCGAGTTCTATGGCATGGAGGAGGCCATCGAGCAGATCGTGTCCTACTTCCGTCATGCGGCTCAGGGGCTTGAGGAGCGCAAGCAGATTCTCTATCTGCTGGGGCCAGTCGGCGGCGGCAAGTCATCGCTGGCCGAACGACTCAAGCTGTTGATGGAGCAGATTCCCTTCTATGCCATCAAGGGGTCACCGGTATACGAGTCGCCGCTGGGGCTGTTCTCGCTGGAAGAGGATGGCGAGGTGCTCGAGAAGGAATATGGCATCCCGCGCCGCTGCATGCGCAGCGCCATGTCGCCCTGGGCGGCCAAGCGTCTCAAGGAATATGGCGGAGATCTCAGTCAGTTCCGTGTCGTCAAGCTCTACCCATCCCGCCTGAACCAGATCGCCATCTCCAAGACGGAGCCGGGCGATGACAACAACCAGGACATTTCCGCGCTGGTCGGCAAGGTCGATATCCGTCAGCTTGAGCTCTATGCCCAGGATGATCCGGATGCCTACAGCTTCTCCGGCGGGCTGTGCAAGGCCAACCAGGGGTTGATGGAATTCGTCGAGATGTTCAAGGCACCGATCAAGGTGCTTCACCCGCTGCTGACCGCGACTCAGGAAGGCAACTACAACCCCACCGAAGGCATGGGGGCGATTCCCTTCGATGGCGTGGTGCTGGCGCACTCCAATGAGAGCGAGTGGCAGGCCTTCCGCAACAATCGCAACAACGAGGCCTTCCTGGACCGCGTCTTCATTGTCAAGGTGCCCTACTGCCTGCGAGCCTCGGAGGAGGTGAAGATCTACGCCAAGCTGCTGGAGCACTCGTCGCTCAATCATGCGCCCTGTGCGCCAGACACCTTGCGCATGCTGTCCCAGTTCATCGTGCTGTCGCGCCTGCAGGAACCTGAGAACTCCAGTATCTATTCCAAGATGCGCATCTACGATGGCGAGAACCTCAAGGATACCGACCCTCGCGCCAAGTCGATCCAGGAGTACCGTGACAGTGCGGGGGTCGATGAGGGCATGGATGGTCTGTCCACGCGCTTTGCCTTCAAGATCCTCTCCAAGGTCTTCAACTTCGATGCCAGCGAGGTGGCTGCCAACCCGGTGCACCTGCTCTATGTGCTGGAGCAGCGCCTCGAGCAGGAGCAGCTGCCCAAGGAGACCCACGAGCGTTACCTGCGCTTCATCAAGGAGTATCTGGCCCCACGTTATGTCGATTTCATCGGCAAGGAGATCCAGACCGCCTATCTCGAGTCCTACTCCGAGTATGGCCAGAACATCTTCGATCGTTACGTGACCTACGCTGATTTCTGGATTCAGGACCAGGAATACCGTGACCCCGAGACTGGCGAGCTGCTCAATCGTCAGTCGCTCAATGAGGAGCTGGAGAAGATCGAGAAGCCGGCGGGCATCTCCAATCCCAAGGACTTCCGTCATGAAGTGGTCAACTTCGTGCTGCGTGCTCGCGCGCAGAACAACGGGATGAATCCGGGCTGGCAGTCCTACGAGAAGCTGCGTGCGGTGATCGAGAAGAAGATGTTCGCCAATACCGAAGAGTTGCTGCCGGTCATCTCCTTCAATGCCAAGGCATCGGCATCGGATCAGCGCAAGCATGAGGATTTCGTGGCGCGCATGGTGGATCGCGGATATACCGAGAAGCAGGTGCGTCTGCTGTCCGAGTGGTATCTGCGGGTGCGCAAGTCGCAGTAAGCCCTGCCGACTGACGACAGGCCTGCCGGCGGGCGTGATTGCCGCCGGCACTTGCCATCCGGTCTTTCGCTGAACGCGGGGCCGGCAAGGAGGGCGAATGAGTTACTTCATTGATCGACGCAGCAATGCGCGCAACAAGAGTGCGGTGAATCGCCAGCGCTTCATCCGGCGCTACCGCAGCCATATCAAACGGGCGGTGGAGGATGCCGTCAATCGGCGCTCCATCACCGACATGGAGCGTGGCGAGGAAGTCTCCATTCCGACTCGCGATATCTCGGAGCCGGTCTTCCAGCATGGCCAGGGCGGCAAGCGGCGTGTCATCAACCCGGGCAACAAGGAGTTCGTGGAAGGTGATCGCATGCGCCGCCCGAGTGGCGGCGGCGGCGGTGGCGGCGGCGGAGAAGGTCAGGCCTCCAACCAGGGCGAGGGCGAGGATGATTTTGCCTTCACCCTGTCGCGCGAGGAGTTTCTCGAATTCGTGTTCGATGGTCTGGAGCTTCCGCATCTGGAGCGCAAGCAGATCGCGGACATGGATGAAGTACGTCCGGTGCGGGCGGGCATCGCTCGCGATGGCACTCCCGCCAGGATCAATATCGTGCGCTCGATGCGTTCAGCCCAGGCGCGGCGTATCGCCATGCGATCCCCCATCAAGCGGGCGCTGAAGGAGGCCACTGACGCGCTGGAGCTTGAGGAGCGCAAGGATCCGGTGCTGCGCAACAAGGTGCGCATTGCCGAACTCAAGGCGGAAATCGAGCGTCTTGAAGCGCGCCTCAAGGCGGTGCCGTTTCTCGATACCTATGATCTGCGCTACAACCACCTCATCAATCAGCCGATGCCGTCCAACAAGGCAGTGATGTTCTGCGTGATGGATGTCTCGGGGTCGATGACCCAGGCGCACAAGGATATCGGCAAGCGCTTCTTCCTGTTGCTCTATCTGTTTCTGGAGCGCAACTACGAGAAGGTCGAGCTGGTGTTCATTCGCCACCACACCGCCGCCAAGGAAGTGGATGAGGAAGAGTTCTTCTACTCCCGAGAGACCGGCGGCACCATCGTCTCCAGTGCTCTGACCTTGCTGGATGAAGTGATCGAATCCCGCTATCCGGCGGGTGAATGGAATCTCTACGTGGCTCAGGCGTCCGATGGTGACAACTGGGATGACGATTCCACCAATTGTCGCGAGCTGATGATCAAGAAGCTGATGCCGCGTCTGCAATATTACGCCTACGTGGAGATCACTCCGCATGCGCACCAAGCATTGTGGGAAGAATATGAGCGAGTCGAAGCCGAATTTCCGGATCGCTTCGCCATGCAGCAGATTGTCGAGGCGGGCGATATCTACCCGGTATTTCGAGAGCTGTTCAAGCGCCGCATCAGCGCCTGATCGCATCATGTGACGCGCCCGGCCATCTGCCGGGCCGGGAGGC
Organism: Cobetia sp. 14N.309.X.WAT.E.A4; assembly: GCF_030397495.1. Classification (NCBI taxonomy): domain Bacteria; kingdom Pseudomonadati; phylum Pseudomonadota; class Gammaproteobacteria; order Oceanospirillales; family Halomonadaceae; genus Cobetia; species Cobetia sp. 14N.309.X.WAT.E.A4. The sequence continues at coordinate 132,376 of NZ_JAPNXT010000002.1, forward strand.
CCCATGAGCCAGAGACGTGATAATCGACTGGAAAATCAGCAACCGGCCAGTGGCTCCGATTGGACCTTCGAGCTTCTGGAGCATTTCGAGCACGAGATCGCGCGTATCGCTGCGCAGTATCGGCTGGATATCTACCCCAATCAGATTGAAGTCATCACTTCCGAACAGATGATGGATGCCTATGCCAGCATCGGCATGCCGGTGGGCTATCACCATTGGTCGTTCGGCAAGCAGTTTCTCTCGGTGGAGCAGGCCTATCGGCGCGGACAGATGGGGCTGGCCTATGAGCTGGTGATCAATTCCGATCCCTGCATCGCCTATCTCATGGAAGAGAACACCCTGATGATGCAGATTCTGGTCATGGCGCATGCCTGTTATGGCCACAACAGCTTCTTCAAGGGCAATTACCTGTTTCGTGCCTGGACGGATGCCTCGGCGATCATCGATTACCTCGTCTTCGCCCGGAAGTACGTGTCCGAATGCGAGGAGCGCCATGGTGTCGATGCGGTCGAGCAGCTGCTGGACGCCTGTCATGCGCTCCAGAATTATGGCGTCGATCGCTACAAGCGTCCCTCGCCCATCTCGCCGGAAGAGGAGATCCAGCGTCAGCAGGAGCGTGAGGCCTATCTGCAGGCTCAGGTGAATGCGCTGTGGACCACCATTCCGCAGGCCGAGGAGGAGGATGAGTTGATCGATGAGGTCAACGACCCACTGGGTCTGCATCGTCGTGGTCGCTACCCGCCGGAGCCGCAGGAGAACCTGCTCTACTTCATCGAGAAGAATGCACCGTTGCTGGAGCCCTGGCAGCGGGAGCTGGTGCGTATCGTGCGCAAGCTGGCGCAATACTTCTACCCGCAGCGCCAGACCCAGGTAATGAATGAAGGCTGGGCATGCTTCTGGCACTACACCATCATGAATCAACTCTATGATGAGCAGTTGATCGGCGAGGGGGTGATTCTCGAGTTCCTGCAGTCGCACACCTCGGTGGTGCAGCAGCCGGGCTTCGATCACCCGCATTACAATGGCATCAACCCCTATGCGCTGGGCTTCGCGATGTTCATGGACATCAAGCGCATCTGCGAGAATCCTGACGACGAGGACCGTGAGTGGTTCCCCGACATCGCCGGCAGTGACTGGTTGGAGACGGTGCATTTCGCGATGCGCAACTTCAAGGACGAGTCCTTCATCCAGCAGTTCCTGTCGCCCAAGGTGATCCGTGATCTCAAGCTGTTCTCGCTGGTGGATGACGACAGTGATGAGCATCTTCTCATCGATGCCATTCACGATAGTCGAGGCTACAAGCGCATTCGAGAGGCGTTGTCGGTGCAATATGCGCTCAGCCATCGCGAGCCGAACATCCAGGTGTGGGCCGCGAATATCCGGGGAGATCGCTCGCTGACGCTGCGCCATGTCCAGGATGATCGTCGCCCGCTGTCACGCAGCGTCTATCCCGTGATGCGCTATCTGCACCAGTTGTGGGGGTTCCCGGTGCATCTCGAATCATTGGAGCAGGATGAGATCGCGCGCCGCTACCAGTGGCCGTTGCCGGAGGATGCTTCCGGCTCCACTGCGAGCTGACGTCTGGTCCCGGTAACACAGCCATGAAAAAGACCGCCTCGGGATTGGTTCCCGAGGCGGTCTTCTCGTATCAGGTCCGAGGCGCCGCCGGTATCATGCCGGGCGCTTGGTCCAGGACTGGCACCAGCCTTCGGGTGCCACGCTATTGCTGGGGAATAGCTGACAGCCCTTGTTCTCCGGCTTGTAGAACATGCAGTTGGTGCAGTCGGAGCCGGGCTTGAAGGCGGGGTGATCACTGGCTTCGCTGGCATCTTCCACATAGTGGAGCGCCTTTGCCTGCGGGTTGTCGGTATCCAGTGGGGGCAGGTCGGCGGCAAGGGCGCGCGGCGAGAGCACGGCAGCGCCCAGTGGCAGGGCGGCAAGCCCCAGCAGGCTGTTGCGCATGAAGTTACGACGGCTTTGATCAGCCATGGTCAGATTCCTTCTCATCGTTGGAGCACAGCCGGTGGGATGTGCTGCGGTCACGGCGCGCCTGTCAGGAGGCGCTTTCATGTCGATCGTTGCAGTGTCACTCGTGCCACGGGCGTCTTGATGAGCGCTCTGTGTGGCGCGGCTGGTCGCAAGCATCCTGGTACGGGAAGATGCAGGTGGCATGCCAGATACTGATCATGCGGTCAGATTCTGCGGTATCCGCCGTCGGGATGATCCCCCTCGTGGATATCTGCTCGCTGATGGTGCATGAAGCAAGTGCTGCCTGCTTATTGTGGCTTGAGTTGGGGCGGTCGTCAGCCTCGCGAACGGAACTCTGGCATGATGGAATGCTACGGTAGAACGTGAATGAAGTTGCTGCGGCTTGCGGGTCGTGACGGAATGACGAGCGCATGCCTTGCCGAGGCAATGGCAACGACAAGAAGGAAATGGCGGGATGCTGGATGTGATGGAGGATATTCGCTCGGCCGGTCGCAAGCTGTGGCGAGGGTTTGGCGTCAGCGTGGCATTCGCGCTGGTTGGAGGTGGGCTGTGGTGGTGGCAGGAGCGTGATTACCAGCAGTTCTACGCCTGGCAGGGAGTGCCTGAGGCACGTGAACTTGACTGGAAGACGCTGGCGCGTGGCTTGCGCAGCGATGCCTACCTGGTGGGGTGGTCGGATCTGCGCGCCAATCCGTTATGGGTGACATGGCGTCTCGAGAATACCCAGGGGTCGCGGCTGGGGGAGCGTCCTGACGAGTTCGAGCGCGACTGGCGCTCGCTATGGCCCGTCACGCCGGACAGCTATCGCAACAGTGGCTACGACCGCGGACACCTGGCGCCCAACTACGCCATCGGCAAGATCTACGGGGTCAAGGCCCAGCATCAGACGTTTCGCATGACCAATATCTCGCCACAGACACCGGCGCTCAATCGCAAGCTGTGGCAGCGACTCGAGGCGGCCATCATGGACAGGATTCTGCCGCGGGAAGAGGCGCTGTGGATCACCGCAGGTCCGGTCTTCACGGGAGAGATCGAGCGTCTGCCGAATCTGATCGAGATTCCGGATGGTTTCTACAAGATCATCGTCTCGCCCGGCACTGCTCGGCAGGCGCCTCGCGCCCTGGCGTTTCTCTTTCCTCAGCAGGTAAGAGGGGATGAGCCATTGGATCGCTTTCTGGTCAGCATCGATAGAATCGAATCTCTCACCGGTTTCGATTTCTTCCATGAGTTGCCGGACGATATCGAGCAGCGCCTGGAAGCCTCGGTACGTCGTGATGGATGGCAGGTCGAGAGTTTCAGCCGCATCCCGTCACGCTATTGAGTGTCTGATGACTCTGATGGCGCAGGGGAGGCAATGGGTCGTGCAGAAGGATGCGTCCGGGGATATTCGTCGCGCAGTCGCAGGAAATCCATCCACAGGCCAGGCAGTGGAAGCGGGTGTGGACAAGTCAGCAGGCGTCGGGGGGGGGGATCTGTGTTTCTGGGAGCACGCGAAAGACAACGCAGGGCGCTGCAGGTCTGGATAAAGCAATGAAGCTGATAGCAGGGGGGAGAGTATCGCGATGTGAGCAGCGGGCGCTGCGAGAAAGTACATCGGATGACAACTTGATGGTGCCCAGAAGAGGACTTGAACCTCCACGTCCATACGGACACTAGCACCTGAAGCTAGCGCGTCTACCAATTCCGCCATCTGGGCATCAAGTTGTGTGCTGAAGTCTCAAGAGCAGAGCCTTGCAGCGGAACGATCATGACATCCTTGGTAGTGGATACCATGTTCCCTGTTCGAGTGCGCATCGTGGTGCCCAGAAGAGGACTTGAACCTCCACATCCTTACGGATACTAGCACCTGAAGCTAGCGCGTCTACCAATTCCGCCATCTGGGCGAAGCGCGATACAGGGGTCGTTCATCGTGAGTCTGACGTCCGTGGTGCCCAGGAGAGGACTTGAACCTCCACATCCTTACGGATACTAGCACCTGAAGCTAGCGCGTCTACCAATTCCGCCACCTGGGCAGACATCAGAACTCGTTTTGGTCCAAGGACCCGGATCAGCAGTCCAAGTTGTTGAAACTTGAATGCTTTACCCGTTTTCCGGTATCCATCCTAACGTGTGTCACGTCAACATGAAACCTGAAATTGGTGCCCAGAAGAGGACTTGAACCTCCACGTCCATACGGACACTAGCACCTGAAGCTAGCGCGTCTACCAATTCCGCCATCTGGGCAAGTGGTGCCGAATAATACGGATCTTCTGAGGGAATGCAAGAGGTTTCTGTTTTATTTGTGACGTCAGGGGCTGCATGACGCATTTCGGTCGTCTGCCTTGCTGGCCGGAACTTCGAGATGGTGCAAGCTTTGGAAGACCCGATGGAAAAACAAGCGCTTGGCAAAGCCATGAAAGAAAGCCATGAAATGAGGCCACCTGCATCACTCTGACGAGCTTCCGGGAGTCGGAAGGTTGGGGAATGGTTGGGTCGGCCCAATGGTAGGGGCTATAATGCGCGCATGAGAGACAACCAGTCATTCCGTGCCGCGCCCGCTGCCCGTCTCGAATTCATCGTCAAGGAATCCTGATTAATGACCCAATGGACGCTCAGCGACGACCCGCACGCGGAACGCGAAGCCCATAAGTACGACAAGCCCATCCCCAGTCGCGAGTATCTTCTCGACAAGCTGGAAGAGTATGGCAAGCCCATTACCCACGAGAACATGAGCCGCATGCTCGGTTTCGAGGACGACGAGCAGCAGGAAGCCGTGCGCCGTCGCCTCAATGCCATGGAGCGTGATGGCCAGGTGCTGCGCAATCGTCGTGGTGCCTATGCACTGATCGACAAGCTGGACCTGATTCGTGGCCGTATCGTCGGCCATCGCGATGGTTTCGGTTTCCTGGCGCGCGAAGATGGCGTCAAGCCGGACCTTGCCGTGCCGCCGCGCCAGATGCGCCGCGTCTTCCATGGTGATCAGGTGCTGGCGCGCGTCAGCGGCCGTGATCGCCGTGGTCGTGATGAAGTCACCATCGTCGAGGTGCTGGCTCACAATACCCAGACGCTCGTCGGCATCTATCGCCAATCCGAGCCGGACTTCGGGGTACTGATTCCGGAGAATTCGCGCATCGCGCAGGAAGTGATCATCCCCAACCGTGTGGCCAATGGTGCCAAGGACGGTCAGGTGGTGTCCGTGCGCATTACCCAGCAGCCCGCGACACGCGTGCAGCCGGTGGGGGAAGTGGTCGAGGTGCTCGGTGAGCGCATGGACCCGGGCATGGAGATCGACATCGCGATCCGCTCGCATGACATCCCCAGCGAATTCCCGCCGGAAGTCGAGGATCAGATCTCGACCATCTCCGCCGAAGTGCTGGAAGAGGACAAGAAGGGGCGTATCGACCTGCGCGAGACGCCACTGGTCACCATCGATGGCGAAGACGCGAAGGACTTCGATGACGCCGTCTGCGCCTGGCAGGACGACAACGGCAACTGGAAGCTGCTGGTCGCCATCGCCGATGTATCGCATTACGTGCGTGGCGGCAGTCCGCTGGATCAGGAAGGCTACGTGCGCGGCAACTCGGTCTATTTCCCGGGCCAGGTCGTGCCGATGCTGCCGGAGCTGCTCTCCAATGGTCTGTGCTCTCTCAACCCGCATGTCGATCGTCTGACGCTGGTCTGTGAGCTGACCATTTCCGCCGCCGATGGCGAGATGCTCGACTACCGCTTCTTCGAAGCCGTGATCCGTTCCCATGCGCGTCTGACCTACGAGAAGGTCGGCACCATGCTGACGGACCCGGAAAGTGAGGAAGGTCAGGCGCTGTGTCAGCAGTACAACGAACTGCTGCCATCGCTGCACAACCTGCACGCGCTGTACGGTGTGCTGCGCAAGGCGCGCGACAAGCGTGGTGCCATCGACTTCGAGACCACCGAGACGCAGATCCTGTTCAACGATGAGCGCAAGATCGAACAGATCGTGCCGCGTACGCGCAATGACGCGCACAAGCTCATCGAGGAATGCATGCTGGCGGCCAACGTCGCCACGGCGCGCTTCCTGGATCTGCACGATCTGCCGGCCCTCTATCGTGTCCACAAGCAGCCGGCACCTGAGCGTCTCAACAACCTGCGCGCCTTCCTGGGTGAGCTGGGTCTGACGCTGGAAGGTGGCGATGAGCCACAGCCGAAGGACTTCCAGGCACTGCGTGCCTCGATCGCCGAGCGCCCGGACCTCGACATCATCCAGACCGTGATGCTGCGCAGCATGACCCAGGCGGTCTACTCGCCGCAGAACGAAGGTCACTTCGGTCTGGCCTACGATGCCTACGCCCACTTCACCTCGCCGATCCGTCGTTATCCCGATCTGCTGGTGCACCGTGCGATCCGTTCCGTCATCCGTGGTCCGCGCAAGACCGACACCGTGCTGCGCGCCGAAGATGCCGTGACCGAGCGTCCGACCAAATGGTGCCCGTACACCTTCGAGCAGATGCTCGAGCTGGGTGAGCACTGCTCGATGACCGAGCGCCGCGCCGATGAGGCGACGCGTGACGTCAACGACTGGCTCAAGTGCGAGTTCATGAAGGACAAGGTCGGTGAAGTGCTGGAGGGTACCGTCGCGGCGGTCACCCAGTTCGGCCTGTTCGTGCGTCTGGATGCCTACTACGTCGAAGGTCTGCTGCACATCTCCTCGCTGCCGTCCGACTACTACCACTACGAGGCCGAGAAGCATCGTCTCAAGGGTGAGCGTGCCGGCGTCAGCTATGGTCTCGGCGATGGCGTCACCGTCCAGGTGGCTCGCGTTGACATGGATGAGCGCAAGATCGACTTCATGCTCAGTGACCCGACGCCGCGTCCCAAGCGCAAGCCGCGCAAGGCACGCAGCAGCGAGCGTGATGCTGACAAGCCCGCAAGCGGCAAGAGCGGTGCAGCCTCCGGCAAGGAAACTGCCCCCAAGGGTCGTCCCGGCAAGCGTGAGCGCGAGCGCCTCAAGTCCCTGACGGAAGAAGTCAGTCAGGAAGGCCAGGGTGGCGGTACGGACGGAGCGTCCGAGACGCCTGCGCAGGAGAGTCCTGCCCGCAAGCCGCGCAGCGAGCGTGATGAGCGTTCCGGTCGCGGCGAGCGCAAGCCCTCCACCGGTAATGAGCGTCCGTCTGCGCCTGAGTCTCTGGCAGCGGCGCGCCCGGCGGTGCCGAGCGGTCCGGAATCTGCTGACAGTCCGTTCGCGGCAGTCGCGCCGATGGGTGCCGCTGGCAAGGATGATCCGTCGCGCAAGCGCGGCTCCCGTTCTCGCGGGCGTCGCGGCAACGGCCGCAGCTGACCGCCGGCAAGATTCACCGCGCAGCATTCATCAGCCCCGGCCATGGTCGGGGCTGATGCGTTGCACGGCCGTGAGTTCGCAGGATTTCATGGCTGTCGCCATGGCGACAGCTCAGTTTCCGTCCAAGTGACAGGGCCCTGTCAGGGCCATCAGGCAGGAAGGCACTATGAGTCAGGACAAGGGGCGCAAGCCCGGCCGCGGCAAGCCCGCCGGCGAGCGCGGTAGCCATTCTCGAAGTGAGCACTCTCGAGGCGAGCACTCAAGGGGTGAGCGTGGTGGCGCTCAGCGCCAGGAACGTGGCGGGGCCCGCAGAGGTGGCGCTCGCACTGGCGCACCGAAGATCCCCGGTGGCCTGGAAGCCGTCTATGGTGTGCACGCCGTGGAAGCCTTGCTGGCACGCGGCCGCGCGCCGAGCGAGCTGTGGGTGCAGGCAGGCGAGGCCGAGCTGCGTCTGAACGAGATCGTCGAGCAGGCGCGTGCCGCTGGTTCACGCGTCACCTTGAAGGCGCGTGAGGAGCTGGATGCGCTGTCCACCGGCGGTGGTGCCCATCAGGGGCTGGTCGCTCTGTGCGCGCCGCTCGCCACCGAGAACGAGACTGGTCTCAAGCTGCGCCTCGATGGCTGGTCCCATGAGGAAGCGCCGCTGTTTCTGGTGCTGGATTCGGTCACGGATCCGCACAACCTCGGGGCCTGTCTGCGCAGCGCCGATGCCGCCGGTGCCCATGGTGTCATCGTGCCCAAGGACAAGTCCGCCTCCCTGAACGCGACCGTGCGCAAGGTCGCCTGTGGGGCAGCGGAAGTGGTGCCGGTCTATCAGGTCACCAACCTGGCCCGCACGCTGGATGCCATGAAGGAAGCCGGTGTCTGGGTGCTGGGTACGGCTGGCGAAGCCGAGGCCATGGCCTTCGAGGCCGATTTCACCGGGCCGGTGGCCATCGTGATGGGCGCTGAGGGCAAGGGCATGCGTCGTCTGACGCGCGAGCACTGCGACAGCCTGATTAAGCTGCCGATGGCGGGCAGTGTCTCGAGTCTGAATGTCTCGGTCGCGGCCGGTATCTGCCTGTTTGAAGCCGTTCGTCAGCGCCGCAACGGCTGACAGCGAGAATGGGGGTGTCAGGGCATGAGGCGTGCCTCGCGACGTGTCGCTTGCCAAGCCCTTGACACCTCTCTACAATACTGCGGTTCTGTGAAGTGCAGTCTGCAGTGAATGCGCGGCATGGGGGCACCTGTCCTCGCCCGCGCGCGTTGTACGTGGCTTTCGAGCCCGAATGACACAACCGTAGTAATCACTCCACTCCTTGCTTCCCGGCCCGAGACGCGCCGTGGAGGCTGTCAAACCGAAAGGAGCCAAGCCATGCGTCACTACGAGATCGTGTTCATGGTCCACCCGGACCAGAGCGAACAGGTTCCGGCCATGATCGAGCGTTACACCTCCATCGTGACCGAAGCCGGCGGTACTGTGCATCGTCTGGAAGATTGGGGTCGCCGTCACCTGGCCTACCCGATCAACAAGATCCACAAGGCCCACTACGTGCTGATGAACGTCGAAACTACCGGTGAAGTGGTCGAGGAACTCGAGACCATCTTCCGTTTCAACGACGCCGTCATCCGTAACCTGGTTGTGCGTGCAAAGGAAGCGGCCATCGAGCCGTCTCCGATGATGAAGCCGGCTGAAGAGAAGCGTCCGCGTCGCGAAGACAAGCGTGACGAAGCCGAAACTCAAGACGCTAACTGATACCGCACCCCCAGGAGGTCATTGCAATGGCACGTTTTTTCCGTCGTCGCAAGTTCTGCCGCTTCACCGCTGAAGGCGTGAAGCAGATCGATTACAAGGACATCGAAGTCCTGAAGTCTTACATCACCGAGACCGGCAAGATCGTCCCGAGCCGCATCACCGGCACCAAGGCGCGTTATCAGCGTCAGCTGGCGACTGCCATCAAGCGTGCGCGCTACCTGGCACTGCTGCCGTACAGCGACAGCCACCAGTAAGGCGACACCATGATGCTGGCATTGGCACGTTGGGCCATGCGCGGACCGTTGCAGTGCATCGCGATTGCACTGCTGACGGGTCTTCTGCCCTGGTTCTTCTGGTTCAGTGCCTCCATCAGTGCGCTGGTCACGCTTCGGCGTGGCCTTGCGCCAGCCGCACCCGTGTTCATCGCCGCTGCCATTCCGGCAGGCTGGTGGTGGACACAAGGCGACCCGGTGCCATTGGCGACCGTGTTGCTGGTCACGTTGATGGCAACCCTGCTGCGTGCTCGCATGCGATGGGGGGAGGCGCTGATTGGCGCCAGCCTGACAGCGGCAATGATGGTGCAGTCCGGGATATTCCTGCCACCAGGCGGGGCTGGTCCACTGCTTGAGAGCATTCGTCAGAATGCCCCTGAGCTTGATGCACGCTTGAGCGACTTTGCCGCTCAAGGTGTGCCGACTGAACAGCTCGCAGGGTTGGTCATCGGCGGTATTACCGGGTTGGTGGTCCTGCTGGCCGCCACGGCCTGTCTGGCCCTGGCGCGCAGCTGGCAGTCCGGGCTCTACAATCCGGGTGGATTTCGTCACGAGTTTCATGCCTTCCGGCTGAGCCCGCGAGAAGTCCTGATACTGGCAGCCTGCGGCATCATCGGGGTCTTCCTCGATGTGCCTGCAGTGCTCCTGCTGATCTGGATACCGTTGTTCGTGGCCGGCATTGCCCTGGTGCATGGCTATATCGGGTTAAAGGGGATGAGCGGGTTATGGTTGGTCGGCGTCTACTTTCTGCTGCTGACGACCTGGCCCACGATTCTGATTTTGCTGCTGCTGGCTCTTGTTGACGTCTTTGCGGATCTTCGCGCACGTCTTGCTGGCAGTCATCGATAAGAGGTTTACGAGATGCAAGTCATTCTGCTCGACAAGATTGGCAAGCTGGGCAACCTGGGTGACCAGGTGTCCGTCAAGGCTGGTTTCGGTCGCAACTATCTGCTGCCGTACGGTCTGGCTGTTCCGGCCACTGCCGAAAACCAGGCGGCTTTCGAAGCTCAGCGCGCTGAGCTGGAAGCACAGGTTGCAGAGCGCAAGGCCGAAGCTGAAGCGCGTGCCGCTCAGCTGAACGAAATCGAACTGTCCCTGGTCGCCAAGGCTGGCGAAGAAGGCAAGCTGTTCGGTTCCATCGGTCCGCGTGATCTGGCCGAAGCCATCGCACAGTCCGGCATCGACATCGCCAAGAGCGAAGTCCGCATGCCGGAAGGCCCGCTGCGCAACACTGGCGAATACGACATCGTGCTGCAGCTGCACGCTGAAGTGACTGCCACTGTTCGTGTGGTCGTGGTCGGCGAGTAATCGCTGATCCGTGGTGGCTGCCCGGTGATCCGGCGCTGTCACCACAGGTGGTACTCGAACCGCCCTCGCATCCTGGATGCGGGGGCGGTTTTTTTGTGTCTGGCGCTTCTTTGTCGGGCGTGACAGGGAAAATCCTCTGCACGCGGGCAGGGCGATGACAGGCAAAATCCGGTAGAATGCTTGCCCCCGTGAGGTAGAGCATCATGTGCGGTCGCGATGGTTGGCAGGCTCGCGGCGATGCACGAAAATGGAGGTTCCCGCGGGCGTGTCAGTCATTAGCAGGAGTCAGCCAGGCATGAGCGAGATGCAGGATCAGGATCGCGAGACGGCGGCGCTCAAGGTGCCCCCCAATTCGCTGGAGGCCGAGCAATCGGTCCTCGGCGGTTTGATGCTGGACAACAGCGCCTGGGACACGGTGTCCGAGCGACTGGTGGCCGACGACTTCTATCGCTACGAGCATCGTCTGGTCTACAACGCCATGTCCCAGCTGGTGGGCAGCAGCCGGCCGCTGGATGTGGTCACGTTGTCCGAGTTGCTGGAAAGCCGTGACCAGCTGGAGTCGGTCGGCGGGCTTGCGACTCTCGCCGAGCTTGCGCGCAATACGCCCTCGGCCAGCAACATCAAGGCCTATGCCGACATCGTTCGCGAGCGCGCGACGCTGCGCAAGCTGATCCAGGCGGCCAACCAGATCGCCGAGAGCTCCTTCAGCCCTCAGGGGCGAGACGCCGACGAGCTGGTCAACGAGGCCGAGCGTCTGGTGTTCCAGATCAGCGAATCACGCCCCAAGAGCGGCGGCCCCAAGGGCATGAGTCAGCTGTTGACCGGCGCGGTGGACCGCATCGATGAGCTGTTCAATCTCAAGGGCCAGATGACCGGCCTCTCGACCGGCTTCCGGGACCTGGATGACATGACCTCCGGTCTGCAGCCATCGGACCTGGTGATCATCGCGGGGCGCCCCTCGATGGGCAAGACCACCTTCGCCATGAACCTGGTCGAGCATGCCGTGGTCTCCGGCGACAAGCCGGTGGCCGTGTTCTCGATGGAGATGCCGGCCGAGTCGCTGATGCTGCGCATGATCTCCTCGCTGGGCCGCATCGACCAGACCAAGGTGCGTACCGGTCAGCTGGATGACGAGGATTGGCCGCGGCTGACCTCGGCGGTCAACCTGCTCAAGGACAAGCAGCTGTTCGTCGATGACACGGCGGCCCTGTCGCCCAACGAGATGCGCTCACGCTGTCGCCGCATGGCGCGCGAACACGGCGGCATCGGCCTGATCATGATCGATTACCTGCAATTGATGCAGGTGCCGGGACTGTCCGAGAACCGTACTGCCGAGATCTCCGAGATCTCGCGCTCGCTCAAGGGGCTGGCCAAGGAATTCGCTTGCCCGGTGGTGGCGCTCTCGCAGCTGAACCGCTCGCTTGAGCAGCGCCCCAACAAGCGTCCGGTGATGTCGGATCTGCGTGAATCCGGCGCCATCGAGCAGGATGCCGATGTCATCGCCTTCGTCTACCGTGATGAGGTCTACAACAAGGACAATCCCGACAACAAGGGACTGGCCGAGCTGATCATCGGCAAGCAGCGTAACGGCCCCATCGGTACCGTTCACATGGCCTTCATCGGCAAGTACACCCGTTTCGAGGACCTGGCGCCCGACAGTTATGGCCAGGCCTTCGCTGAATGACGTGATGCGCATGCGCATCAAACATGTACCCGGGCGGCGGCAGCGACGTCGCCCCGCAAGACCCGCACTGACGGGGAGGAGATAGCATGGCAGGTGGATTTGGGCGCGGACGCGCACGCACTCCCAAGCTTCAGGGACGCGGTACGCTGGAGAGCCTTGAGCGCGAAGGGCCTTTCAAGGAATGGCTGGGCATGCCGGATCTCTATCGCTTCACGCTGGTCGTGGAGGGCGAGAGCTACAGCTATCAGACCGAAGACAGTGAAGTGCCGGTCGTCGCGGGCGACATGGTGGTCTTCCGTTACAAGGAAACCAAGGCCGGCAAGTGGATCGACCGCAATTCCCTCGGCAAGGCCATCGACCCCAACTCGCTGTAAGGCGTCCACCTCCGGCGTGGCATGAGCGTATTGGCCAGCCGCGACCGGGCAGGCTCGTCGCAAGGCGTCCTTGCACGGCAGCACCGCGGTGATGTGCCCGACCCTTCGCTGACACATCACCGCCCCATGTCATTTTCCTGTCATATCAGCATGCTTTGATTCTGGCATGCTGCCATCCCCGCATCCCGCTTTAGCTGAGGCATCCACTCCCGAATCCGGCCAGGCGCTGGAGGCGTTGCTGCGTCTTCGCCAGTTGCGGATGCATTTCCAGCCCATCGTGGCGGCAGATGGCCGTGAGGTCTTCGCCTACGAGGCACTCGCGCGAGCTGCTGCAGGATGCAGCTTGCGCTCACCGATGGCGATGTTCGAGGCGGCTCGCCAGCATCGGCGCCTCGCCGAGCTGGACGGCCTCTGTCGTGAGCTGGCGCTTGAGCAATGGGCCGAGCAGGGCCTGAGTGAGCGCCTGTTCCTGAACGTGTCGCCGGAGGTGCTGTTGGACAGTGCGCATTCTCGGGGACTGACACGTCACCTCCTGCATCGCCATGGGCTGCACCCGCATCAGGTCGTCATCGAGTTGACTGAGCAGACCCCGGGGCTGGACCCGGCACTGATGCGTGAGGCCGTCTGCCATTACCAGTCGATGGGCTTCGCCATCGCGCTGGATGACCTCGGTGAAGGGTACGCCAGCCTCAAGCTGTGGTCGGCGGTTCAGCCTGACTTCGTCAAGATCGACCGACACTTCATCAGCGGTATTCATCAGGATTCGCTCAAGCGGCGTTTCGTGCGCTCGATCATCGACATCGCCCACGGCAGTGGCAGTCAGGTGATCGCGGAAGGCATCGAGCAGGAAGGCGAGATGGAATGCGTGTCCCAGCTGGGGGCTGAGTATCTGCAAGGCTGGCTGTTTGCGAGCGCCGAGGTGGACCCCGCTGGCCAGCGTGCCGGCCTCGAGCAGCGCCTGCATCGTCTGAGTCGCCGCCGGCATGCCGCGCCTCTGGCACTCGGTACCGGCAGCCTGCTGCGGCAGGTGGCGCCGGTACTGCAGGATACCTGTCTCGAGGAAGTGGCCGAGCGTCTACATGCCGAGCCGGAATTGATGGCGCTGGCAGTGGTGGACGCGCAGCAGCGGCCGATCGGCATGATCATCCGCCATCGACTGCTGGGATTGCTGAATCAGCGCTTCGGACCGGAGCTGCATGGACGACGGGCGATCCATGAGGTCATGCAGACCCATTCACTGCGTGTCGAGGAAGATGAGCCGCTCGAGCGTCTGTCGGCCAAGCTGCTCGGGCGCCGGGACATTCATCGTGACGAGGACTTCATCATCATGCGAGGGGGATGCTATCGCGGCCTTGGGCGTCCTCTGGATCTGCTGCGTATCCTCGCGGAACGTCAGCTGGCGGTTCGTGCTCAGTGTCCGTGAGCCTCTCCGGAGCGGCGGCCTTGAACATGACGTCATCCAATCGTCATGGCGGTGCCGTGCAATCGTCATCGTCCCCCCGCAAGCTGGCGTGAAGCCTTGACGCCACCTTCACGATGATGGATACCTCAGACAACAGAGGTCCAGGAGCCGACACCATGTCCAGAATTGCCGCTGCCTTCACACCTGCTGGCCTGCTGGTCAGCAACCTGAATGCGCTGATCGCCGAGTATCCGGCACTGGAGGCGCGCGTGATCAGTCATGCCGCCAGCCGCTTCTATCAGGTCCAGCTGGTACTGGAAGCGGGTGCCGATGAAGACGATGAGCGCAGTGAACTGTTGATGAAACGTGGCAAGCCGATGCTGTTCCGCTCGCTGGAGGATGTCTACAGCGAGCTCAGGCGCGCCGGTCTGTCACGCGCCTGGCTGGTATCCCAGGTGGCCAACGACGAGATGATCGGCCGACCGCCTCAGTACCATCAACCGTTGAGCTCGCGCATCCCCTTGAGCTTCTGAGTCAGCGTCTCCTCTGGGGGACCCAGCGGCCGATACGCTCACGGTGGCGGGCAAAGACCCGATAGCCGACATCCAGCATCGGACGCAGCCCCGGCAGCAATGACAGCCTCACCAGGCGCCGATAGCCGAGCACCGCATAGAGGGCTCGGCTGGCGTCCATGCCGACATACCACTCCCCGCGCGCATCCTGCACGTGCAGGCGCCCCATCATCGTCTCGAAGCTCAGCCCCAGAGCATCTGGGGAAAAGTCCTTTGCACGAATGTCGACCGTCCTGACCCGTTCCCGCCTCGGGTGTCTCGCCAGCCAGGCGACCTCGCGCTGGCACAGGGGGCACTTGCCATCGTGATAGAGCGTGACCGGTGCACTGGCCTGCCAGATGCGACTCATGAGGATTCCTTGTCGGTCGTGGAACTGGAGGGCGCGGGATGGTAACCCGCGCGATGGGCACCGCTGCCATAGTCAGCGGCGCTGTCGAGTCGGGCGAGAAAGGCCTCGGCCTGTTGCAGCAATGCCTCGCGCTTGTCGTCCTTCATGCGTCGCCAGCTGCCATAGACCAGCGACATGCGCGGGTTGCGTGACAGTGATTCGCGATGGCGTTCGATGAAGTGCCAATAGAGACTGTTGAAGGGGCAGGCATGCGTGCCGGTGACCTTCTTCGGCGAGTACTGGCACCTGTCGCAGTGATTGGACATGCGATCGATGTACTTGCCCGAGGCACAATAGGGCTTGGAGCCCATCAGGCCGCCATCGGCGTGCAGCACCATGCCCAGGGTATTGGGCAGCTCCACCCACTCGCAGGCATCGACGTAGACCGCCAGATACCAGTCGCATAGCGCCTCGGGCTTCACGCCGCACAGCAGGGCGAAATTGCCGGTGACCATCAGGCGGCGGATATGGTGGGCATAGGCATGATCACGCGTACTGAGGATGGCTTGATCCACACAGCGCATGCCGCTGTCGCCGCGCCAGAAGACCTCCGGTAGACCCCGTGTCGCACTCAGGCGATTCTCCTGCTTGTAGCCGGGCATGCGTGTCCAGTAGATCCCACGCACATACTCTCGCCAACCGAGAATCTGCCGGATGAAGCCCTCGGCGGAGTTGACCGGTACCTCGCCACGTCGCCAGGCATCATCGACGGCAGCACAGACTTCGTGGGGACTCAGAAGCCCGATATTGAGCGCCGCGGAAAGTCGGGAGTGGAACAGGAAGGGGTCACTGTCATCGATGGCATCCTGATGGCGGCCGAAGTCTGCCAGGCAGTGCGCGAGGAAGTGAGCGAGATCGTCGAGCGCCTGGGCGCGGGTCACGGCCCAGTTGAAGTTGTCCAGATTGCCGAAATGACGCAGCTCGCCCTCGGCTCCCTCGCCGAAGCGGGTGTCCACCAGCGTCAGCACTTCGCGCGTCAGCGCATCCTGGCGGTGGTCATGCTGCGGTGGTGGCGGTGACTGGAAGTCGGCGGGAATCGGTTCGCGATTGTCATGATCATGATTGAACTTGCCGCCGGCGGGCTCGCTGCCTTCCATCAACAGGTCCGTGTCACGACGCTGTTCACGGTAAAAGTATTCCATGCGCAATTGCTTGCGTCCGTCGGCCCAGGTCGCGAACTGTGCCGGTGTGGTGAAGAAGCGGTGATCTTCCAGCACCACCCAAGGAACCTCGCCTTCCTCGCGGCGCGCGAGGAAGGCCTCCAGCAGTCGCCATTCCCCAGGGCGAGTCACCAGAATGCCGTCACACTGATGGAGCGCGGCCAGCCGCTCGGCTTCCAGGATCAGCGATTGACGATTGTCCGGGTCATCCAGGCGGCTTTCATGCACCTGCCAGCCGCAGTCGCGCAGCTCCTGTGCGTGATGGCGCATCGCGGCCAGCATCATCGCGATCTTGTGCGGATGGTGTGGCACGTAGCGGCCTTCCTCCTCGACCTCGCAGAAGGCGATCAGGCTCTCGGCAGGTGCCTGCTTGAGGCTCGCAAGCTCGTGACTGAGCTGGTCACCGAGAATCAGCACCAGCGGGCGCGCGAAGTCGTGACGAGTGGCAAGTTGCAGAGTGGAGGTTTCGGGCACACTGACTCCTGCGGCGGGGCGCAAGCACGGCTTGCGTCAGGTTGTGACAATAATTGTCGTAAAGCTGTACAAATCGTGATGATAGTATAACTTCATCCCTCACGCACAGGGCGAGCTGGTAACATGGCTGCGCTGTCGGTGAGGGTGGCTGATTGCCGCTTCACCCCTTTTCTTGCCCCTTGTCAGGAGTTCATCGCCCATGAGCACCCCGCGTTTCGGCGTCATGCTGGTCAATCTCGGCACCCCTGAAGCCCCGACACCCAAGGCGGTGCGCCGCTACCTCGCGGAGTTTCTCGGTGATGTACGCGTGATCGACCTGCCGCGCCCGCTCTGGCTGCCGATCCTGCATGGCCTGGTGCTGACGACTCGCCCCAAGAAGGTCGCCGAGGCCTATGCCTCGGTGTGGACGGAAGACGGCTCGCCGCTGATGGCCATCGGCAAGCGTCAGCGTGCCGCGCTGGAGGCGCGTCTGGCCGAATCGCTGGGCGAGGAGATTCCGGTAGAGCTTGCGATGACCTACGGCAAGCCGACCATGGAAGAGGTGGGGCGCAAGCTGGCCAGTCGTGGGGCAGATCGCATCCTGGTGCTGCCGCTCTATCCGCAGTTCTCGCGGACCACGACTGCCGCAGTGTTCGATCGCCTGGCGCGCGCGCTCAAGCCGTGTCCGCACCTGCCGGAACTGCGCTTCGTGCGTGACTACCATGATCATCCCGACTACATCGCCGCGCTGGCCGCCAGTGTCCGTGAACACTGGGAAAAGGCAGGGCATCGCGGCAAGCGTCTGTTGATGAGCTATCACGGCATCCCCAAGCGCTATGCGACGGCGGGCGACCCCTACCCACGCCAGTGCGAGCGCACCAGCCAGCTGCTGGCCGAGGCGTTGGGGCTTGGGGACGATGAGTGGGCGATGACCTACCAGTCACGCTTCGGCAAGGCCGAGTGGCTCAAGCCGTATACCGATGAGACGCTCAAGGCCTGGGGGGCTGAAGGTTTGGAAAGCGTCGACGTCATCTCGCCGGCCTTCGCGGCCGACTGTCTCGAGACGCTGGAGGAGCTGGAAGAGGAAAACCGCGGCTACTTCACCGAGTCCGGCGGGGGCGAGTTCCGCTACATTCCGGCGCTCAATGACCGTCGTGAGCATATCGATCTGCTAGAGGCACTGTGCCGCCAGCATGCTCAGGGCTGGTGACGAGCAGGGCAGGCATGAGGCCCGCCTGAATGATCTGAGCACCGCAGTCCGAGTGACAGATACGCAGTGAAACGCTGGAAAGACAGCGCCCCCACCAGTCTCCTGGTGGGGGCGCTTTGCGTTGGTCTGCCGTCTCGCCTCGCGAGAGGAGTGGGGCCGACCGGGGCAGGTCAGAGCGTCAGGCGAACACGAGCGCTCAGGGCAGGCGCGATTCCGAGGCCTCGGCATTTGCCTCATCCGGTTCGTCTGATACCTCCAGACGTTCCGGCACGTTGCGGGTACGGATGTCCGCCACCAGCTTCTGATGCAGCGCGGCCTTGGACAGCAGGTGTGCGGTCACCGGGGCGGTGATGAACAGGAAGATGGTGATCAGCATCTCCTGAAAGCTGAAGTGACCGGTAGTGGCGCGGAAATAGATCATCGACGCCATCAGTACGCAGCCGACCCCCAGGGTGGTGGTCTTGCTGGGACCGTGCAGACGCATGTAGAAGTCCTTGAGGTGCGTCAGCCCCAGCGACCCGATGAAGGCGAACAGGCCGCCGGCGATCAGGAAGAAGGCGATGACGCCTTCCAGGACAGGATAGAACCAGGTGGGCATGGAGACTCTCCGCTCAGGTCATTCGATGATGTCGCCGCGCAGCAGATACTTGCAGACTGCCACGGTGCTGACGAAGCCCAGCATGGCGATCAGCAGTGCCGCCTCGAAGTAGGCCTTGCTGTTGAGCTGGATGCTGAACAGCACGATCAGCGCGATGGAGTTCACGTACATGGTGTCCACGGCGAGGATGCGGTCCGGCAGGTCCGGGCCGATGGCCAGCCGGAAGACGTTGAGCATCAGGGACGCCGCGAACAGCGCGATGCTGATCCACAGGGCGATGTCTAGCATTCGTAGATCTCCTTCAGCGGGCGCTCGTAGCGCTGGCGGATCTCGTCGATCAATGCCTGTTCATCCTCGACATCCAGTGCATGGATGATCAGATGGCGACCATCCAGCGTGAGATAGGCAGAGACCGTCCCCGGTGTCAGCGTGATGGTGCTCGACAGCAGGGTGATCGGGAACTTCTGCTCGAGCTCCAGCGGATAGCGCACGAAGGCCGGGCGGAATTTCGCACGCGGATTCAGGATGAGTCGCGAGACCTGCAGGTTGGCGATGATGATGTCCAGGATGACGCGCAGCAGGTAGCCGATCAGTCGCCACGGTTTCTGGAGGTCCGGCTGCGGCTCCCAGAAACGATAGGTCAGTGCCGGGATGGCGATGGCCAGCACCGCGCCGAGCAATATCTGCCCGGGCGAGACGCTGTTCTGCAGCATCAGCCACACGACCAGCAGCAGGGTCGAGAGCATCGGGGTGGGCAGAACGCGAGAACGAGACTTGATCATTGAGCGTCTCCCTTGAGCGGCAGAGCGGTTTCCGGTGCGGCGTCCTTGCCCAGAAGGGCATCGAGATAGGGTGCCGGGTCCGACAGTTGCTGTGCGGTGGCCTTGGTCCACTGCGAGACAGGGCCGGCGAAGACGACCAGTGCCAGTGCGGCGGAGATCAGGCCGCAGGTCGCGATGCCGCGCGCGACACCGAGTCGTTCACCGCTGGGTTCACTGTTGCCGGTGCGCCAGAACACGCTGGAACCGGCACGCGAACAGGCCACGATCGAGCACAGCCCGGCCAGCAGCAGCACTGGCCACAGCCATACCTGCTGCTCCAGTGAGGCGGACGACAGGATCAGCGCCTTGCCGATGGCGCCCGAGAAGGGCGGCAGGCCCGCCGCGGCCGCCGTGCCGATCAGGAACAGTCCGCCCAGCAGGCCCGCCTGCAGCAGTGGCCGTGAGCGCACGATACGGGCGCCGGCCTTGCCGCGCTGGCCTGCCATCACATCCACCAGCAGGAAGAGGCCGCCGGTGACCAGGGTGGAGTGGATCAGGTAGAACAGCAGGGCGCTGTCCGCCGCGATGCTGTTCATGCCCAGCGCCGTCAGCAGCGTACCGACCGAGATCATCACCAGATAGGCCACCAGGGTGCGCAGGTCACGTGCCGAGAGCACGCCGAGCATCGACACGACCAGCGTGGCGAGCCCTGCCCACCACAGCCAGTCCCGACCAAGATCTGCCAGGGTGCCGGCGTTGTCGGTGAAGATCAGCGAGTAGACGCGCAGGATGGAATAGATGCCGACCTTGGTCATGATCGCGAACAGCGCCGCCACCGGCGCCGAGGCCGCGGCGTAGGCGCGGGGCAGCCAGAAATACAGCGGCAGCATCGCGGCCTTGAGGCCGAATACCACCAGCAGCAGCAGACCGCCGGCTTCCATCAGGCCGGCACGCCCCGGGTCCAGCGTGGTGACGATGACGGCCATGTCGGCCATGTTCAGCGTACCGGTCACGCCGTAGAGGATGCCCAGCGCGATCAGGAAGAACGCCGACCCCATCAGGTTCAGCACCACGTAATGCAGGGCCGACAGCGTGCGAGCCTTGCTGCCGCCGTGCAGCAGCAGAGCGTAGGAGGCGATCAGCAGGACCTCGAAGAACACGAACAGGTTGAAGAGGTCACCGGTCAGGAAGGCGCCGTTGATCCCCATCAGCTGCAGCAGGAACAGGCCATGGAAGTTGGAGCCTGTCTCATCGATGCCCGCCGTGGCATACAGGCAGGCCAGCAGGCCCAGCACCGAGCTGAGCAGCACCATGGTCGCCGACAGGCGATCCAGCACCAGCACGATCCCGAAGGGAGGCTGCCAGTCGCCCAGCGCGTAGTAGCGTATGGTGTCGTCGTTGGCCTGAACGACCAGCGCGATGGCGATGGCCACCATGATGGCCTGGGTGATCAGGCTGATGCTGCGGCGCAGTACCGGCGATGAGCCGCGACTCAGCAGCAGGCAGGCGCCCACCAGCAGCGGCAGGACGATCGGAAGGACAATCAGGTGTTGCAGCATCACTTGCCATCCTCTTTCGAGTCGTCCAGACGGTTGCCGTTGACGTGGTCACTGCCCAGGTCACCGCGCGCGCGCATGGCGAGGATGACCACGAAGGCCGTCATGGCGAAGCCGATCACGATGGCGGTCAGCACCAGCGCCTGGGGCAGCGGGTCCGCCGTGGGCGAGCCTGAGCCAACCACGGCGGGGGTGCCGTGCATGGCAAGCCCCCCCATGGAGAACAGGAACAGGTTGACCGCGTAGGACAATAGCGTCAGTCCGACCACGACAGGGAAGGTGCGCCCGCGCAGGGTCAGGTAGACACCGCAGGCGGCCAGCAGGCCGGTGGTAGTGGCGTAGAGGGCTTCCATCAGCTCTTCTCCTTGGTCGGACGGTGCGGTGTCGTCAGCTTGCCGAGGTTGGCGAGAATCATCAGGGTCGCGCCGACCACGGTCAGATAGACCCCGAGGTCGAACAGCAGCGCGGTGGCCAGCTCTATCTCACCGATCACGGGAATCGTGAAGTGGCCGAACGATGATGTCAGGAACGGATAGCCGAAGACCCAGCTGCCCGCGCCCGTCAGGCCGGCGATCAACACCCCGGCCGCCGCGACCGGCTGGTAGGGGAAGCGCAGCCAGCGCTGTGTCCAGTCCACGCCGCGCGCGATGTAGAGCAGGATGATGGCCACGGCGGTCACCAGACCGGCGATGAAACCGCCGCCGGGTTCGTTGTGGCCGCGCAGGAAGATGTAGACCGAGACCAGCAGCGCCAGTGGCAGCAGGGTCTGGGACACGGTGGCCAGAATCATCGGGTGGCGGTCCGGCGACCAGTTGCGGCCATCCAGGTCAGTGGACGGCATGAACAGGCGCAGGCGGTTGAGCAGCTTGAAGATCGCCAGTCCGGCAATCCCGAGTACGGTGATCTCGCCCAGCGTATCGAAGCCACGGAAGTCGACGAGAATCACGTTGACCACGTTGTGGCCCCCACCGCCGGAGACCGCATTGGCCATGAAGAAGTCGGAGATCGATTCGACCGGGCGGGTCAGGATGGCGAAGTTGAGGCTTGCGACCACCACGCCGAAGGCGCTGGCGAGCAGGACGTCACGCATGATGCGTCGCGCGCTGGATTCCTTGGGTGTGCGCTGTGGCAGGAAGAACAGTGCCAGCATCAGCAGGATCATCGTCACCACCTCCACCGCCAGCTGGGTCAGTGCCAGGTCCGGAGCGGCAAAGCGTGCAAACGCCAGCGAGGTCATCAGGCCGACCACTGACAGCATCAGCAGGGAGATCAGGCGCTTGCGGTGAGTGATCGCGGTGCCCAGGCCGGCCAGGCCGGTGATCACGGCACCCGTCAGCAGCATGCCATCGAAGGGCTGCTGCTCAAGCTCTCCACCCAGGCGCGGCACGGCCAGCAGTCCGATGCCGACGAAGACCAGCGCGGTCAGGAGCAGCCACAGCATATAGCGCTGCAGCGAACCGTTCTCGAAGCTGTCCATGAAACGCTCGGACAGTTTCACGACTCGCTGGACGTTGGCCTCGAAGACCAGCAGGGCGTTGCGCGCCCGGAACTGGCGCTGGAAGGCGTACAGATGATGTCGCAGGGCGTAGACGGCGACACCGCCACCCAGCGCGATGACGCTCATCAGCAGCGGCAGGTTGAAGCCGTGCCAGATGGCGAGACTGAAGTCCGGCACCGGCGCTGCCAGCACGCTGGCGGAGGCGCTCACCAGCAGGTCCTTGATCACCAGTGACGGCAGGATACCCACCAGAAGGCAGATCAGCACCAGCACCTCGATGGGCAGCTTCATGTAGCGCGGCGGCTCATGCGGGGTCTTGGGCAGGTCCTTCGGCTCGCCATTGAAGAAGACGTCGTGGATGAAGCGCAGCGAGTAGGCCACCGACAGGATGCCACCGAGGGTCGCCAGCGCCGGAATCAGCCAGGAAAGACCGCCCAGCAGCTGGGCATCGAGGCTCTCGGCAAAGAACATTTCCTTTGACAGGAAGCCGTTGAGCAGCGGCACGCCGGCCATCGAGGCCGAGGCGACCATCGCCAGCACCGTGGTATGCGGCATGTAACGGTACAGGCCGTTGAGCTTGCGGATGTCACGCGTGCCACATTCGTGGTCGACGATGCCGGCTGCCATGAACAGCGAGGCCTTGAAGGTCGCGTGATTGATGATGTGCAGCAGGCCCGCGACGGCGGCCATCTGGCTGTTGAAGCCGAACAGCAGCGTGATCAGACCCAGATGACTGATGGTCGAGAAGGCCAGCACGCCCTTGAGGTCCTGCTTCATCAAGGCGAACCAGGCGCCATATAGCAGGGTGGCAAGGCCCGTGAGGCTGACGATGTAGAACCAGAGATCAGTCCCCGAGAGCACCGGGTGCATGCGCGCCAGCAGAAAGACCCCGGCCTTGACCATGGTGGCGGAGTGCAGGAAGGCGGACACCGGTGTCGGCGCCGACATCGCGTGGGGCAGCCAGAACTGGAACGGGAACTGCGCGGACTTGGTGAAGGCGCCCAGCAGCACCAGTACCAGTGCGACAGGATACAGCTCGTGGGAGCGGATCTGGTCTGCCGCCGCGAGGACGTCATCGAACTGGTAGCTGCCGACGATATGACCGATGACCAGGATGCCGGCCAGCAGCGCCAGCCCGCCCGCACCGGTGACGGTCAGCGCCATGCGGGCGCCCTTGCGCGCCTCGCTCAGCTGATACCAGTAACCGATCAGCAGGAAGGAGCTGAGACTGGTCAGCTCCCAGAACACCCACATCAACAGCAGATTGTCCGCCATGACGATGCCGAGCATCGCGGTCATGAACAGCATCAGGAAGCTGTAGAGGCGTGCCAGCGAGTCCTCGCTCGACAGGTAGTAGCGAGAATAGAGGATGATCAGCAGCCCGATGCCGAGAATCAGCAGGACGAACAGAGCTGACAGGCCATCGAAGCGTAGCGCCAGATCCAGCCCCAGTTCGGTGATCCACGGCAGGTGGAACTGGGCTATCTGGCCGGCGAAGACATCGCCGAGATGGAAGACGGCGATACCAAGTGCCAGGGCAGGGGCAACCGCCGTCAGCCAGGCAAGGCGGCCGCGGGGCAGGTCTCTGGCCATCAACGGCACCAGGGCACCGAGCAATGGCAGTAGCACGATCAACAGCAGGGTCATGGAAGACTCGCTCCAGTCGTTGTAGGGCGTTGTCCCTCTGTCGTCAGCGGAGCGGACACGGGCTCAGGGCCAGGCCATCAGCTTCGAGGTCGGGACGCGGATTTCGGCCACTGGGTGCCGATAGGATAGGCGAGCGCTTTGCAGGCTGCCGAGGTTGCCACCTCTGGATCACGCTTCCGTGTCAGGTCGACGCCTGCTCGGGAGGTGCGTGCCGCCATCAAGTGGCGGGAATGGGTGGCAGTGGCAGCCGATGGCGGCTCAGAGGTTCAGGCGCCCGGCAGGGACGCAGGTACCTCGGGATGAGACGTCACCGCCGCGGGCGGATCAGTCAGAAAGGGGAGGCGCACGGCACGAGGTGCCAGCATCCAGGTGGGGATGAGGTCCGCAGCGCGCCCTCGGCTGCCCGCGATGGGCAGACGGCGAAGATGCCGGGTTGGTGCGGTCATGTCATGTCTTGCGAGCATGGCCGTATTCCTCCTGAAGCCCCTGGATGACAAGTGTGTTTGCGGGTAGAGACACTTGCGCGATCTTGTTGAAAACATTGGTGGATCGTGACCTAACCTCTCGAATGTATCACGCACTTGCACCCCTCGCCAGCGCACGGGCGGCAGGTCGGATGAGGTCCCTGATCGGACAGCGTGTTGTACAGAGCGGGCTATTTATTGTACAAATATTATACGCCGATAACGCTTTGGAGCTCGCATGCGAGAGGCCATCAGCACGAATTCGGGCGGCCCACCGGAGACGTCACTTGTCTGGCTGCGTCATGACCTGCGTCTGGAAGACAACCCGGTATTCGCGCTGCCCAGTGTCCGTCGCCCCTATCAACTTCTGGTCATGTACGTGCTGGACCAGCGCTGGTTGACGCCTGTCGAGGGTCTGCCTCGCCTGGGACCTGCCCGCCTTCGCCTCCTCTGGCAGAGCCTGATGAACCTGCGTGGCATGTTGCTGCGCCGCGGCAGCGATCTGCTGGTGCGAGTGGGGGATCCCGTCAGCGAGGTGCTGGCCCAGGTCCGCCAGCATGACGTGGACTGCCTGGAAGTCAGTCATTCCCGCACCCCGGATGATGCCGGCAATCTTCAGCGTCTTGCCGCGCAACTTCCTGCCAGTACCCGGCTGCATTGCCACCCACGTGAAGGGCTCGTGCTGGAGCCGCTGGACGAGCGGGATGCGGCGCAGGAGCCCACGGCCCTGTGGACGCCTCCGCAGGTGATGGAAAGCCCGGCCCATGGTGCGAAGGCGATGTCTCTCGCCGCCCCGGAATTGCCCGCTTCCTCGCGGCTCTCGCCAGCGCTGGCGTCATGCGGGGCGATGTCTCTGCGTCTCGATGATGCCCAGTGGTGGACGCGCCATGCCTCGCGAAATCCCTTGCAGGGGCTGCCGTGTTCCTTGCCGCCATGGCCGGAATCGGCATCACGCGGTTTCCCGCCGCTGGAGGCAGTGTGCGCCACGGCCAGCGCCTGGCAACCGGTGGGGGAGATCGCCACGCTTCAAGGCGGAGAGGAGCCGGCGCGCGAGCAGCTGTCTTCCCTCGTCTGGTCGCGTCCGGAATCAGAGGATGCCGAGGTGCAGGCTGCCTGGCGCCTGTCCGCCTGGTTGGCGCAGGGCTGCATCAGTCCGCGGCGCATCCTGCAGGCACTGGCGGAACATCGACGGGAAATGGGGGAGTCTCTCGCGGCGCATCAGCTGATGGCCGTGCTGCTCCAGCGCGAGTACTGGCAGCGGGTCCTGCAAGCGCAGCCCGAGGAATCGCTGATGGGCTGGTATGGCGAGGCGCTTGAGAAGGAGGCGGCCTGCGATGTGGCATTCCAGCGCTGGCGCGAAGGGCGCACGGGCGACGCACGGGTGGACCGGGCCATGCACAGGCTGACCCGGGAAGGCTGGCTGCCGTTGGATGAGCGCCAGCATCTGGCCCGTGCATGGCTTGCCGCCGGGGGAGACTGGCGACTCGGGGCGCGCTGGTTCGAGCACTGTCTGCTGGATTTCGATGCCGCCGTCCACTGGGGGGAGTGGCGGCATCTGGCGGGTCAGCCGGTGTGAGGTCTCAGCCCAGTCGCGCCAGCAGCGCCGTGACTGCCGTCTCGACGCGCAGGATGCGCTCGCCGAGGTGCACGCCCTCGAAGCCGGCCTTCATGAACTGCTCTACCTCATAGTCCACGAATCCACCCTCCGGGCCGATGGCCAGGATCACCGGCTCACTCACCGCGCGCGGGCACTCCTGCGGCATGCCCGGGTGCGCGATGATGCCGCGCGGCTTCACGGCGCTCTCCGGGGCCATCAGGCCCGGCAGTCTGTCCTCCACGAATGGCTTGAACAATGTCTCCTGCGTGACCGTCGGCATGATGGTGTCGCGCGCCTGCTCCAGTCCCAGCACCAGATGCTGGCGAATCTTATCCTCTTTCAGCTCCGGCGACTGCCAGTAGCTCTTCTCCACGCGCCGCGTATGCAGCAGGGTGATGTGCTTCACGCCCAGCGCCGTGACGTGTTCCAGCGAGCGCGCCAGCATGCGTGGGCGTGGCAGCGCCAGCAGCAGATGGACATCGAGTGGTGCCGGCGGCTGACGCTCCAGACGCAGACTGAATTCGGCCACCTCGGCGTCCAGTCGCTCCAGGCGTCCACGACCGATCAGCCCGCCTTCGATTCCCAGGGTCATCTCGTCACCGACAGCGGCACGATGCACCTCGCGCAGATGGCGCAGTCTGCGCGGGTCCGTCACGCGTGCATGGTCGGAGGCGAGCAGGTCATCAGCGCCGAGCAGGATAAGGTTCATGGCGATACCGTAGACAGACAGGAGGAAAAGAGGCGGCATTCTAGCATGGACGCCAGATGGCTCGGCTCCGGCGAAATGACAGCGAAGGGGGCGATTGCCCGGGGCGTGGCGGGAGTGGATCAGGCGCGTGGAAGCGGCTTTCCTTGCAGTGCCCCCCCTTGAGTGCACAATGAAGAAAAATCGACAGGAGCTTGATCCGTGAGAGTCATCCGCAAATACGCCAATCGGCGTCTCTACGATACCGAGCAGAGCCGTTATGTGACCCTCGAGGACCTGCGCAGCCTGGTGCTGGCGGAAGAGGTCTTCAAGGTCGAGGACGCCAAGAGCGGCGAGGACCTCACGCGTACCATCCTGCTGACCATCATTATCGAGCAGGAGCAGGGCGATGGTGAGGCCGAAGTCTTCTCCAACGAGCTGCTGGAGCAGTTCATCCGCATCTATGCGATGGCCAAGCCATTGCCGCTGGCGGGGTATCTGGAGCAGGGCACGCGGCTGATGATGGAGCAACAGCAGCGCATGCAGGAGCAATGGTCCCAGGCCATGCGCCACTCGCCCATGGAGATGATGCGCGAAGTCGCCGAAGAGAATCTGCGCTTCTGGCAGCAGGCCATGGGGGGCGGCATCAACCGGGGCCGGACGAGCTCACGCTCTGCCGATGATGCCCAGGAGGGCGGGACGAACGACGACGGCGAGGCTCACGACCCCGAGGGCACACGCTGAGTGATGCCTGGTCGGCCGGCATGAAAATCACATGAAATCGCGTTGATGTGAAAAGGGGCGTCCCGAGGGGAGCCCCTTTCTGCCATAATGCGCAGCCTGACATTTCCTCGGTCGCCCGTGTCTTGCGGGCAGCCTTGATCCTCACTGGCTCATGAAGGTTGAAAAGATGAAGGTCCTGATCATCGGCGGCGGTGGCCGCGAACATGCGCTGGCCTGGAAAGCCGCCCAGTCCTCCCGTGTCGAGGAGGTCTTCGTGGCCCCCGGCAATGCGGGCACGGCGCGCGAGTCCAAGCTGACCAATCTGGCGATTGCCGCTGACGATCTCGATGCTCTGGTCGCCTTCGCGCGGGACAACGCCATCGAGCTGACCATCGTCGGCCCGGAAGCGCCGCTGGTGATCGGCGTGGTCGATCGCTTCCGCGAGGCGGGGCTCAAGTGCTTCGGTCCGACGGCCGGCGCTGCCCAGCTGGAAGGCTCCAAGGCCTTCACCAAGGACTTCCTGGCGCGTCATGCCATCCCGACCGGCGATTACGCCACCTTCGCCGAGGTCGATGCGGCGCTTGAGTACCTGGCCGCCCACCCGGCACCGATCGTCATCAAGGCCGATGGCCTGGCGGCGGGCAAGGGAGTGGTGGTCGCGATGACCGACGAGGAAGCTCGCGCCGCCGTGCGTGACATGCTCGAGGACAACGCCTTCGGTGATGCCGGTGCACGCGTGGTGATCGAGGAGTTCCTCGACGGCGAGGAAGCCAGCTTCATCGTGATGGTCGATGGCGAGAACGTGCTGCCGATGGCCACCAGTCAGGACCACAAGCGGGTCGGTGAAGGCGATACCGGCCCCAACACCGGTGGCATGGGGGCCTATTCTCCGGCACCGGTGGTCACCGCCGATGTGCACCAGCGCGTGATGGACGAGATCATTCTGCCCACCGTGCGTGGCATGGCGGCAGAGGGACATCCCTACACCGGCTTCCTGTACGCCGGCCTGATGATCGATGCCCAGGGCGCGCCGAAGATCATCGAATACAATTGCCGCTTCGGTGATCCGGAGACCCAGCCGATCATGGTACGTCTGAAGTCCGACCTGGTGGCGCTGTGTCTGGCCGCCGAAGACGGGCGCCTCGATACCCAGACCTGCGAGTGGGATTCCCGCGCGGCGGTCGGCGTGGTGCTGGCGGCAGGCGGCTATCCGGCCAGCTACCGCAAGGGCGATGTCATCACCGGGTTCGATGCTGCCGAGGCTACCGGTTGCAAGGTCTTCCACGCCGGCACCGCCGAAAAGGACGGGCAGGTGGTCACCAGTGGCGGTCGCGTGCTGTGCGTCACCGCGCTGGGCGACAGCGTGGCCGCTGCCACCGAGCGTGCCTACGAGGGTGTGGACGCCATCGACTGGCAGGACGTGCTGGTGCGACGTGACATCGCCTGGCGTGCCATCGCCCGTGAGCGTGGCGACGCCTGAGCCTGTCCGGCATCAGCGCATTGTCTGCAAGACCCGGCCTCTGGCCGGGTCTTGTCGTTATCGCACCGTGATTCTCGCGTCGGCCATTCTACGACCATCGTGTCGAGAGTCTGGTCATGTCGGTGTCGGCCGTGCGATAACCTTCATCATCACTTGTTCACGCATGAACGGCGGCCCATGGGTCTCCCCGGCCTTGAGCATGGCATCGGGGAAGCATGGCGACTCCGCCGTCATCGTCCATTTCCGTCTCGCCGACGAGGAGTCCTCATGGAGCGTATTCGGCTCGAGTTCCCAGAGCAGCGCCTGGTGCATCGTCATGCGATGACGATTCGTGTCAGCGATATCAATTATGGCCAGCATCTCGGTCACGATAGCGTGGTCAGCCTGGCGCACGAGGCACGCGGCCAGGCCTGGCAGGCACTCGGCTTCCCGGAATGGGATGTCGATGGCCTCATGAGCATCGTCTCCGATCTGGCCGTGCAGTATCAGGGGGAAGGCAAGCTGGGCGATGCGCTGGTGGTGGAGACCGCCATGGACCCCGTGTCCGGCAAGGGACTGGGTGTCCATCATCGTCTGGTGCGGGTCGGTGACGGCAGCGTTCTGGCCACCGTCAGGGTCGGGCTGGTGTTTGCCGGCCCCGACGGACTGGCCGTGCCGAGTGCACGTGTCAGTGACGAGATCGAGCGCACGGTCGCGGCGCTGGCCTGCGAGGTGGCGCGCTGATGTCGCGGGAGTATCCGATCATCGCCGTGACGGGCTCCTCCGGTGCGGGGACGACCACGGTCATGCGGACCTTCGAGCGCATGTTCTCGCGTGAGTCGATCCATGCCGCCTATGTGGATGGTGATGCCTTTCACCGCTATACCCGCGATGAACTGGTACGCATGTTCCAGGAGGCGCCGGAGCGCAAGCGCGAGCTGTCACACTTCGCGGTCGAGGCCAACCAGCTCGATCGATTGGAAGCGCTGTTTCTGGAGTATGGCGAGCAGGGCTCCGGCACGCATCGCCACTATATCCATGCCGAAGACAAGCGCATGATCGAGGCGGGCTACAAGGTCGGGACCTTCACCGAATGGCAGTCGCTGCCGGATTGCACGGACCTGCTGTTCTACGAGGGCCTGCATGGCGGGCTGGTGACGCCCGAGCATGACATCGCGCGTCATGTGGATCTGCTGATCGGCGTGGCACCGACCATGAACCTCGAGTGGATCCAGAAGATCGACCGGGACACCAAGCTGCGCGGGCACTCCCAGGAAGCGGTGGTTGATACCATCCTGAGCCGCATGGATGACTACGTCCGCTATATCCAGCCGCAGTTCTCGCGTACCCATATCAACTTCCAGCGCGTACCGACGGTGGATACCTCCAACCCCTTCGAGCCGCAGGACATTCCCACCGATGCCGAGTCGATGGTCGTCGTGCACTTCCGTGATCCGGGCAGCGTCGATTTCCCCTATCTGCTGGCGATGATCCAGGGCTCCTTCATGTCGCGCCCGCACACGCTGGTGGTGCCGGGTGCCCTGATGGCACTGGCCATCGAGCTGATCATCACGCCGCTGGTCAGGAGTCTGCTGGCCCAGCGCCGTTTCCGCTGAGACGTGAAGTCGGCGAGAGCAGGACGCGTCACCGGCCCTTGAGACGCGGCAGGATGCGTTTCTTCCACAGGCGCAATACCTGATTCAGGCGACCGCTGCGCATCAGCAGGCGAGCCTCGCGTCGCCGCAGCGGCAGCCCCAGCGTACGTTGCTTGAGTTTGAGGGAGTGGCGCAGGTCGAAGCGACGCATCATGCGCATCACACCGGCCGTGCCCGGCAGTCGCGGCAGCCGCACCGCCGAGGTGAAATCGATCAGTACCGGTATGCCATCGCGCAGTATGACGTTGGAGCCGCGGATGTCGTTGTGTGCCATGCGGCGCTGATGCAGCTGCTGCACGACGAGAATCAGCTGCTGGCAGAGTCCTGGATGCGCCGCGGGATCCAGCTGTGCATCGCTCAGCAGAGGGCCGGGAATGTATTCCATGGCCAGTGCCAGCGGGGAGACGCGTGCAATGGCGCGCGGTGCATGCGTCCAGCCGGCCAGGCGGCTCAGCATCTTCAGTTCTCGACGGACCAGCCAGCGCGCGACCAGTGCCGCAGGGGTGCCGGCATAACGACGGTAGTCCTTGCATACCACCGTCTGGCCATCGAGGTGCGTGAGATAGACTTCCGCCTTGAGAAAGCCCTTGGCGCGCTGCAGAAAGTCCTCTGCCGCCGGTTCGCGTGACAGCGTCCCGGCAGTGTCCGCGTCAGGCGTGGCCACTGATGCCTTGGGTGTCACTGTACCCGTGGTGGCCCTGCCGGAGGCGTCCAGCTCGTGAGTCGCCTTGTGCAGGGAGGGGATCAAGGAGGTTTGCAGGCGCATGACGGCAGGCTTCTTGTTAGCGAGGTAACAATGATTATCCTATCATTTAGCGAGTCCGCCCACCGTCGTGAGTGAATCATTCTGTTGCCCATCCAGCGACACTCGTCTCATGCGCAGGCGCCTGTCGGTATCGGGGACGTCTCGGTGATCATTGTCTCGGTGATCATTGTCTCGGGGCTTGGCCCATTGCGGTGCTGACGCTACGCTTGCACCTTGCGCTGCCGTTGGCGGCGACGTCATTGTCGAGGGAGAAGGTGTCATGGACTGTCTGTTCTGCAAGATCATCAATCGCGAGATTCCCGCCGATATCGTCTATGAGGATGAGGAGGTGCTGGCCTTCAATGACATCAACCCTCAGGCGCCGACCCATGTGCTGATCATTCCCAAGCAGCACATCGCCACGCTCAATGATATCGAGGAAAGCCAGCTGGCCACGGTGGGACGCCTGCAGTACACCGCCGCCAGACTGGCGAAAAAATACGGCTTCGCCGACGATGGCTACCGTGTGGTGATGAACTGCAATGAAGATGGCGGCCAGACGGTCTATCATATTCACATGCACCTGATGGGTGGTCGCCGCTTCACCTGGCCGGCTGGCTGAGCCGGCGTAGAGCAGGCGCCTGTACCGGCGGTTTGCGGGCAGGTAGCGGCTAGCGATATACAAGCGTGCGGCACACGGGCGCATACCGGGCATGACGTGAAAGCGTCATGCCCGGTCTTGTTCTGCAGGCTGCAGGCAGGAGATGTCGGAGCGATGCGAGATTCAGACGTGCCGACGACGACAGCGTCACTCTGCCCCTTACCGTGAGTGGGGGCCTTGCGTAAGATGGTGGCATTGCTCACGCCGTGCAGGAGTTCTTACATGACGCACCCCACCGCCAGTCAGGCACAACGTCACCACAGTCGCGCCGACCAGTTGATCCATCAGTTCGATACCATTCTGCGCACGCTGGTCCCTCATGCGGCTCAGCCGTCACGACCTACCCCGGCAGGCGATATCGTGGACAGCGAGATCAGTGATGCGGAGCGTCAGCATGCTGCCGGTCTGATGCGCATCAATCACACCGGTGAAGTCTGCGCCCAGGCGCTGTACCAGGGCCAGGGGTTCACGGCGCGTCTGCCGGAAACGCGCAGCCAGATGGAGCTTGCCGCTCAGGAGGAGATCGACCATCTCGCCTGGTGCGATGCACGTCTCGTCGAGCTGGATGCCAATACCAGCCTGCTCAATCCACTGTTCTACATGACGAGCTTTGCGCTCGGGGCAGCGGCCGGCGCCATCAACGACAAGGTCAGCCTCGGGTTCGTGGCCGCGACCGAGGAGCTGGTAGGCGAGCATCTGTCGAAGCACCAGCAGACACTGCCCGAGGGCGATCAGCGTTCACGCGCGGTGCTGCGGCAGATGGAGATCGATGAAGCGCATCATGAGCAATGGGCGCTGGAGGCCGGAGGACATCGCTTCCCGGGGCCGCTGAAGAGCGCCATGCGGCTGATGTCCAAGGTGATGACCGCCAGCGTCTATCGCGTGTGAGGGTCAGGCACCTGAGCTTGCCTGTGTAGCGTCAGGTCGCTGAAACGAAGAAGGCCGCCCCGTGGGGCGGCCTTCTTGCGTCGTGTGACCCTGAATCGGTCATCGGTCATCGGTGTCGGGGCTTATTCCTTGACCTGGTACTCACCATCCAGCGTCGCGGTGCTGGTGCCGTCTTCGCGTGTCGCATCCCGCGAATAGTTCTGACGGCCGTTGGCCTTGTCCTGGGCTTCCTGCATGCGCTGTTGCATCTCGCTCATGCGCTTCTTCATGCGCCGGCGGATGAAGGGCAGCATGATGATGCCCAGTACCATCATGATCAGTGCCGCGAACAGGCTGAAGATCATGACGACACCGCCGATCAGCCAGGCAGCGACCAGCTTGAGGCCGGACAGGCCTTGAGAAGGACGCTGGTTGCCGGCGTTGGCCTGCCATTGGCGAGCCTGGTTCCAGAGAGTGTTGTGCTGTTGGCCTTGCATGTTGATTCTCCGCAATGGTTGCCGGGCCGATGGGCCGGGCAGGGAAGACCCGATGTGTGAAGGTGGATGGTCGGGGGTATCGGGTCTGGAAAGTGGGGTGTCTCATTTGGCTGTCAGCGCCTGAAGCACCTGAGCCAGGGCGGTACTGCAGGCCCCTGCGAGATTCGTCATGCCTTTGGCTGCCTCATGATCTCAGCATCGAGGTTGGCAGCGTTGTCGTCAAGGCGATTGTCGTGTCCGCAGGGGCGCGGTGGAGGCCGTCAGGTCCGAGCGTCATCCGCCCGGCATCGTGCTGGCAAGGGTGGGCAGGCTCAAGGACAGGGTCTGCTGTCGGCCTTGCCCGTCCAGTCCGACGATTCGGATGGCATGCGCCTCCACGTCGACACTGCGTATTCTTTCAATGCCGTCGCTGGCGGCAAAATTCAAGGTCTGACGCAGGCTGTTTCTCCCCATTGCCCCTTCCTCCGTCTGGCGGGTCTGGCGGCGTAGCGCCTCATCGATCAGCTCGCCATCCGCGCGATTGATGGACAGTTCCATCTCCCAGCCGTCTCGCCCCCAGCCGGTGAAACGGACCTGATTCGCCACGATGTCCATGCCACTGAATTGACGCATCCCGCTGTGGCTGGCTCGCATCATCAGCTGGGTCAGCAGTTCCGGGGCCAGCCCCGTGGACAGGAGGCGAGAGCCTCCGTGATCGCGCTGCGAGTCCGGTGCCGCTTGCCCTGACGTGGCATCGCCATTGTCATTGCCCATCCCCGCAGCACGCCTGTCAGGGCTGCCAGGACTGCCAGAGCTGTCAGGACTGCCAGAGCTGTCGGGACTGTGCCCGCTCGCCGTGGCGAGCGCGGCCACCTCGCGACGAGTGTCATCCAACCCCGTGCCCAGCGTGGAAGCACTCAGTCGATGCTGGGGAGGGAGATCCTCGATGCCATTGGCATAGGCGGGCACCGAGCCCAGCATCAGGCCGAGAGCGCCCGCTCCCAGACGCTGGCGAAGGTTCACGATGGAGCGCCCCGCCAGCCGGATGCTGATGGCCCGAGAGCGAGCCTCCTTCACACTGGTAGAGGCAGGAGATGACGGCATGGACGCCTCCTCAAGGCAGTGGAACATGGCCTCACTGTGAGACATGCGACCTTGCATGACACTGAGAGGGGGATTCATCTGAGGTTCATTGCTGCCTGTCAGTCTTTGCGGCATGCGGTCATCCGTGCGCATCCGCTGGCGTCCGCGCTGTTCCAACGCAGGTTTGCTTGCACATTCCATTGCCAGGATGCTTGTCGAGCATCAGCGCCCGTCGCGGCGCACCAGACCCGCCGCAATTCAAGAGGTTTTCCGTCATGCCGACTCCCCGCAAGGCCCAGACAGGCGCCAGCGCATCCCGCGTCAGCCAATGGCGGCAACGCTATGGATGGTTGTGCCTGGGGCTGGGCGGCTTGCTGATCGGTGTCCTGGCCATGCCGCCGCATGCGCTGTGTGACAGTGAGCGCTGGCGTAGCCTGCACGATGAGGTGGCTGCCGGCCGTGTCATTTCACTGTCTGAACTGCTGGACAGTCTCGAGCGTGACTGGCTGGGGCAGGTGGTCGAGGTGGAGCTTGAAGACATCCATGGCGAGTTGATCTACGAGGTCGAGATGCTCGGGCCGCAGGGTCAGATGGCCAAGTTCACCGTACGGGCCGCGGATGGAGAGCTGCGTGAGGTGCGTGGCGTCAATCTGGACGCGATGCGCCGTCATGCTCCCGAGAGCCCGGCAGGCCCGTCGCCATCCCTGAGCGAGCGTCAGCCAACGGGCGGTCTTGAGGGTGCCGAAGACCCCTGAGGACCGTTATGCTTGCAGCAGTGTCCTCGTGTGATGCCGTGACGCGGTATCCGTCACCGGATAGCGACTGCCCAGGAGTGCCCAGAATTCATGAAGATATTGTTGGTGGAAGATGACATGCCGTTGGCCGAAGCGCTGATGGCACGCCTCAGTGAGGCAGATGTGCTGGTCGAGCATGCCGTCAATGGTGCCGATGCCGATTTTCTGGTGCAGACCGAGCGCTATGATGCGGTGGTGCTGGACCTTGGCCTGCCGGATGGTGATGGCACCCGCTGGCTGGCCCAGTGGCGTGAGGCCGGCATCGAAGTCCCGGTGCTGGTGCTGACGGCGCGTGAGCGCTGGTCGGACAAGGCGGCCGGCTTCTCTGCCGGTGCGGATGATTACGTGACCAAGCCCTTCGAGACGGCCGAGGTCATCTTCCGCCTGCGCGCGCTGGTGCGTCGCTCGCGCGGGCATGCCCATCCGGTGCTCAAGCTGGGGGATCTGGCCTGTGATACGCATGGCGGCACTGTCAGCCTGGCGGGGCGCCCCGTGTCACTGACGGCACAGGAGACGCGGTTGCTGATGCACCTGATGCATGCCGTGCCCGGCGTGGTGAGCCGTTCGGAGCTGGTCGAGCATGTCTATGACCGCGACCACGAACCCGACTCGAATGTCATCGATGTCCAGATCAGCCGCCTGCGTCGCAAGCTGGGGGCTGAGCGTATCGAGACGCTGCGCGGTCGCGGTTATCGCCTGCGCGACCCGGATGCCGAATCGGGTGGCGCAGACGGGGCCGGCGCAGCGGGAGCGGACGGCCGCGACGCATGAAGCCATTGTCCGTCGGCCGGCGACTGCTGGGTGGCTCGCTGGTCATCGCCTTGATCGTCATGCCGTTGACCGGTCTGGGGCTGGCGTGGAGCTTTCGGGATGCGGTGACGACGGCCTTTGACCAGCGGCTGCTGTCGCTGTCGAAGGTGTTGATCGCCGCGATCCAGTTCGATCGCGAGAAGGGCCGCCCGGGGCTTACGCGCTCGTTGGGTGATCCGCGTTTCGATCAGGCCTACTCCGGCTGGTATTGGCAGATTTCCGATCGCCACGGCAATGTGCTGACCTCGCGCTCGCTGTGGGATCAACGCCTGCCGATTCGCGATGAGATCAGTGCCGACGGGTTCCTGAGCCGGGATCTCGACGGGCCGCGTCATCAGTCGTTGCGCGCCATCGAGCGTGATATTCGCCTGCCGGGCCGCAGCCAGCCACTGCATGTGATGGTGGCGGCGAGTCGCAGCGAGGTGGACGCCGAGGTCGCGCGTTTCGAATGGTTGCTGGCGGGAGCGCTTGTCGCGCTGGCGTCGTTGTTGGTGTGTGGCTCCGCCGCGCAGATCAGCTGGGGGTTGGCACCGCTTCGGCGGTTGCGGGCACGCCTCAAGCGGGTCGCGGAGGGGGAGGCGGACAGGCTGGAGGAAACACGCCTGCCGCCTGAACTGACAGAGCTGACGCGCGCGATCAATGCAGTGCTGGAGCGAGATCAACGCCTGATCGAGCGTGGGCGTGCCGCGGCGGGCAATCTGGCGCATGCGCTCAAGACGCCAGTCAGTGTGCTCAAGGCCCAGTCCGAGCGCTTTGATGGCGAGGACCGCGCCCGCATCGATGCCGAATTGCGACGTATCGATGAGGCCGTGCGTCACCATCTGGCGCGGGCGAGTGCCGCGGGCGGTGCGCATCTCAGTGGGCGAGTCAGTCTGCGCGAGGCCGCCGGGCCGGTGTTCGATGGCCTTGGGCGCCTGGCGAGCCGGCGTGGCATCACCCTCAGTCTCGCGCTGGAGGATGATGCCGGTGTGCGCGTCGACCCGCAGGACCTGCAGGAGATGGTCGGCAATCTGCTCGAGAACGCGCTGCAATGGGCGCAGCAGCAGGTACGTGTGACCAGCGAGTCCCGCGATGGCGGTGTGCTGCTGGTCATCGAGGATGATGGCCCGGGCATGAGCGACGAGCAGAGCGCCGCCGCGCTGGGGCGTGGTGCACGTCTCGATGAGGGGCGCTCCGGTTCAGGGCTCGGGCTTGCGATCGTGGACGACCTGATGGCGCTGTATGGCGGCGAGCTGAGGCTGGAGCGCTCCGCTCTGGGCGGCCTGGCGGCGCATGTCTGGCTGCCCAGCTCACCGCTGGTGGGGACCAAGCCCACGGCCTGATGGGAAGTGGGGTGTCCTGCAGTCCTTTGACATAAGTCTATTGAAAGATATCAATTCATAGGGCTTGGCTATCATCTCGATCCCGAGAGACGATTGGGCGTCACGCCGGCCGCACCGTATTCTGAGTGGGTTCGGCTGGCAGCCGGACGGGCTTCGTTTCTGAGTCTCGTCTGCCGCGCCCTGCGGTGATGACGAACTGGCGCTCCTTCGGGGGCGCTTTTTTTATGCCTGCTATCTCCCTGTTCCGGCAGCGAGATGCGCGCCTGTCAGTGACCCCGGGAGAGGGTTGACGGGTGTGCAAGGCGGAGATTGAACGCAGGGAGGCTAACGGTCGTCTTCAGGATCGCATAGGCTGTCAGACAGGAGTCGTGTGAATTCTCAGGCGTCAGGAGGTGGGCATGAAGGACATGACGATGTGCGCTCAGCGTGGGGATCTGGAAGGGCTCAGGGAAGCGCTTGCCGAGCCCGGGGCGCGTGAGCGCCTCAATGATGTCGATTATCGCGGACGCTCGCCGTTGATGGTGGCCGTGCAGGCCAATCAGCCCGAAGCGGTGGCGGTGCTGTTGGCCGCGGGAGCTGACAGCGAGCAGACCGACGCCCTGCATGACACGCCTTTGCTGGCTGCCGCGGCGCTGGGATATGGCAATTGCCTGACTTGCCTGCTTGAGCACGGTGCCTCGGCCACGGTGCTCAATCGTTTCTCCTCCACGGCCCTGATGTCCGCCAGCGAGCGCGGCCATGCGGATATCTGTCGCGTGTTGCTGGAGCAGACGGACGTGCCGCCTGATCATCAGAATCGCCTTGGCTGGACGGCGCTGATCGAAGCCGTATTGCTGGGGGACGGCGGGGATGCCTATCAACAGGTGGTCAAGCAGCTGCTGGATCACGGCGCTGACGTCAATCTCGCGGATGCCGAGGGAGTGACACCTCTGGCGCACGCCCGCTGGCGCAAGTTCGAGACCTTGAGTGACATGCTGGAAGCGGCTGGTGGTCGGGAGCAGGGCGTGGCGCATGTCGTGTCGGACGAGACGCTTCAGGCAGCCCGCTCGGCGAGTTCTCGCCAGACATGATGGCCAACCTACGCAGGAGGCAGCGCATGGTATTACCCTGGGGGCTGTTGATCATCGGCGTAGCGCTGCTGTTGCTGGGTGCGCTTCGCTGGCAGTACGCACAATCACTCGCACGGGAAAGCGTCCAGGTGATGGGAGAGGTGATCAGTCATGATCGCGCCCTGAACGTGGAAGGGCGCGGCCGCATCCATCTGCCCAAGGGCGGTGAGTTGAGTGAGGACGAGGCCCTGGCGATGGCAGGCTTGCCGCCGGGGGGGCGCTTCAATGTCGAGTCGATCCAGTACGCGCCCATCGTGCGTTATCAGGACAGGCGTGGCGGTTGGCATGAATATGTATCACCGCTGGCGGTGCAGACGCCGACGCCTGCGGTCGGCGAGACCGTGGCCGTGAACTATCGACGCAGTGCGCCTCACGAGGCCAGTCTGCCTGGCACGCGCGGCTGGTTGATCGGCGTCCCATTGGCGCTGGGGGTCGCGCTGTGTCTGGTGGCGCTGCGTCTGTTGTTGAGAGGGCCGGTAGCATGAATAAGACCGGTAGCATTAAGAGGGCCGGTGGCATGGAGGGGGGCGCATGTTGGCAACCGGCTGTCAGAGGTGAGGGTGAATGAAGGATTCTGAAGGCCAGGGGACAACCCGGCGTTACGGTATCGGCATGCTGGTGCTGTGCTGGGGGCTGATACTTGGCATGCTGGTGTGGTGGTTCCAGGGGCAGCTCGAGGAGCGTACCCGCCCGAATGCCTCGCTGGCCGGTCAGGCATTGTCCCAGGGGGAGCCGCTGACCCTGACGCGCAACCGCTCAGGGCACTTCGTGGCCCCCGGCGAGATCAATGGTGAGCCGGTGACCTTCCTGCTGGATACCGGCGCCACCTATGTCTCGGTGTCCGAATCACTGGCCGAGCGTCTGGCGTTGCCGCGCGGGCGCGATGCCCGCTTCACCACCGCCAATGGGGTGAGCCATGGCGCACTGACCACGCTGGATGTCGTCAGTCTGGCGGGGCTCAACCAGCGCGAGGTGCGCGGGGCCATCGTGCCGGGCATGCATGATGAGGTGGTGCTGCTGGGAATGAGCTTTCTGGGGGAGTTCGATATCAACATGCGGGGGCAGCAGATGACACTCACGCCGGTTGCGGGGCGTGGCGGCTGACGAGACTGCCGGGCAGGAGAGGCCGGCCAGATAGTCAGACTGACAGGTTCTGATGCTCATGCTGTCTTGCCAACGATGGTCTCGCCAACGAAACGCCCCGCTCATGGGAGACCATGAGCGGGGCGTTTCACGTCTGACGCGTCAGCGGAAGATCAGTCCTGCTTGGGCGGCTCGACATGGCCACCGAAGCCGAAGCGCATCGCGGACAGCAGACGGTTGGCGTAGGTGTTTTCCTTGCGCGAGCTGAAGCGCGAGAACAGCGCGTTTGCCAGCACCGGCACGGCAACGCCCTGCTCGACGGCGGCATCGACGGTCCAGCGGCCTTCGCCACTGTCGGAGACGGCACCGCTGTAGTGATCCAGGCGCGCATCGCCGGCGAGCGCCTGGGCGGTCAGGTCGAGCAGCCAGGAGGAGACGACGCTGCCACGACGCCAGACTTCCGCGATGTCGGCCAGGTTGAGGTCGAAGCGCTGGTCTTCCGGAAGGTCCTCGGAGCCCTTGCTCTGCATCAGCTCGAAGCCTTCGGCGTAGGCCTGCATCAGGCCGTACTCGATACCGTTGTGCACCATCTTCACGTAGTGGCCGGCACCGACCGGGCCTGCGTGG
Source organism: Cobetia sp. 14N.309.X.WAT.E.A4 (assembly GCF_030397495.1). Classification (NCBI taxonomy): domain Bacteria; kingdom Pseudomonadati; phylum Pseudomonadota; class Gammaproteobacteria; order Oceanospirillales; family Halomonadaceae; genus Cobetia; species Cobetia sp. 14N.309.X.WAT.E.A4. The sequence goes on from NZ_JAPNXT010000002.1 coordinate 172,436, forward strand.
ATATAGCCACGTTCCGCGCGCTCATCCGGGGCATTGCGACCCTTGGTGCGCTCAAGGTTGCCATAGCCGGGGGCGAGGGTGTCGAACAGCGGCTCGAGATGATCGAACACGGCCTTCTCGGCGCCGATCATCATGCAGTAGCCGCGCTCCAGGCCCCACACGCCACCGGAGGTGCCCACGTCCACGTAGTTCAGACCCTTGTCCTTCAGCGTGGCAGCACGACGGATGTCGTCCTTGTAGAAGGTGTTGCCGCCATCGATGATGGTGTCGCCGGCTTCCATCAGCTCGGCCAGTGCGCTGATGGTCTGCTCGGTGATCTCGCCCGCCGGCAACATGACCCACACGGCACGCGGTGCCTTCAGCTGCTGGACCAGCGCCGCGAGATTGTCGACGTGGGTCGCGCCGTCAGCGACCAGTGACTGGGCAATCGCCTCGTCACGGTCATGGGCGACCACTTCGTGGCCATTGCGCATCAGGCGGCGGGCGATGTTGCCGCCCATGCGGCCGAGTCCGATGATACCGAGTTGCATGTTCGTTCCTTTCACGTGAAGCCGGGGAGAGTCGGGACGGCGCGAAGCCTACCCTGTGCGGGCGCTGGACGCAAAAACGGGCCATATCAATGACATGGCCCGTTGGGGTGCTCAGCGGAGACAGGCGTCAGTCGCGTGCCTGTCTCCGGGAGAGGGAGCGATCAGCGATCAATCCCAGCTCAGGGCACCGCCGACCTGATATTCGGTGACGCGCGTCTCGAAGAAGTTCTTCTCCTTGCGCAGGTCGATGATCTCGGACATCCACGGGAACGGGTTCTTGGCGCCCGGGAACTGCTCCTTGAGGCCCAGCTGCGCGAGGCGACGGTTGCAGATGAAGTGGAGGTATTCCTCCATGATGGCCGCGTTCATGCCCAGAACGCCGCGCGGCATGGTGTCACGCGCGTATTCGATCTCGAGCTGGGTGCCTTCCAGAATCATCTGGGTGACTTCGTCCTGGAATTCGGCGGTCCACAGGTGCGGGTTCTCGACCTTGATCTGGTTGATCACGTCGATGCCGAAGTTCAGGTGCATGGACTCGTCACGCAGGATGTACTGGAACTGCTCGGCGACGCCGGTCATCTTGTTGCGACGACCCATGGACAGGATCTGGGAGAAGCCGCAGTAGAAGAAGATGCCTTCGGTGACGGCGTAGAAGCCGATCAGGTTGCGCAGGAATTCCTGGTCCGCTTCCGGGGTGCCGGTGTGGAAGTCGGCACGCGCCAGTGCCTGGGTGTGCTTGAGGCTCCAGGCGGACTTGCGCGCCACGGAGTCCACTTCACGGTACATGTTGAAGACTTCGCCTTCGTCCATGCCCAGGGACTCGATGCAGTACTGGTAGGCGTGGGTGTGGATCGCCTCTTCGAAGGCCTGACGCAGCAGGTACTGGCGGCACTCCGGGTTGGTGATGTTCTTGTAGACGGCCAGCACCAGGTTGTTGGCGACCAGCGAGTCGGCAGTGGAGAAGTAACCCAGCGAGCGCATCACGATCAGACGCTCGTCTTCGGTCAGGCCGTCCTGGCTCTTCCAGAGCGCGATGTCCGCGTTCATGTTCACTTCCTGCGGCATCCAGTGGTTCGCGGAGCCGTCGAGGTACTTCTGCCATGCCCAGTCGTACTTGAAGGGCACCAGCTGGTTGACGTCGGCGCGGGCATTGATCATGCGCTTCTCGTCGACCTGAATGCGCTGGGCACCCATTTCCAGTTCTTCCAGACCCTTGGCCACGTCAAGATCGTCCAGCGCCTGCTGGGCGCGGGCGATGCGTTCCGCTTCGCTGACCGCGTAGCCTTCGCTGTTCTCGCTCGCGACGGCAACTTCAGCCGCCGGGGCAGCCGCCGGGGCTTCGGCCTGCGGCGCCGGTTTGGCAGCGGCCGGCTTCTCGGCAGCGGGGGCTTCGTCTTCGTGGAAATCGTCCCAGTTCAACATGTTGCGTTCCTCGTGTTCGTAGTGGTCACGCGGGCAATCAGCGTGACAAGAAGGCGTTGGCGGTGCGTCCTGCGACGCTGGCGCCATCGAGAGGCGTGATCTGCCGAGAGGGAAGGTCAGGCCCGGGCCGTGTTTCGAGACAATGTCAGGAGGCAGTGATTGTTGTGTCGGCACAAGACCGAGCCAGGCTCGGTCTTGAGAAAGTGCCGCAGCCCGCCTGCCGGGGATGTCATCGCAGGCGGGGAGTCAGGCAGGGCCTGACTCGAGTCTTGCGCAATCGCTTACTGACAGGCCTCACAGCCCAGCTCATCGATGTTGCTGGCGGAGGGGGCACGCTGACCGCTCTTGCCTTGCAGGAAGTCTTCGATGCCACGCGGTTCCGGCTTGGCTTCCGGTGCCGGGGTCGGCGCGGGAGCAGGAGCCGGAGTCGGTGCGTTGCCGACGGCGTTGTGCTTGCTGCGATCGACGGTGGACTTCTCCACGGCGGTTGCACCCAGAGCACGGAGGTAATAGGTGGTCTTGAGGCCACGGAACCATGCCATGCGGTAGGTCACGTCCAGTTTCTTGCCGGACACGCCCTGGATGTACAGGTTCAGGGACTGCGCCTGGTCGATCCACTTCTGGCGACGCGAGGCGGCTTCGACGATCCACTTCGGCTCGACTTCGAAGGCGTTGGCGTACAGCGCCTTGAGGTCTTCCGGAATGCGCTCGATCGGCTGGACGCTGCCGTCGTAGTACTTGAGGTCGTTGATCATGACCTCATCCCACAGGCCGCGCGCCTTGAGGTCGTTGACCATGTAGGCGTTGACCACGGTGAACTCGCCAGACAGGTTCGATTTGACGAACAGGTTCTGGTAAGTCGGCTCGATGGACTGCGAGACGCCACAGATGTTGGAGATCGTCGCGGTCGGCGCGATCGCCATCACGTTGGAGTTGCGCATGCCCTGGGTGCGGACCTTCTCGCGGATGTAGTCCCAGTCCTGAGTCTGGCTTTCGTCCATCTCGATGTAGTCGGCGCCACGCTCGGTCTTGAGCTTCTCGATGGAATCGATCGGCAGGATGCCCTGACTCCACAGAGAGCCGTCGAAGCTCTCGTAACGGCCACGCTCGGCCGCCAGATCACTGGAAGCTTCGATGGCGTGATAGCTGACGAGTTCCATGGATTCGTCGGCGAAGGTCACGGCTTCTTCGGAGGCATAGGCGATGGACTGCGCATAGAGCGCGTCCTGGAAGCCCATGATGCCGAGGCCGACCGGACGGTGACGCATGTTGGAGCGACGCGCCTGCGGAACGGCGTAGTAGTTGATGTCGATGACGTTGTCGAGCATGCGCACGGCGGTACGTACCGACTTCTTGAGCTTGTCGCCATCCAGCTTGCCGTCGATGACGTGCTGCGCCAGGTTGATCGAGCCCAGGTTGCAGACCGCGATCTCATCCTCGGAGGTGTTGAGGGTGATCTCGGTGCACAGGTTGGACGAGTGCACGACACCGGCGTGCTGCTGCGGGCTGCGCAGGTTGCACGGGTCCTTGAAGGTGATCCACGGGTGGCCGGTCTCGAACAGCATGGAGAGCATCTTGCGCCACAGATCACGCGCCTTGACGCGCTTGAACAGCTTCAGCTGGCCCTGACGGGTCATCTCCTCGTACTGCTCGTAACGCGCCTGGAAGGCCGCGCCGTACAGGTCGTGGAGGTCCGGGCAGTCGGACGGCGAGAACAGGGTCCACTCGGTGTCATCGAAGACACGCTTCATGAACAGGTCCGGCACCCAGTTGGCGGTGTTCATGTCGTGGGTACGACGACGGTCATCACCGGTGTTCTTGCGCAGGTCGAGGAATTCCTCGACGTCCATGTGCCAGGTTTCCAGGTAGGCACAGACGGCGCCCTTGCGCTTGCCACCCTGGTTGACGGCAACGGCGGTGTCGTTGACGACCTTCAGGAAGGGCACGACGCCCTGGGACTTGCCGTTGGTGCCCTTGATGTAGGACCCCAGTGCGCGCACCGGCGTCCAGTCATTGCCGAGACCGCCGGCCCACTTGGAGAGCATGGCGTTGTCGCGGATGGCACCGTAGATACCGTCGAGGGCATCCGGCACGGTGGTCAGGTAGCAGCTGGACAGCTGGCTGCGACGGGTACCGGCGTTGAACAGGGTCGGCGTGGAGGCCATGTAGTCGAAGCTGGACAGCAGCTCGTAGAACTCGATGGCGCGACCTTCGCGGTCTTCCTCGTTCAGGGACAGACCCATGGCGACACGCATGAACATGACCTGCGGCAGCTCATAGCGCACGTCGTTCTGGTGCAGGAAGTAGCGGTCGTACAGAGTCTGCAGGCCGAGATAGGTGAACTGGTTGTCACGTGTGTGATCGATGGCGGCGCCGAGGCGATCCAGATCGAAGGTGGCCAGTTGCTCATCCAGCTGCTCGAAGGCGATGCCGCTCTCGATGTAGGCCTTGAAGGCGACCGGGTAGTGGTCCTTCATCTCGCCGAAGGTGGCCTCGTCAGCGACCTTGAGGAAGCTCAGGGCTTCGCGGCGCAGGTTGTCCTGCAGCAGGCGGGCGGTGACGTAGGTGTAGTTCGGGTCCTTCTCGACCAGCGTGCGCGCGGTCATCATCAGCGCGGTGGACACGCCATCGACCGGCACGCCGTCGTACAGGTTCTTCAGCGAGTCATCGACGATCTTCTGGGCGTCGACGTTGGACAGCTCGGCGCAGGCATCGAACACGAGTGTCTCGATACGGCCCAGATCCAGCGGACGCACGCTGCCGTCGAGGTGCGTGACATTGATGGTCGGGTGCGGCTTGGCGATGCCGTCGTTCTGCGCGCTGCGGGCACGGGCGTGCTCGTCACGGTAGAGAACGTAGGCGCGGGCCACCTTGTGCTCGCCGGAGCGCATCAGGGCCAGTTCGACCTGGTCCTGGATGTCTTCGATATGCAGAGTGCCACCATCAGGCATGCGACGCTGGAAGGCATCGGTGATCTGGCTGGTCAGCTGCTGGACCAGATCGCGGATGCGCGAGCTGGACTCGACCTGATCACCTTCCACGGCGATGAACGCCTTGGAGAGTGCGACGGAGATCTTGCTGGCATCGAAGGGCGCAACATCGCCAGTGCGCTTGATGACGCGCAGGCGCTGGGGTGCGGTCACGTCGACTGCCGCCTGATCGGTGCTGAAAGTGGAATCCATGACGCCTTCCTGAATCGTCTGAAGGTGAATCGTTGCCCGGCGAGGGCCCGTGGGCAAAGCGTGTGTCACTGCCGGCGAGGCACCCGGTGGGGCGTGCCATCACGTACGGCTGGCTGACATATCGTCTGTTCGCTGTCTCGGCTGGCATGACCCGTCAGGCCACTGAAAGGCGGTCAGACAGGAAATTCGGTACCGATGACAGCTTGGTCGCGGCAGATCATGCGTTGCCGCGCCATCTGCTGAATCATCTCTTTCGGGCTTGACTTGAGGCTTGAAAATTGCCTTTCCGGCTTATGGGTGCGGACGTCGCCAAAACCCTACATATGGGGTGTGAGCTGAATTTGGACACAAGATAGTGTTGTTTTTGGGGTCGTGCAAGTGGATAACTTGTGGGTAAGGTGTGGTTGAAAATCCGTGCCTGCCGCCCGGGGATGTCAAGACATTGCGTGTTAATTTCTTTGCCCCTCGTCAGTGCGCATGTGTGCGGGACAGCTGGCGCGTAAATCCCCAAATTGGCGTATCATTCGTGACAAATCACCCTGAAAAGGTTACGACGTGGCACAGGACGGTAACTCCCTGTGAGCCGCTGGCCACGCCGACCCAACGATGCGGATGGAATGCCCTTGGATACCAATGCGCAAGAACATGTACTGATTGTCGAGGATGACGAGCGTCTGGCGACATTGACGCGTGAGTATCTCGAAGCCAACAACTTCCGCGTCAGCGTCGAACACGATGGCGGCCGGGCAGTGGACCTGATCATCAGCCTGCGCCCCGACATCGTGATTCTCGATCTGATGCTGCCGGGCGAGGATGGCCTGTCCATCTGTCGTCGCGTGCGGCCCCAGTTCTCCGGCCCCATTCTGATGCTGACGGCACGTACTGATGACATGGATCAGGTGCTGGGCCTCGAGATGGGCGCCGATGACTACGTGCCCAAGCCGGTGCAGCCTCGCGTGTTGTTGGCGCGCATGCGTGCCTTGCTCAGGCGGGCCGACGGCCCGGAAGAGGCGGCAGGCGAGACGCGTCTCGTCTTCAATGACCTGGAGATCGACAACGCTACCCGTGAAGCCTGGCTGGCGCGTGAGCGTATCGAGCTGACCAGTGCCGAGTTCGATCTGCTGTGGCTGCTGTCTTCCAATGCCGGGCGCGTGCTGACTCGTGAAGAGATCTTCTCGGCGCTGCGTGGCATCAAGTATGACGGCCAGGATCGCTCCATTGACGTGCGCGTCTCGCGCATCCGGCCCAAGATCGGTGATGACCCCAATCACCCTGAGCGGATAAAGACGGTACGCAGCAAGGGTTACCTGTTCGTCAAGGACCTCTGATTCATGCGGCGTGCGCTGTCTGACAGTATCTTCCTGCGCGTCTACGTGGTGCTGCTGCTGGCGTTGCTCCTGACGCTGGGCGTGGCGTTGGGCGGTTATCAGCTGACCAACGCCGTCCGCCTCGAGGCCTACCAGACCCGCCTGGGGGCGGCGCCGATGCTGCTGCTGACCCGGCAGGTGGCCGAGGCGCCTCCTGCCGAAAGGTCGAGCCTGCTGGAGCGCTCCTCGCGCCTGCTGGATGCGCGGCTGATGCTGGCGCCTGTCGAGGTATTCGACCTCAACTGGTGGGAGAAGCGCCGTCTGGCGGCCGGCCGGCCTCTGGTGCATGAGCATCAGGATGCTGGCTGGCAGCTACTGATGCAGGTGCCGGGCGAGGAGCAGGTGCTGGAGCTCAGGCTGCTGCATCTGGCTGAGCGACAGTTGCGGGGATTGATGTCGTTGCTGCGGGAAACCTTGTTGCCCATGGCACCGGAGCAGCGTGTCGCTCTGTTGTCGGAGCTGCAGGATGCCTCCGGGCTGGCCTTCGCTCAATTGCCTGACATGCCCAACGGGCTGGATGCGCAACAGGTCGGGCGGATCAACGACCAGCGAGTGGTGCTCAACATGGCAAGCCATGGACAGGCGCTGGCGCTCTATACCCGCCTGGAGGGTCACAACCTGATCAAGGTCGGGCCGCTGCAGGTCTTCGAGACGACCCCGGCGGCATTGATCGTTGCCATGATTCTGGCCGTCATCAGCCTGTTGGGGGGTGTCATCTATCTGGTCGTGCGTTCGCTGGAGGCACGGTTGACTCGACTGGAGAAGGCGGCGACCCGGATTGCCGGCGGCTACCTCGATACGCGGGTCAGGATCGAGACCAATGACTTTCTTGGCCGTCTCGGCATGGCCTTCAATGGCATGGCCGAACGCGTGCAGGGATTGCTGGGAGCCCAGCAGGACATGATTCGCGCCGTCTCCCACGAGCTGCGTACCCCGGTGGCACGTATCCGCTTCGCGCTGCAGATGATCGAGGACATGGTGGATGATGACTTCGTGCTCCGGCAGATCAAGGGCGCCGATGGTGACATCGAGGAGCTCGACAAGCTGATCGACGAGATCCTGACCTATGCACGCCTCAATGACGCCGCCGGGGTTCAGCTGGATCTGGGGGCGGTGGACTGTCGGGAAGTGGCGGAGCAGGTCTGTGAAACCCTGGCGCCACTGCATCCTGAGCTGCTGCTGAGCATTGAAGGCGGTGCCTTTGATGTGGAGGCGGAGGCACGCTATCTGCAGCGTGCGCTGCAGAATCTGGTCTCGAATGCCTGTCGGCATGCAGATTCACGTGTGCTGGTGCGCATCTCCAGAGACCCGCAGGTGGTGCGCATCGATGTCGAGGATGATGGCCCCGGCGTGGGCGAGGAGGACCGCAAGAAGGTCTTCAAGCCATTCGCGCGACTGGATGATTCACGCACGCGATCTTCAGGTGGCTATGGTCTGGGGCTCTCCATCGTGCAGAAGATCATGCACTCTCATGGCGGAAGCGTGGTGGTCGATCGGGGCATCGCCCTGAAAGGGGCACGTTTCAGCCTGCTGCTGCCCTTGTCCAGCAGCAAGCTGGGACGTGAGGCGCCTCCTTCCTTGCCACCCGTGACCCCCGGGGAGGGGGATGACGGGCAGCGCACCTGAGCGATGCTACTCTATCGTGATACGCAGTGGTGCGAAGCGATGTCATCAGCGAGGAGGGCAAGTGGATGAATCTGCAAGATGCGAGCCGTGACGTCGGGGCTCTGCATGACGCATTGATCGGCTCCTGGGAGCTGCAACGCTTCTGGTATGCCTGGCCGGATGGGCGTGAATGGGAGCCATTGGGGAGGTGTGCGGGTCAGCTGCACTATCTCCCCAATGGCTTCATGAGCGTTCAGCTGGCGGCTCGTGAGCGTGAGCCTCTTGGGGTGGCGCCCACTGATGATCAATTGATGGCGGCCTTTCGGCAGGGCTTTGCCTATTGTGGGCGCTGGTGCTGGGATGAGCGGCGTCAGGAGGTCCGTCATCAGGTAGACGTCGCGAGCATCGCGGACTGGAGTGGCGTGACGCTGGCGCGGCGAGTCCAGCTCACCGGAGAGTCACTGCTGCTGGGCACGGACGCGCCCAATCTTCAGCTGCCTGCAGGGGGCTATACCACCTGGCTTGCCTGGCAGCGCCTTCATGATAGATGACATCATTACCGAAAAGGCTTGACGGGATCATGGCTTAAGGTGCAAGGTAACCCCTGTTGGATAGCAAGACGCACCACTCAGTCGCCTGTGCTGCTCGGTAAAACGCCTTGAGCGCCCCGAAATGCCTCGCTGATTTGATGCATGGTTTTGCTTTGCCCACGCTCTTCGGGTAATGCCCGTTATTTCAAACATGCTAATCAGAGAGGAATTTCTCATGGCAACTGGTACAGTTAAGTGGTTCAACGACGCGAAAGGTTTTGGTTTCATTGCTCCGGCTGACGGCGGTGACGATCTGTTCGTTCACTTCTCCGAAGTCCAGGCAGAAGGCTTCAAGACCCTGCAGGACGGCCAGCAGGTCTCCTTCGACGTGACTCAGGGCCAGAAAGGCCTGCAGGCAGCCAACGTCAAGGCTATCGACTGATCATCACTCGCTGCGGAATTCGTTCCGTGTGAGATGATAGATGTCTAGAAGCGCCCCAGCTCATGCTGGGGCGCTTCTGTTTGTGTGCGTGAAAAATGCAGTATCGGTGACCTGGTACGCCCCGCAGGGGCATGCCATGAACAAGAGCCCCGCCCCACTGCGCTTCTCGTGCAATGGGACGGGGCTCTTGTCGTTCAAGTGGTTGTCCGGAGATGCCCTGGGGCATTGGCTCAGGCTGGCTTCACGCCGCTGAGCACCTCAAAGGAGGTCTCGCGGGCAGTGAGCAGGAAATCATCCATCCAGGGAGTGCCCAGCAGATCCTCTCGCACTGCGGCATAGAGTGTCGCCCAGATTCCGTCGCCCAGAGGCAGGCCGCGAACGTAATCGCGGGTCAGGTATTCGGCCAATGCCCAGTTGGGCAGTGCCGTCACGCCGCGACCGCTGGCGACAAGCTGCATCATCATGACCGTCATCTCGGCATGGCGGATCTCGCGAGGGCTGATGTTGGCGGGCTCGAGGAACTGGGTGAACACGTCCAGTCGGTCATGCTCGACAGGGTAGATGATCAGCACTTCTTCCCGCAGGTCTTCCGGTTCCACACGGCCCTTGAGAGCCAGTGCATGCTGGCGTGCCACGGCCAGCATGACTTCGTAGCGGAACAGCGGCAGGTACTGGATACCGGTCATCTCCACCGGATTGGCCGTGATGACCAGGTCCAGCTGCTCGCGACCCAGCGCCTGGAGGGGAGAGAAGCTATGGCCCGAAGGAATGTCGACCTCGATCTCCGGCCAGTGATCCCGGAAGCGATCCACCGTCGGCATCAGCCATTGGAAGCAGCTGTGGCATTCGATGGCCATATGCAGCCGTCCTTGCTCACTGCCTGCCATGCGCGCGATGTCACGCTCTGCCATGCGAAATTGCGGCAGTACCTGTTCTGCCAGTGACAGCAGGCGTTGCCCTGCACGGGTGAACTCGACCGGGCGCGTCTTGCGAATGAACAGCGGCGTGCCCAGGCGCTCTTCCAGGTCCTTCAGTTGATGTGAGAGGGCGGACTGGGTGAGGTGGATGCGCTCGGCAGCCTCGACCAGCGAGCCGGCATCACGCAGTGCCAGCAGCGTGCGGAGATGGCGTAGTTCGAGCATGATGAGTTTTGCTCATTTGGATGAGTGAACAGTTCATTTTCATTCAATTCTTGGGCGAAGTGCTGCGCAGGTCAATCGCTGCTGTGCGAGGAAGCGTCAATGAGCTCCGTTGGGCATTCCCCCTGAGCCTGATGGATCTCGGCATGGCCATCGCAGAGGGAGGCGTCTCATGCAGGCAGTGCCAGTGTCTTCACGATGACGGCACCTCATGGGAATTGCCGTGAATCGAGGCCCACAAGGCTGGCTGCGCTTGATAGACTTTCTTCATGCGCCAGGATGGCGTTGCTCTCTACGCCTTGAAATCACGCTGTGTCGCCGCCTCCAGCGGAGTGCGGTGCGTTACTTTCTGTCGTCAGGCATGCCCAGGGAGGGCTTTTCATGTTTCCGTTTCACTCGCGCCCGGATCATACGAGGGCCGCTGCCTGTTCGGCGCCAGATGTCTCGCCTCGTCGTGGCGGGCGTCAGGTGGCCGCTATCTCGACCTGTACTGCGACAGGTATCTCGACAGGCGCACCGGCCAATCTCCTGTGCGTGTCGATGATGGCGCTGCTGAGTGGCTGCTCCATGCTGTCGGATGAATCGCGTGATGCGCCGAGTGCGCAGGTGATGCCGGCACCGCTGAAGATCCCTGAAGTGCGTCCTGCCACGAAACCAGTCAAGCCCAGGGCACCCAGTGCCGAGTCGCTGGGTCAGGCGCCGGCGGTGACATTGCCCGCGACCTTCCTGCCGCCTCGGGGGGCCAGCGAGTATCAGGTCTGGCGCTGTACGCCGGCGCAGGATCTGTTGATGGCCTTCAGTGATGGACAGGACGCGAGGGGCAGGCCTCCCGTCTCTGTGGCGACGGACACCCCTCAGGAGGCGACTGCTGAAGGCTGGCTGCGGCTATGGTCGCGTCAGCATGCCTACTCCCTGGGGCATGTGGTGAGTGCTTCCGGCGCCCGTTATCGGGCCAATGACGCCCCGGTCTCCGAGCGGCAGCGTCAACAGGCCGAGGGGGGAGCCCGTGAACTGGAAGTCTGGTTCAAGGGGCGGGAAGCCACGCTGCACAATGCGCGCGGCAATCTTGAGTGCGTTCAGGATGATCAGCGCACCATCCAGATCCCCGATGACCAGCCGCTGCTGGTGGCACAGGGTCACGAGCCTGAGTGGCGTATCAGTCTGGATCGAGCGCATAACCGGATGACGGTGACGGCATCGCCCGACCTGTTGGGTGCCGTGCAAGGCAAGGCGCGGGTGTCGCAGGACGCTACAGGCACCGATGACAGCAGCTCTGGCGTTGCCGGGAACGAGAGCGGCAAGCAGGAGCAGGAGTCATCGTCGCTCAGTCAGTTGACGTTACCCTATCGGGTCAATGACGACGGCAAGCATGGCAAGGTGCTGTCGGCGCGCTTGCCGCACGCTTCAGTCGGCAGGGGGTGGCTGAAACTGAGCCTGACGCCGGGTGCCTGCTTCGACACCATGCAAGGTACCCCGTATCCGCTGACCTCCGAGCTGACTCTGACGCGAAAAGGAGGAGAATCTCGAGATCTGAGTGGCTGTGGAGAGGCATACCTCCCCTGACATGACGTTTTTTTCGTCGATTTTTTCGAATGGTTGGTGCGATCTTTATCGCTTTTTGTGCCACGGAGTTCATCTATCATGGCGGGCAGCTCTCCATCACGGGCAACGGATGCCAAGCCTGGCTCGTGATGGGAAATCGTCCTTTCTGTCTGCGGAGAACCTGCCATGTCTGCCACACCGCTCAATGTTCTGCTGGTCTCATCTTCCCTGTTCGGAGAAAAAGGCAACTCTCGTGAACTGGCTTCCGCGTTCGTGGATGCCTTGCAGGCGTCCGGTCACGAGCATCAGTTGACGCATCATGATCTGGTCGAGCGCGACCTTCCGCACCTGGGTGCCGCCGAGATGCAGGCATGGATGACGCCGGCGGATGAGCGAAGCGCCGAGCAACGCAAGCTCGCCGAGCTGTCTGATGGTTTCCTGGCCGAGCTGAGAGCGGCAGATCTGCTGGTCATCGCGGCACCGCTCTACAATCTAGGCCTGCCGACCCAGATGAAGGCGTGGTTCGACCGGGTGCTGCGTGCCGGCGAGACCTTCCGCTATACCGAGAAGGGGCCGGTAGGTCTGCTGGAAGGCAAGCAGGCACTGGTGCTGGCAGCACGTGGCGGGATGTATGCAGGCAGTGACCTGGATTCCCAGACGCCGCATCTCACATCCATGCTCGGGCTGATGGGCATCACGGATCAGCACTTCGTATACGCTGAAGGCCTCAACATGGGCGATGAGCCAAAGGTGGGAGCTCTGTCAGAGGCCAGGACAGGCATCGCCAACTACGTAGATGCTCTCTGACCCGGTGTATCTGCCGTAGCTGAGTCACATTGGTTGAGCATGATGAATGAAAACGCCACCGCCGCTCTGAGAGGAGCGGCGGTGGCGTTTGTGCTATCGGGAAGCAGAGGTCACTGGGGGAGGAGTCAGTGGCCGGAAACGTTCAGTCTTGGTCTTCGAGCACTTCCAGTGCGCCCTTGAGGCGCGCATGCAGCTCTTCCAGCGGCGGCTGAGCGCCGCCTTGCGGCCAGCCCGCCGTCAACACCACGCCATCGGCGGCATAGTCGCTGGCATCCACCGGTACATCGTAGCCGTTCAGCCAGTGACGCACGTCGGCCTCATGAGCGAATCCGACCTTGAGGCGTCTGGGTGTACGCGGCGTGAAGGTGGTGGTGGGCAGTCGCTCGAGGGCGTCGAGCACGGCACGACTGTACGCGCGAGCCAGACCACCGGTGCCCAGCTTGATGCCGCCGAAGTAGCGGATCACCACGCAGGCGATCTGCCCCACGCCGCTGCCTTCCAGTACCTGATACATCGGCCTGCCGGCGGTACCGCCCGGCTCTCCGTCATCGGAGAAGCCGATGGCATTCTGCTCATTCGGCGCACCCGCGATGAATGCCGTGCAGTGATGACGTGCATTGGGGTGGGCGAGATGCGCCTGTTCCAGCAGCCGCGTCATGGCATCTGGTGTCGGAGCGTGGGCCAGCCAGGCGATGAAGCGGCTCTTCTCGATCTCGATGCTGTGCTCGTGATGCGCCTCTGGCGCCAGTGCAGGTATCTGATAGCTCATCGTGCCATCTTAGCAAAGCGGCGCCCTCAATGAGTGACGGCGTTGCCGCGTACGACCCCCATCACCATGCCCAGCACTTCGATATCGGCATTCTTGAGGTAGATGGGGGCCATGCTGTCGTTGGCCGGTTGCAGGCGTACACCGCTCTTCTCGATATACAGCTTCTTCAGCGTCACTTCCTGCTGGTTGATCATCACCACGGCGGTCTCACCGTTCTCGGCACTTTCACTGCGCTCGATGATGATGATGTCGCCATCATGGATGTTGCAGTTGATCATCGAGTGGCCGCGAACGCGCAGGGCGTAGGTGTTGCGTCGCACCATGCGCGTCGGCACGGCGATCGTGCCGCAGTCGGCGATGGCTTCGATGGGCATGCCGGCGGTGATGTTGCCGAGCAACGGGATATCCATCATGTCGCTGGCAGTGATTTCCTGCCAGGCCTCGTCATTGAGCGGCAGATTGTGAAGGCGCTGAAGGTAGTGTGGAGCGTGAAGACGTGACATGAGCTATCCCCTGATGCTGTGCGGTCGGCAGAGGGAGCCGACCTGCGATGCAGCGTGAAAGGTCGTCAGGCTGAGTTCATCTGCGGCCTGATAGGCTCTGCGAACATGATGACAACGCGATGAGAGCCGACCCGTTCGGTCTGCTGCCCGGGCAATGCCAGGCATGCGATGACGATACTGTATGAGTACTGTTTTTGTATACAGTGCCTGCATCATAGCAAGCCAGCGCGAGGTGGCAAGGGGTGAGTCGGTCGTCGATGCCAATCAGGCGATGGGTGTGTCGTATGAATGTGCACCATGCTTTGCTGATGGAACGCACGAGAACTTGACTCCCGCGCAAGACTCGACGCGTGCGGGTCGCGTCATTCGGGCGACCGGTGGTCAGTGCCGGCTTCAGCTCGTAGAATGACGCGATTGGATCCCTCGGGACCAGCCTCTGATGTCGCGCTCCGCGACTGACCAGCCGCGAGATGTCGGGATGTCGATCCAGCCAGTCAGCGATGAAGCCCGTTGCGTGCCGCCCTTGCTGGCGGTGCGGGCGCTTGGGTGTGAGCGCGATGAGCGCTGGCTGTTCCAGACGCTCGACTTCAGCCTCGCGGCGGGCGAGATCCTGCAGATCGAAGGCCCCAATGGCAGTGGCAAGACCACCCTGCTCAAGATTCTGTCCGGGCAGTTCCATGATCACGAAGGCGAAGTGCTCTGGCAGGGGCAGCCTGTCTCGCGGGTGCGCGACGACTTTCTGGGATCATTGCTCTATCTGGGTCACCAGCCCGGCATCAAGGGCACGCTGACGGCATTGGAAAATCTTGCCTGGTATCAGGCGCTCGGTGACGCCGCATCTTCTCGAAACGCCGCGGAGCGACGCTCGCTCGCCTGGGCAGCGCTGGACGCCGTGGGGCTTGCCGGCTTCGAGGATGTCCCGGCCCAGCAGCTGTCGGCTGGTCAGCAGCGGCGCATCGCCCTGGCGCGATTGCATCTGACACCGCGTCGACTGTGGGTGCTCGACGAGCCGTTCACCGCCATCGACATCGATGGCGTCCAGGCGCTGGAGGCGCTGTTGTTGGCGCATGCCGAGCGGGGTGGCAGCGTGGTGATGACGACCCACCATCGCTTCTCGGATGTCTCAAGATTGCGCCGAATAGGCCTTGGGCAACGCGCTGGCGCGGAGTCGAGGGAGGGCGCCTGGGCATGAGACATGATCCTCTGACACCATTGTCCGAGTCTCCCGTTGCCTGCTCGTTGGGTGGAGCACTCAAGGCGACACTTCGACGCGACCTACGTCAGGCGTTGCGCCGGCGCAGTGAGCTGATCAACCCGCTGGTATTCTTCGCCTTGGTGATCACGCTGTTTCCGCTGGGGATCTCGCCGGACAAGGCGCTGCTGGCGACACTGGCGCCGGGGCTGCTGTGGGTGGCGGCCTTGCTGGCCACGTTGCTGTCACTTGAGGGGCTGTTCCGGCAGGACCTCGACGACGGTAGCCTTGAGCAACTGCTGCTGACCCCCCAGTCGTTGCCATTGCTGGTGCTGGCCAAGGTGGCGGGGCACTGGCTGTTGACCGGTCTGCCGCTGGCGCTGATGGCACCGCTGCTGGGCGTGATGCTGGGGCTGCCGAGCGGCGCCTTCGGGGTGCTGATCGCCTCGCTGGCGCTGGGCAGTCTCAGCCTGTCGCTGATCGGCGCGATCGGCGCGGCGCTGACGGTCGGGCTGCGGCGCGGCGGCGTGCTGCTCTCGCTGATCATCCTGCCGCTGTACATTCCCGTGCTGATCTTCGGCGCCGGCGCGGTGCAGAGCGCCGTCACCGGCATGCCCAGCGCCGCCCACCTGGCCATGCTGGGTGCGATGCTGGCGCTGGCACTGTTGCTGGCGCCGCTTGCCATCGCCGCCGGTCTGAGGTTGAGCATCAATGGCTAGTCCCTGCTCCCTGCCGGCTGGCAGAGGGTGGCCTGAGTGCCGCCAGCACTTCGCCAGATATCCTTTCGCCCCTGACAAGAGGCTCGTGTGAACGCCGATTCCGACTCTCATCAAGCGCCTGCTCGCAAGGTTCGCCCGCGCAAGGGCGGGCTGTGGCCATGGCTGCATCGCTTGGGCACACCGGCGACCTTCTTCGCGGCCAGCCAGCGCTGGCTGCCGTGGCTATGGGCCGTGGCGATCCTCGCGCTGGTGGCCGGCAGTGCCTGGGGACTGGCCTTCGCGCCGGCGGATTACCAGCAGGGCAACAGCTTCCGCATCATCTACGTGCATGTGCCGGCGGCGATTCTCGCCCAGTCCTGCTTCATGCTGCTGGCGACATGCGCACTCATTTTCCTTGTCTGGAAGATCAAGCTGGCGGACATGGTCGCCACGGCCGCCGCCCCCGTCGGCGCCTTGATGACGGCGCTGGCACTGTTTTCCGGCTCGGTATGGGGCATTCCCACCTGGGGCACCTGGTGGATCTGGGATGCCCGGCTGACGTCGATGCTGATCCAGCTGTTCCTGTATCTGGGCGTGATCGTGCTGCGTGGTTCCTTCGCCAGTCGTGACAGCGGCTCGCGTGCCGCCTCGATTCTGGCGCTGGTCGGCATGGTCAATATCCCGATCATCAAGTATTCGGTGGATTGGTGGAGCACACTGCATCAACCTGCCACCTTCACGCTGAGTGAAGCACCGCCGATGCCGGCCAGCATGTGGATTCCGCTGCTGCTGATGGTCATCGGCTTCTACGCCCTGTTCGGTGCGCTGGTGCTGATGCGCACGCGGGTCGAGGTGCTGAGGCGTGAGAGTCGCAAGCAATGGGTGCGTGACCTGCTGAGCCCGCACTCGGACTCACGCCCCGGCCAGAATTCGCCTGCAGGCCCCGTTTCCACAGAGGGTGATCACTGATGAGCTTGCCCGATGTCGCCTTCTCGAGTGTCAGCGAGTTCTTCGCCATGGGAGGGCACGCCCTCTATGTGTGGTCCGCCTGGGGGCTGACGGCGGCATGCCTCGCGGGGCTGGTGATCGCCACGCGGCTGTCCCGTCGCGCGGTGGAGGCCGATATCCGCCGCCGCCTGCGTCGGGAATCCGCCCGTTCCTGAATCCATTCTCGACCTCCCGTGCCAGTCGTCCCGCTGGTCGCGAGAGGCATGATCGTCCCTTGCCCTGATCGAGCCCTGACCATGACCCCCAAACGCAAGCAGCGCCTGTATCTCGTCACGGCCATCGTGCTGCTGGCCGCCCTCGCGGTGGGCCTCACGCTCTATGCCCTGCGCGCCAACATCAATGCCTTCTACACCCCGACCCAGATCGCCAGTGGCGAGGCGCCCCAGGGGCGTCAGATTCGCGCAGGCGGCATGGTGCGCGATGGCAGTGTCAGGCGTGACAACGAGACGCTGGATGCCATCTTCACCGTCACCGATTTCGATCATGACGTGACGGTGCATTATCAGGGCATCCTGCCGGACCTGTTCCGTGAAGGGCAGGGCGTGGTGGTGATGGGCACCTTCGATGGTGAGCATCTCGAGGCCAGCGAAGTGCTCGCCAAGCATGACGAGAAGTACATGCCGCCGGAGGTGTCTGATGCTCTCAAGGCGTCCGGACGTGATGTCTCTGGCAACAGGACGGATGACAGGATAGACACCGGGATGACAGAGAAAACACCTCAGGAGGCGCAGTGATGGTGACGCAACTGTTGCCGGAAATCGGCCATTTCGCGCTGATTCTGGGGGCCTGTCTGGCCTGTGTGCAGGCGGTGGTGCCGCTGGCGGGAGCCGCCACGCGTCGCCCGCTGTGGATGAGTTTCGCCCAGCCGATGGCCTGGGGGCAGTTCCTGTTCGTGCTGATCGCCTATGCCTGCCTGACCGCGAGCTTCCTGCTGGATGACTTCAGCGTCGCCTACATCGCCAACAACTCCAACAGCCAGCTGCCGTGGTACTTCAAGTTCAGTGCCGTGTGGGGCAGTCACGAGGGTTCGGTGCTGCTGTGGAGCCTGATACTGGCGGGCTGGGGCTTTGCCGTCTCGCTGGGTGCGCGCGATCTGCCGCGCGACATGCTGGCGCGGGTACTGGGCATCATGGGATTGATCTCCACCGGTTTCATGGCCTTCGTGCTGCTGACCTCCAATCCCTTCGCACGTCTGCTGCCGGACATGCCGGCAGATGGCGCGGATCTCAATCCGCTGTTGCAGGACATCGGGCTGATCATCCATCCGCCGATGCTCTACATGGGCTATGTCGGTTTCTCGGTGGCATTCTCGTTCGCGATGGCGGCCCTGCTGGGCGGGCGCCTCGATGCGGCATGGGCACGCTGGGCGCGCCCCTGGACCAACATCGCCTGGGCGTTCCTGACCGTCGGCATCGCGCTGGGCAGCTGGTGGGCCTACTACGAGCTGGGCTGGGGCGGCTGGTGGTTCTGGGACCCGGTGGAGAACGCCTCCCTGATGCCGTGGCTGGCCGGGACCGCCCTGATCCACTCACTGGCGGTCACCGAGAAGCGCGGTGCCTTCAAGAGCTGGACGGTGCTGCTGTCGATCTTCGCCTTCTCGCTGTCACTGCTGGGGACCTTCCTGGTGCGCTCCGGCGTGCTGACCTCGGTGCACGCCTTCGCCAGTGACCCGGACCGCGGGCTGTTCATCCTCGTGCTGCTCGGTATCACCGTCGGTGGCTCGCTGTTGCTGTTCGCGCTGCGCGCACCGCGCGTGCGCTCGACGCTCGGCTTCCACTGGCTGTCGCGGGATGCCTTCCTGCTGGTCAACAACCTCGTGCTGCTGGTGATGATGGTCACCGTGCTGCTGGGCACTCTCTATCCGCTGGTGCTGGATTCGCTGGGGCTGGGCAAGATCTCGGTGGGCCCGCCGTACTTCAATGCGCTGTTCGTGCCGCTGACCACGCTGCTGTGCGTCTTCATGGGGCTCGGGCCGGCCTCGCGCTGGAAGCAGATGCCGGGGCGCGAGCTCGCACGCCGTCTGGCACTTTCCGGCGGCGCGGCACTCATCATCGGCGGGCTGCTGCCGCTGTTGCTGGATATCGAGTGGAGTCTCTCGGTGGCGCTCGGGCTGGTCATCGCGCTGTGGGTGGTGCTGCCGCTGCTGCGCGACCTGTGGGACAAGAGTGCCTCCAGGGCAGGGCGCTGGGCAGGTCTCAAGCGCCTCACGCCCAGCTACTGGGGCATGCAGCTGGCGCATCTGGGCCTGGCGGTGACCATCGTCGGCGTGACGCTGGTCTCCAATACCGAGGTCGCCGAGAACGTGCGCATGGTGCAGGGCAAGGAAGTCAGCGTGGGCGGCTATCAATTCCGCATGACCGAACTTGGCGAGTATCGCGGCCCCAACTACCTGTCCGACCGCGCCACGGTGGAGGTCAGTCGTGATGGCGAGGCGGTGACGACGCTGCACCCCGAGAAGCGCCTGTTCCTGGCCAGCGGCATGCCGATGACCGAAACCGCGCTGGATGCCGGCTTCACGCGTGACCTCTACGTCGCCATGGGCGAGAAGCTCGATGACGATAGCTGGGCAGTACGCATCCAGGTCAAACCCTTCGTGCGCTGGCTGTGGCTGGGCGCCTTGCTGATGGGCGCGGGCGGTGTGATCGCCGTGCTGGATCGCCGTTATCGTCGGCGTGTCGAGGCCAGCACGGTGAGCGACAATCCCTCACTCACCGCGCAGGAGGCTCACCCATGAATCTTCGTCGTCTGGTGCTGTTCTTGCCGTTGGTGGTCGTGGTGGGGCTGGGCGCTTTTCTCTATCAGCGCCTCGATGATGACCCCTATGCACGGGATTCCGCGCTGCTGTCGCGCCCCTTCCCCGCATTCTCGCTCAGTACCCTGGGTGACCCGCAGGCAAGCCTCGATGCCTCGCTGCTCAAGGGCCAGGTCAGCCTCGTCAACGTCTGGGGCGAGTGGTGCCCGACCTGCAAGCACGAGATGCCGCAGCTGCTGGATCTCGCGAATCGCGGTGTGCACATGGTCGGGGTCGACTACAAGGACACGCGTGCCAAGGGCCGGCAGTTCCTGGAGGAATTCGGTGACCCGTTCAGCGTCAATCTCTTCGACCCGGACGGCACCCTGGGGTTTGATCTCGGCGTCTATGGAGCACCGGAAACCTTCCTGGTCGATGCCGAGGGCGTGATCCGCTATCACCACACCGGCTACATCCGCCCCGAGGATGTCCGTGATGTCATCCTGCCGACACTGGAGCGGATCGCGGAACCTGCGACTGGTGCCGCCGGCGAGGAGGCCAGCTCATGAAGTCCGTGCTCAAGAGTGTCGCCATCCCGCTGGTGCAGGCGCTGGTCGTGCTGCTGTTTCTCTCGTGGCTGGCGGCTGGCAAGGCGCAGGCTGCCATCGAGGTGCATCAGTTCGACAATCCTGTGCTGCAGAAGCGCTACGATAGCCTGACGGCCGCGCTGCGCTGCCCCAAGTGTCAGAACCAGGCGATCGGTGACTCGGATTCCCCCATCGCCGGTGACATGCGCCAGAACGTGGCGGATCTGCTCAATGACGGTCGCAGTGACAGCGAGATCCAGAATTTCATGGTCGCGCGTTTCGGCGAGTACGTGCTCTACAATCCGCGCCTCGATGGGCGTACCTGGCTGTTGTGGGGCGGCCCGGCGGCCCTGATCGCGCTCGGACTGCTCATCGTGGCCTTGATCGTGCGGGCTCGGCGACGGGCACGGGTGCGTGCGCTGGACGATGATGAGCAGGCACGCCTGTCGGCGCTGCTCGACAGGCATCGCGATGCCGGCAATGCACCGCAAGACGCCAAGGAGCGCTCATGATTCTGTTATGGCTGGCGATCGCCGTGCTGCTGCTTCCCGCCGGTTGGCTGCTGTTGCTGCCACTGCGCCGCGCGCGCCGTGTGCATGCCGCCCAGCAGGCCTTCGAGGACAACGACAGCCTCGGCGCCGAGAATGTGCGTGTCTATCGACGTCGACTGGCCTCGCTGGAGCGCGGCCATGCGCGCGGCGAGCTGGATGACACGGCGCTGGCGGAAGGGCGTGTCGAGCTGGAACGCAGTCTGCTGGAGGATGCCGAGGCTTTGAGGCGCTCCCCGCTCAAGGCGGCCGGCAGTGGTCGTGTGCTGGTGCCCGTGTTGCTGGTGGTGATGGTGGCGGGCTCGCTCTACTGGTATCAGCGCGAAGGGGCGAGCGGTGATCTGGCGCTGGCGCAGGCGATTGCCGCCACGCCGATCCATGATGCCGCCAGCTTCAATGCGCGCATCGCGCGTCTGCGCGCCGAGGCCGAGGCACAGCCGGACAACGCCAAGGTGTGGATGGCACTGTTTCCGCTCTATCGTGATGCCGGACGCCTCGATGAGGCGATGCAGTCTCTCGAGGCGTTGATCGCGCTCGAAGGTCGGGTGCCCGCGCTGGTCGCGCAGCTGGCACAGCTCAAGTTCTTCGCCGCGCAGCGCACGCTGACCGATGAGGTGCAGGGGCTGGTCGACGAGGTGCTGACAGCCGACCCGCGTCAGCCCACCGTGCTCGGCCTGTTGGGGATCGAGGCGTTCGAGCAAGCCCGCTATCCCGAGGCCATCGACTACTGGCGCAAGGCGATTGCCGGTTTCGAGAACCCCGATGCCGCCAAGGCCCTGCGTGAAGGCATCGCGGCCGCGCGTCAGCGCATGGCGAGTGCCGGTGAAGTCGATGCCTCGGTGGCGCTGGACAGCCCGGCAATGGCTGCTGCTCAGGACAGTCAGGCAGGCACTGCACGTCTGACCCTCAAGGTGTCGCTGGACCCCGCACTCGAGGCGCAGCTGGCGGCGATGCCGGTGAGTGCTGACGAGGCGACCCTGTTCATCGTGGCGCGTGATGCCGAAGGCAAGTTGCCGCCGCTGGCGGTGGTGCGTACCACCGCAGACACGCTGCCGTTGACGGTCACGCTCTCGGATGATGATGCCATGGCCCCGATGGCGCGGCTCTCGATGGCGGAGCGCGTCACTCTCGTCGCGCGCATCTCCGCTTCCGGTCAGCCGGCGGCGCAGTCGGGGGACCTTGAAGGCAAGCTCGAGAATGTCATCGTTACTCGCAGCACCGAGGCCGATGCTGATGTCAGCCACGAGGCTTCGGACGCACCGCTGGCACTGCGTATCGATCACCGCGTCGCACGGTGAGTCGCGATGTGCCCCGACTCGACGATCTGATCACGTGGATCATCATTGCGCCGGTTGGGGCCATCGCCGCTTTTGGGTAGACTGCGCGCTGGTTTTTCGAAATGCCCTCGATGAGCGGCTGCTTCGTCGTTAGGACATGTTTACCCTGCGGCGGCGCGGGCTCTCCACCGGGAGACCTGAGAGACCGCGGCGGTTCAGGTTTTCCTGCTTCAGCTCTTCTTCCTCCAGACTCAAGGACGCGCCAGGCGCAATGCGGCTCAAATCGATCAAGCTGGTCGGCTTCAAATCCTTCGTCGATCCGGTCACCGTGCCCTTCGACAGCAACATGACGGCGATTCTCGGCCCCAACGGCTGCGGGAAATCCAACGTCATCGATGCTGTGCGCTGGGTCATGGGCGAGTCCAGCGCCAAGAACCTGCGCGGCGAGTCGATGACGGACGTCATCTTCAATGGCTCCACCGGGCGCAAGCCGGTGGGGCAGGCCTCTATCGAGCTGACCTTCGACAATGCCGACGGCAGCCTCGGTGGCGCCTGGTCCGAGTACGCCGAGATCGCCGTCAAGCGTCTGGTGACGCGTGACGGCCAGTCCGGCTACTTCCTCAATGGCCAGAAATGTCGCCGACGTGACATCTCCGATGTCTTCCTCGGCACCGGACTCGGCCCGCGTTCCTACTCCATCATCGGTCAGGGCATGATCTCGCAGCTGATCGAGGCGCGTCCGGATGATCTGCGCAGCACCCTCGAGGAAGCCGCCGGCATCTCCAAGTACAAGGAGCGCCGCCGCGAGACCGAGAACCGCATGAAGCGCACCCAGGAGAACATGGAACGCCTGGATGATCTGCGCGAGGAACTCGACAAGCAGCTCGAGCGCCTCAAGCGTCAGGCCGAAGCCGCCAAGCGCTACCAGACCCTCAAGCAGGACGAATACCGCCTCAAGGGCGAGCTGGCCGTGCTGCGTCGGCGTGGCCTGCGCGCGCAGCAGCGTGAGCAGCAGTCACGTGTCGCGGAGCTGGAAACCGGTGTCGAGCGCGAGATTCTCGGTCAGCGTCAGTGTGAGAGCCAGCTGGAAGAGCAGCGCTATCAGCACGACGAGCTGGCCGGTGAGCTGGAAACGCACCAGGCCGCCTTCTATGAGACCGGTGCCCAGATCGCCCGTCTCGAGCAGAGTCTCGAGCACGCCCGAATCCGTGAGCAGCAGTTGGCGGCGGATCTCGAGATCGCGCGGCGTGAACTGAGCGACATCCAGCGCGTCGAGGGCGAGGACGGCGAGCGTCTCGAGATGATCGAGGCGCGTCTGGAAGATATCGCGCCGGAACTGGAGCTGGCGCGTGAGACGCTGGAAGGCCTTGAGCTTTCGCTGGAAGAGGCCGAAGAGCGCCGCCAGGACAGCCAGAGCGAGTGGGAGCGCTTCAGCCAGGCTGACAACGAATCCCAGCGCGGGGCCGAGCGTGCCCAGAGCGAGATCCAGCGCATCGAGAATGCCATTCGTGACGCCGAGACTCAGCGCGAGCGCCGCCGTCAGCAGCTGGCGGAGCTGCCGGATGTCGCCGAACTGCGCGAAAGCCGTGAGGAACTGCGCGAGCAGCTCGACGAGCTGACGCTCGGCAGCGAATCGCTGGAGTCGCGCCGCGAGCAGGCCAGTGAATCCCGTGAGCAGGCACAGACGGATCGTCTGGCGCTGGACGGTGAGCGTGACCAACTGCGCCAGCGTCGCAACTTGCTGCAGGGCGAGCAGGCCTCGCTTCAGGCGCTGATCGATGCCGCGCTGCGGGATGACGATGACAGCCTGGCGACGCATCTGGACCGACATGGTCTCGCGCAGGCCCCGGCGCTGGCCGAGGGGCTCGAGGTCGCCGAGGGCTGGGAGTCCGTCAGTGCCTGGGTGCTGGGGCCCTTCCTCAAGGCACGCATGTCCCGTGCAGAGTCGGATGCGACGGCTGCCCTGATGAGTGAGTTGCCCGGAGGCGAGTTGTTGCTGGTCGATGCTGCCGGGGAGACGAATGCCACGGCCCCTGAAGGCACGCTGGCGGCGCGGATCACCGGTGCTCCGGCGCTGACGGGCTGGCTATCCAGCATTCACTGCGTCGAGTCACAGGCCGCCGCCTGGGGCCGGCGCGATACGCTGGCCGCCCATGAAAGCGTGCTGACACCGGACGGCCTGTGGTTGGGACGTGGCTGGAGTCGGCGTCAGATAGCGGGCGAGCGTGCCGACAGCGTGATCGGCCAGCGCGCGCGTCTCGAGCAGGTCGTGCTGGAACTGGAAGCGCTGGAGTCGCGACTCGACGATATCGAGGCGCGGCTGGCTGCCGCTGATGAACAGATTGCCGGCGCCGAGCAACAGCTCGAGCATCTGCGGGTCGAAGAGCGGGAGCTTGGCGAGCGTCAGCGTGAGCTGAGCCTCAAGGAGGCGGGGCTCGCCAGCCGACTCGAGCACGTCGATGGTCGCGCCCGCGAGCTTGAGGAAGAGCTCGAGCAGCTGGCGGAGGCCCGCGAGAATCATGCCCTGACGCTTGAGGAGGCGCGTGAGCGCTGGCAGCAGGCGCTGGAGTCAGTGGAGAACAATGCCCAGTCGCGTGAGTCGCTGGAGCGCTCACGGCGCGAGCATCAGGAGGCGCTGGCCGGGCTGCGTACCCAGTTGGCGCCCGCGCGGGAGCAGGTCAGCCGTCTCGACATGGAGCGTCAGCGCCTGGTGACAGAGCGCGATGGCATGCAGGGCCAGCGCATGCGAGCCGTCGAGCAGCGCGAGAAGCTCGCCGAGCGCATCGAGCTGCTCGAGGCCAGCCGTGAAGAAGCCTCGCTGCCGCAGGAAGAAGAGCGCGAACAGCTCGAGATGTTGCTCGAGACACGCCTCTATCAGGAAACCAAGCTGAATGCCTGTCGTGACAAGACTCATGAATTGGTCGAACAGATGCGCCAGGCGGAACAGTCGCGCCAGACCCATGAACGCAATCTCGAGGGCATTCGTCAGCGCCTCGAGGAAGGGCGCATGCAGGTGCAGGCCTTGACCTTGAAAGCGGATGCGCAGGATGAGCAGCTGCTGGAGCTGGGCTATGACGAGGCGGCGATCACGCTGCTGGAGGACGAGCTGGACCCGAACGCCACCGAATCGGCCTGGAGCCACAATCTGGAGCAGGTCGGTGAGCGCATCAAGCGGCTGGGGGCCATCAACCTGGCCGCCATCGAGGAGTACGACCAGCAGGCCGAGCGTCGCAACTACCTGGAAGCCCAGCATGCGGAGCTGGCCGAGGCGCTGGAGACCCTTGAGCGTGCGATACGCAAGATAGATCAGGAAACGCGGGTGCGTTTCAAGGACACCTTCGACAAGGTCAACGCCGGAATCCAGACGCTTTTCCCGAAGATCTTCGGTGGCGGAACCGCGTGGTTGACACTGACAGGCGATGATTTGCTCGAGACGGGCGTGGCGATCATGGCACGCCCGCCGGGCAAGAAAAACTCGACCATTCATCTTCTGTCAGGCGGGGAGAAGGCTCTGACGGCGCTGGCGCTGGTCTTCGCCATCTTCCAGCTCAATCCGGCCCCGTTCTGCATGCTCGATGAGGTGGATGCGCCGCTGGATGATGCCAACGTCGGGCGTTATGCAAGGCTGGTGAAAGAGATGTCGGAAAGCGTACAGTTCATCTATATCACCCATAACAAGATCGCCATGGAGGCGGCGGATCGGTTGATGGGCGTCACCATGCAGGAACCGGGCGTCTCGCGTCTTGTCTCTGTAGGGATCGAAGAAGCGGCGGTACTGGCTGAAGCGTGAGTGAAAAGCCGTGCAGGAGGCCAAGGTCATCCTTGTGCGCGGTAGCCAGCGGCCGTCTTTGCGGCCAAGTTGGCAAAATCGAGTTGCACATAGAGATCGAAAGCACTACGAGTTTGCGTCATAGTGTCAGTCAGGGATAATTGAAGGGCGATTGCGCAGGTCACCACCACAGGATTGACATTCGAAAAATGTCCCCTTTTTCTGCAATCGCGCTATGCTGTTCACGTGCATGGTGCCCAAGCAAACAGGCTAATGACCCATGGAATTGAGAGAGTGGCTCATCTTGTTGGGGTTGGTGCTGGTCGCAATCATCGTCGTTGACGGTGTGCGCAGGCTCCAACGTCAACGTCGAGTACCCCGACTGGATCGAGCGGGTACGGAAGATTCCACCGAAGAGGCGGGTGTTTCCGCGGTGGAAGAAGAGGAAGAACGTGACAACTGGGAGCTGCCGAATGGCGGCTACCGGGTGGTTGGCGATGCCGAAGCGCAGGTCGAGGCGGAGCAGGATGCCGTGCTCGACAATGCCCATGGCATCAAGGCCTCACGGGTGACGCAACCGAGTCGTCCGGCACAGCCCATGGAGCGCCGTGAAGCGCCGGAGCGCAAGGGCTTCGGCGAGCGTGCGGCGGCCTTCGGGGCGCGTGCCAGCCAGTCGATGCGCGACGTGACCGCCAGTCTGGGCGCGCGGCGCGACGACGAGCATGACGAGGCGCATCGCGAGCCTGTGCTCGGCACCGCCTCCAGCGAGCAGTCAGAGACGGCGCGCGAAGAGGACTTCCATGAGAAGCCGGTGATCACCGCCGAGGACGACAGCATCAGCGTCTCCTCCACCCAGGCCGATGATCTCGAGCCGATGGCCGAGATCGAGGAAGGTCAGGATGTGAAGGCCGAAGCGTCCTCCGCTGGCCAGCAGGCCGATGACGAGCACGCGGCTTCCGAGCGCAAGGAACCTTCGCTGGAAGCGGCCGCCGTGCCTGCAGCCGACACGACAGTCTCCGAGGATGATCGCCATCCGCTGGTGCTGCGTGCCGAGCGCAATCAGGTCGATGACCAGCTCGCCCGTGACACCCTGGCTGATGCCAGTGAAGTCATCATCATCTCGGTGATGGCGCGTGGCGAGGAAGGCTTCAGCGGTGAAGACGTGCTGGGCATCTCGCTGGCCTGTGGTCTGCGCCATTCCGAGATGGGGCTGTTCCTGCGCCATGAGGAAGATGATGACGACAGTCCCTTGCAGTTCGCGATGGCCAACGTGGTCAAGCCGGGGATCTTCACGCCGGCCGAGATGGTGGACAGTCAGCTGGATGGCGTCACCTTCCTGATGCCGCTGCCGGGCGCGGACGACACCTCCGCCGCCTTCGAGACCATGGTCGAGATCGCCATGCTGCTGGTGCGTCGCCTGGGCGGTGAGCTCAAGGACGAGAACCACAGCGTGATGACGGCCCAGACCATCGAGTTCAAGCGCCAGCAGGTGCACGAGTTCGAGCGTCGCAATCGTCTGCATCGCTACCAGGCCAACTGATCGACTCCCCAGCCATTCTCCGAGTCGAGACGTCATGCCAAACGCCAACGGCGACCTTCGGGTCGCCGTTGGCGTTTGTGGTTCATGCGATTCTCCGTCCTCGTTCTGAAGCGCCTGATGCCATGTGTCATCTGCGGCCTTTCCTCTCTGCCGGGAGTGGGGTCCATCGAGCGCTTTGAGTACAATGACGGCATCATGGCGACCCCCGGCCCTGCGATTCAGGCCGGAGGACCTGTCGCCACCCGCTTTCCGGTCGATCAGCGCAGCCCTTTGGGCACTGCTGATGAGGCCACCGTTTCGAGTGAGTGTCATGTCAGCCCAGGATGATCTGTTTTCGGCCCCTGCCGATGATTCCAGCGCCTCGAGCGTTCCTCAGTCCGCTGCCCCGGCTGCGGTGGAAGGTGTGCCTGCCAAGGTCATGGAGGAGGTCGCGCAGCTGCATCGCGAGCTGCTCGAGGCCAGCCACCGCTATTACGTGCTGGATGACCCGACGCTGACCGATGCCGACTACGACACGCGTCTGCGCCGTCTCGAGGCACTGGAAGCCGACTACCCCCAGCTGATCACGTCGGAGTCCCCCACCCAGCGTGTCGGGGCCGCACCGGCCAGCGGTTTCGAGGAAGTGCAGCATGCGGTACCGATGCTGTCGCTCAACAATGCCTTCGATGACGATGAGCTGCGTGCCTTCGTGCAGCGTGCGGCGAAAACCCTGGAGTTGGGCGATGCGGAAGACGCAGGCGAGGCATTGAGCTTCTGCTGTGAACCCAAGCTCGATGGCCTGGCCGTGTCGCTCATCTACGAGAATGGCGTGCTGGTGCAGGGCGTGACGCGCGGCGATGGACGTACCGGGGAAGGCATCACCACCAATCTGCGCACCATCCGCTCGATCCCGCTCAGGCTGCGGGGGGATGATCTGCCGGCGCTGCTTGAAGTGCGCGGCGAGGTCTACATGAGTCACGCCGGCTTCGAGGCGCTGAACGCGCGCGGCCGCGACGAGGATGGCAAGGTGTTCGCCAATCCGCGCAATGCCGCCGCCGGCAGTCTGCGTCAGCTGGATTCCAGCATCGCTGCCTCGCGCCCGCTGGAGTTCTGTGCCTATCAGGTCGCGCGCCTCGATGAGGCGCTGCTGGCCACGGAGGTCGGTCAGAATCATTCCAGCCTGATGGCGCTGCTCAATGACTATGGCTTCCGCACCAGCCCGCAGCTTGAGGTGGTGCGCGGTGCTCAGGGCATCATCGACTACACCCGCCGTCTCGGCGAGCAGCGCGAAGGGCTTGATCACGACATCGATGGCGCGGTCATCAAGCTGGATGCGTTGCGTCTGCAGCGCGAGCTGGGCTTCGTGGCGCGCGCGCCGCGCTGGGCCATCGCCTTCAAGTATCCCGCGCAGGAGCAGGAAACCACTCTTGAAGGCGTCGATTTCCAGGTCGGACGGACTGGCGCGCTGACACCGGTCGCCCGGCTGGCACCGGTGCAGGTCGCCGGGGTGGTGGTCTCCAATGCCACGCTGCACAACATGGATGAGGTGGAACGTCTCGGCGTGCAGATCGGCGACAGCGTGATCATCCGGCGGGCCGGCGATGTCATCCCGCAGGTGGTGCGGGTCGCCAGCGAAGGTGCCAGCCGTGAAGCCATCGTGCTGCCGGACGGCTGCCCGGTGTGCGGCTCCGAGATCGAACGTCTCGAAGGCGAGGTGGTGGCACGCTGCGCGGGCGGACTGATCTGCGCCGCCCAGCGCAAGGAAGCTCTCAAGCACTTCTCCAGCCGCAAGGCGCTGGATGTCGATGGCCTCGGCGAGAAGCTGATCGAGCAGCTGATCGAGCGTGAGCTGGTCAAGACACCGGCGGATCTGTTCCATCTCGACGCTGCCACGCTGGCCGAGCTGCCGCGCATGGGCGAGAAGTCCGCCGCCAATCTGGTCGCCTCGCTGGACAAGAGCCGCCACACCACCCTGGCGCGCTTCATCTATGCCCTCGGTATCCGGGAAGTCGGCGAAGCCACCGCGGCGAATCTGGCCACGCACTTCGGCACGCTTGAAGCGCTGCGTGCGGCGGATCAAGCCGCGCTGGAAGCCGTGGAAGATGTCGGCCCCATCGTCGCGACGCATATCCATACCTTCTTCCAGCAAGCGACCAACAACGAGACGCTGGAGGCGCTTCTCGCCTGTGGTCTGCGCTGGGAAGAGGTCGAGATCGGCGAGCGGCCCCAGCCGCTGGCAGGCCAGACCTGGGTGCTGACGGGGAGTCTCGACAGCATGACGCGTGATGAAGGCAAGGCGCGCCTGCAGGCGCTGGGCGCCAAGGTGGCGGGCAGTGTCTCGAAGAAGACCGCTGGTGTCGTCGCCGGGGAGGCGGCGGGCAGCAAGCTCGAGAAAGCCATGCAGCTGGGGCTCACGGTGCTGGATGAAGCGGCCTTCGTGGCGCGTCTGGCCGAGTGGGAAGCCGGCACCGACTCAGTTTCAGGCTCAGATTCAGATCCAGGCTCAGATTCGGACGCGCAGAAAGCCGATGCGCAAGACAGTGCAGGAGAGGATGCATGAGTACGGACACGCTGAACGATGCACCGCAGGCGCCAATGGCTGCGTCACGTTCCACGGATGAACAGGAGCTACCCATGAGTCAGATGCCGCTTGACCAGATGGACCCGAAGGATCGCTTCATCGAGGTGCCGCAGACCATGCTGCCCGCCGACACGCGTCGTGCCCTGCTGGAGACCTTCGTCACCCGTCAGGGCTATGACACCACCGATGTCGGCGAAGGCATGGCTGGCTGGGTCGCGGAGCTGGAAGGCCAGTTGTCACGCGGCAAGCTGTTGATCGTCCATGACATCGGCACCGAATCCACCGAGGTGATGACGCTGGAGCAATGGCAGTCCTTCGGTCGCCAGCTGGCAGACGATGAGGAAGAGGGCGACTGAGCCCGGCCAGCGGTCATGATCCGTTGGCGAAGCCCTGACCTTGCTCCTGACCCTGGAAACGACGACGCCCCCGGCACAGGCCGGGGGCGTCGTCGTTCCTGCCGCGTCTGTCGAGGCACCTGGCGTCGGTGCTCCTATCGAGGGCGGATCATGCGAATCGAGGCCGGATCATGCGAACCGAGGCCGGATCATGCGAACCACATCGGCACGACCAGACTCGAGATCAGCAGGATCAAGGCTCCGCCCAGGCGCGAGGAAATCTGCGCGAAGGGCATCAGCTGCATGCGATTGGCCGCCGAGAGGACCGCGACGTCACCCGTGCCGCCCATGTTGGCCATGCACAGGCCAGCGGTGATGGCGGACTCGATGGGATAGAAGCCGACCAGCTTGCCCACCAGCCCTGCACCGAAGGCGGCACCGGCGACGACACCGAAGACGATCACCACGTAGGTGATGGTGATGGCGTCGATCACCTGGCCCAGGTCGGTGTAGGCCACGCCGATGCCGAACAGCAGCGCGAAGGTCCAGTTGCCCGCGACGAAACGGAACCATTGAGCGGCGGCCTGGTTGATGCTTTCCGGCACCAGGTTGGCGCACTTGAGTACGGCAACCGCGATGATCATCAACGCGTAGGGGTGCAGCGGGATGACCTTGCCGAGAATCTGGCTGGCGACGAAGAAGCTCAGGGCGATGACCATGCCGATGCCCAGCTGGGAGAGATCAGGCGCGCTCTTCTCTTCACGGACATCGACACCCGGCATCATCTGGCCGCCGCCGGTCAGTGACGGGAAGCGCTTGCCAAGCCCGTTGAGCAGCCCGGCGATGATGATGGCGAAGACATTGCCCAGCGCCAGCGCCGGTACCAGGATCGAGATGTAATAGCTGGCCGGCTGTCCCAGCAGTTGCTCGTAGATCTGGCTCATCGGCACGGCGCCTGCCCCCATGCCACCGCCCATGATGGGCAGGGCGATGACCATGACGGCATCCTTGGGCGAGAAGCCCATGATCCAGCCGACCAGCATCGCGAAGAGTGCCGCGAACAGCACCGAGCACAGCAGCGGCAGCGCGAAGCGTGCCCCGACCTTGACCAGCACGCGGGAGTCCATGCCGAGAATGCTGCCGGTGATCAGTGCCGCGATGTAGAAATTCAGAAAGCCGCCGGCCTTCATGAACTCGCTGACGCTGGCCGTGACATCCTGTGGCAGCCAGCCGCTATAGACCAGCGCTGCGGCACCGAAGATGGCGAGAATCGCTCCGCCTCCCAGGTAGCTGTTGATGATCGGCAGGCGATCACCCAGAAAGCCCAGCAGCTCACCGAGGACCATCATGACCATCAGGGCGCCGATCATGCCGGCCGGCAGGGTATCGGTGGCGATGGCGGCGATCAGGACCAGAAACGACAGGGCGAAGATCGGCAGGGACATGCCGAAGATGCGTGTCTTCAGGTAAGGCGACTCGTCGGCAGGCGTGGCCGTGGCGGTCTGCGAGGAATGTGTCATGCAGGCTCCTTGTCCTGCACTCTGTCGTTGCAGGACCTGTTGTCATGTCCGGATGCGCTGGCGTGGCATCGCGGGATCGGTTGGGACAAGGTGGGACATCATGTCCGCGCAGTGGATGCGCGTCACAGGGAGCTTACGATGTGGCTTTCGAGGGCCAAGTTTTGCGAATTAAAGAAAGCCTTTTGAAACTTATGAAACCGCATGGCGCGGCTCGCTCACGTGCTGGGCGAATTGGCCATGCCACCAAGGGGGCACGTGGACTGTCTGGCGTGTTGCATTCTTCTCAACCCGGACTGAGCGCGCTGACCTCGCTGCTGGCTGCCGGCATGGTGATCGTCAGCCTGCTGGTCGCGGCCTGGCTCTTCAGTGCGCAGCTGGAGCGGACCCAGCATGAGATACAGGGACAGCGCATCGCCGCCCTCGCGCAACGCATCGCGCGGCTGCCTGAGGTGCGCGCCACCTTGAGCGAAGCCAACGCCTCGCAGGCAGCGCCTCCCGCCGCGGATAGCCGCCTGGCGGCACGCATCGAGCGGCTGCGCCGCGAGAATGCCGTCGACTTCATCGTGGTGATGCGTCCGGACGGCGTGCGACTCAGTCACCCGGAGCCCGCGCGGATCGGCCAGCCGTTTCAGGGGGGAGACGAGCAACGTGCGCTCGGAGGCGCGGCCTATCTCTCCGAATCCCGCGGTACGCTCGGCGAAAGCCTGCGCAGCTTTGCCCCGGTGATGGCCTCTGCATCCGATGGCGAAGCGCGTTCCGTCATCGGCGCCGTTGCCATCGGCATCACGCTGGATTCGCTGGGGCGGCGGCTGGCCGATGAGAAGCGTCAGCTGCTGATCGGGCTGGGCATCCTGATGCTGTTCGGCACGCTGGGGGCGCTGGGACTGGCACGCTATCTGCGCAGACAGCTCAAGGGGCTGGAGCCGGCGGCCATCGCGCGTCTGGTGGAAGAGCATCAGGCGGTGCTGGCCAGCCTGGAAGAGGGCATCATCGTGGTCGACCCCGAGGGGCATGTCACCCTGGTGAATGCCGCGGCGCGCGAGCTGCTGGGGACGGCCCCCGAACCGGGAGAATGCCTTGAGGCGTGGTTGCCCGATACCGGCATGCACGAGTGTCTAGCCGCGCACTCGCCGGTGGCGGAGCAGGACGCGGCTCGCCTGCGTCAGGTCACCCATGACGGGCGGCGATTGTGGGTGCGTTGCCAGCGGGTGCATGATGGCGAGCATCTCATGGGCGGCGTGCTGGTATTGCGTGAGCACGACCGCATGCAGCGCCTTGCCGAGGAGCTGACCGGCGTTCGCCGACAGGCAGAGTCACTGCGTGCCGCGCGCCATGAGTTTCGCAATCGGTTGCATGTGTTGTCAGGGCTGACGCAGATGCAGGACCTCGACGGCCTGCGAGATTACCTGGCATTGCTGGTGGAGCGGGAGCTGCCAGCGGATGCCGCGGCCGCCGAGCGCATCGCGGACCCTCTGCTGGCAGGATTGCTGATCGGCAAGCACAGTGAGGCTCGCGAGCGGGGCATCGCGCTCAATGTCGAGCTGGACGTCGAATGGCATCATGCACGGCCCGAGCACCGGGTGATGCCCGGCGCAGCGCTGTCTCAGTCCGAGTTGTCTCAGGCCGAGCTGTCTCAGGCCGTGCTGCCGGTGCTGGAGCGCAGCTTGAGCCATGATCTGGTCAGCGTGATCGGCAATCTGCTCGACAATGCCTTCGAAGCGCTGGAAGAGATGGACGATGCCACACACGCCCCGGCCGTCACTCTGAGCCTGATGCTGGAATCCGTGGGTGAGGCGTCAGAGGCCCAGTTGTCGATCAGCGTGGCAGACAACGGTCCCGGCATGCCGGCGGAGCTCATGGAGACGGCGCGCGCGGCGGGGGTAAGCAGTCGTGGTGAAGGTCGCGGGCTGGGGCTGTCGCTGGTACAGGAGATCGTGACCGCGCGCGCGGGAGACTGGCACTTCTACTCGCCCCCGGGCGGCGGCACCCTGGTCGAGCTGACCTTGCCCTGCCAGCGGTCGCCCACTGCGGCGCCCTGAGAGCATTTCACATCGTTGGACGGCTGCCGTCCAAGACCCCGCATGATCAAGGAGCCTGAGCGCATGCGTGTGCTGATAGTCGAAGACGACCCCATGGTCATGCGTCTCAATGTCGAATACCTCAATCGTATCGATGGCATGCGCCTGGTCGCCCAGTGCGAGGATGTCGCCGCGGCGCTGGAGGTGCTGGCGCAGGAGGCGGTGGACCTGGTGCTGCTGGATGTCTATCTGCGCAGCCGCAGCGGTCTGGAGGTATTGCGCTGGTTGAGACGCCATGCCGCCCCTGACATCCAGGTGATCCTGATCACCGCCGCCAGTGAGGCGGACACGGTGCGCAGCGCGCATGCGCTCGGGGTTTGCGATTATCTGGTCAAACCCTTCAGCTTCGCCCGCTTCCAGCAGGCACTGGCACTGGCACGGCGTGGTCGCCAGCAGCTGGAGAGTCTCGAGGGGGAGGTCAGTCAGCAGCAGCTGGACCAGCTGTTCGGCTCGCACATGGCAGTCAGTGGCGCGGTGGGGGCGGTGTCTGATGGCCGCCTGCCCAAGGGCGTGACGGCGGCGTCCCTGGCGCTGGTCGCCGGTGCCATCCAGGCACTGCCACGCGATGAAGACAGTTTCACCAGCGATGCGTTGCTGAGCGCCACGGGCATGTCGCGCGTGACCATCCGCAAGTACCTGCGCCATCTGGCGGCCTGCGGCATGCTCAGCGAGGC
Source organism: Cobetia sp. 14N.309.X.WAT.E.A4 (assembly GCF_030397495.1). NCBI lineage: Bacteria > Pseudomonadati > Pseudomonadota > Gammaproteobacteria > Oceanospirillales > Halomonadaceae > Cobetia > Cobetia sp. 14N.309.X.WAT.E.A4. The sequence goes on from NZ_JAPNXT010000002.1 coordinate 206,791, forward strand.
CTTCCACTACGGCCAGATAGGCCGCCCCTCCTTCACCTATCAGGTCATCGATCGTCAGGCGCTTGCCAGGCAGTGCCGGCTCCCCTGAAGGATGGCGAGCCCTCTGCCTCAGCCGGTGTCCACCCATGTCTGCCGGTGTCCACCCATGTCTGCCAGTGTCCACCCATGTCTGCCAATGTCCGCCAATGCCTCAGCGCCGCTGCACGATATCGCGGATCAGGCGGCGTCCCGGGTGCAGGTGCTCGGCCAGTTCGCGCTCCAGCGGCAGCGGCTCGCCGCACAGCTGTGAGGCGATCAGCTCCGCACACAGCGGTGCGGTGGTGAAGCCGCGTGAGCCATGCGCGGTGGAGAGCCACAATCCCGGTAGATGTGCGCCGCTCAGTGATGGCACGCGCTTTTTCGCATCGAAGGCCATGGCGGCGTAATCCTCACGCCATTGCGCGGCGTCCGGTGCCGGGCCGGCCAGCGGGCTCTTGTCGGGGCTGGCGGCGCGCCAGGCGACACGCCCCTGCCAGGCATCGTCTTCCAGCCTGACGCCACGCGCCCGCTCCCAGGCAGCGACGAAGGCGGGCAGCGCACTGCGCAGCTCGGCGACATTGGCGATGTGATCCGCCTCGCGGACCGCCTCATCCTCATCGCGCGGGGCGAAGGTCGCGCCGAAGCTGAGCGTCACGCTGCCGTCGGCGTGACGCTGACAGGGCGAGACATAGCCACCGGCACACACCACGCTGTCGAGCATGGGCAGCCCTGCTGCCTGTTCGGGCGGCACCGTGATCTCGCTGACCTGACCACGAATCGGCTGCAGCGGCAGATGCGCGAGCGGCTCGGGCAGGTGTGTCTGCTCCCCCAGCGCGACGATCAGCTGATCCACTTCCAGACAGCTGCCGTCGCTGGCTTGCAGCTGCCAACGCGGCGTTGGTGCGTTGTTGCCTGTCTTTCCGCCTTCCTCTCTGCCTTCCTCGGCCCCCAGCGACTGAATGGCCTCGATGCGCGCCTGCCGAAAGCTGATGCCCGGCGTGGCGGCGAGGTGCTGACACAGCGCCTTCGGACGCACCCAGCCCGCGACGGGATAGAAGAGGCCATCGAAGGTGATCTCGCTGCCGGCGATCTGGCTGGCCTGGTCGGCAGTGACCGGCCTAAGCAGCGCCTCGGGCAGCGGGTGATTGTTCGCGAAGCGCTGTTGGCGCTTGCGCTCACGCTCGCTGGTGGCCAGCTGCAGCACGCCGCTGGCGGACCACAGGGTCTGCTCGGGGTCGAGGCTTGCCAGCCAGCGCCGGCTGTATTGCAACGCGGCCAGCTGTAAGCGGCTGGCAGGGTTGGTCTCGGCGGCCAGCTTCACGTAGAGCGCCCCCTGGGTATTGCCGGAGGCCCGCGCACCGGGGGCTTCGGCGTCGATCAGCGTGACCTTCACGCCACGCCGCGCCAGCGCCTCGGCGCAGCTGGTGCCGGCGATGCCAGCGCCAAGTACCGCGACGTGTGTCTCGCGGGAGATGGGCGCCGGCTGGGGCGGCTGCGTCCAGGGCTGTTCCCGGCGCAGCGGATGAAGCACCCCGCGCTGTGCGGGCGATGTCAGCGAGGGCCGGGGCTGGTCATGCTGTTCCTGCCTTTCGGCAAGCCCCATCAGCTCGGCGCGCGCCGCCGAGGTGGCAGCGTCCAGCTCGCCGCAGATCATCTCGCGCTTCATGCCATGGCCGGGCACCTTGCGCCAGGCGAAGCCTGCCGCCCGCAGGCCGCGCCGCACGAAGCCCGCGGCGGTGAAGGTGGCGAAGGTCGCCTCGGGATGCGAGATGCCGGCCATGGCCGCGAACAGCGCCGGTGACCACATTTCCGGATTCTTCGACGGCGAGAAGCCATCGAGGAACCAGGCATCCACGCCTCCTTCGAGGCGTGACAGGCGCTCGACGGCATCGCCGAAGTGCAGATCCAGCGTGATGCGCTCATCCAGCCACAGACGATGCACGCCGAGTACCGCAGCCGGCCATTGTGCCACCAGCGGTTTCGCCAATGAGGCGAGATCCGGCCAGGCGGACAGCGCGCGTTCGAGATCCGCGGCACGCATCGGATGCTTTTCCACCGAGACGACATGCAGGCGTGCCTCGGCGGGTGCCGTGGCCAGAAAGCGCTGGGCGGCGCACAGGATGTTGAGGCCGGTGCCGAAGCCGGTCTCGCCGATCACGAAGGGGCGCGCTTCCCGCCAGTCACGGAAGCGCTCGCTCAGCCGGTTGCTGTCGAGGAAGACGTGTACGGTCTCGGCGCGGCCATCGTGGATCGAGAAGTACACATCCCCGTAATCCATGGCCTGTGGGGCCGCGTCATCCCATTCAAGGCGTGCCTCTTCCAGCGCGGCCAGCGGTGCCAGCGGGACCTCCGGCACCACGCCGGGGGCCGTGACAGGGTCGATCGCGCTCGGTGGCGTCGTCGCAGGCTTGCGTGTCATGGCGTTCGGCCTGCCCTTCGGCGCCGCGTCGGACACTGACGATGCGGACGGCTCAGGCGTGGCGGAAGCGGGCTGGCGGGGGGAGGAGGGACGATCGTTCACGGGCATTCCTGGCAGGAGGTCGAGCGGGAGAGCAGGGCATCAGGGCAGTGGCCGGGCAACGTCTCCAACGCAGACGACGGACAGCCAGGCTGTCCGTCGTCAGGGGGCGAAGCCGCCGGTCACCGGCCGAGCGGCAGTCAGGACTAGGGCAGTGTCTGCTTGAACGGCTTCACTTCGGCGCTTGCATAGACACCGGCGATGACGAAGGGATCGGCATCGGCCCACTTCTGGGCCTCTTCGAGGGAATCGAACTCGGCGATGATGACGCTGCCGCTGAAGCCGGCGTCTCCCGGTGCTTCGCTGTCGATGGCCGGGTTGGGGCCGGCGATGACCAGACGGCCTGCGGCATTCAGGGCCTCAAGACGTGCCAGATGTGGCGGTCGTGCTGCCATGCGCGCTTCGAGACTACCTTCGACATCCTGACAGACAATGGAATACAGCATCACGAATCATCCTTATGTGAAGAGGTGGAAGAGGAAGACCCTTCCTGAGGGGCCTGCACCATGTGACGGGACAGATAGACGCCCTGAACGATGACGAACAGCAGTGTCAGGCCAAGCATGCCGAACAGCTTGAAATCGACCCAGATGTCTTCCGAATAGTGGCTGAAGACATAGATGTTGAGGCCGCCCATGGCGAGGAAGAATACCACCCACGCCAGGTTGAGGCGGTGCCAGATGGCACGCGGCAGCTGGATCGCCTTCTCCATCATGCGCTCCACCAGCGGCTTGCCGCCGAACAGCGGCGAGAGCAGGAAGGCGACGGCAAACAGCCAGTTGACCACGGTCGGCTTCCACTGGATGAAGGCGCTGTTGCCGAACAGCACGGTCGCGCCACCCAGCACGACGACCAGCGCCAGCGTGACCAGCTGCATCTTCTCGACGCGCTTGTGACGCCAGTAGATGTAGAGCACCTGGGCGAGGGTGGCAGGGATCAGTACGGCCGTGGCCATGATCATGTCGCCAGTCGTCTTGTAGACGGCGAAGAAAATCACGATCGGCAGAAAGTCGAGCAACATCTTCATGAGAAACACACACTCCTGGACACGACGGCGGTGCCGTCGGGAAGGCAAGGGCTTGTGCGAGTGGTATCCTTTGGCAACCAGCGGCGCACCCTTGCCTGCATGCGTTCATTCTGCCGCCATTGCTGCCTGCTGACAAAGCCCATGTGGCTTCCAGACATATACGGCAGTCAACACTGCCCCTGACGTCCTTGCCGAGGGCTTGCCAGCATGATCGGCAACTCTAGGCTCTGGACGTTCATCCCGAGAGGTTTTCCCGTGTCCGACGTCCTGTCCGACCATCCGCCGACATCCGAGTCGCCCGCTCACCAGCCATCATCGCCACCGCCTGCCCGTCCGGTCCCCCGCGCGCTGCCCCAGCGTTTCGAGACGGACATCGAGGTGCCGGACATCGACCTGCACATGCACTCGACCGCCTCCGATGGCGGCATGGCACCGGCAGAGCTGGTCGCGCTGGTCGCGCGGCGCGGCGTCTCGCGCATGTCACTGACCGATCACGACAGCATGGAAGGCATCTTCGAGGCTCAGCAGGCGGCGAGCGCCCATGGCGTCACCCTGCTGCCGGGCTGCGAGCTGTCCGTGCGCTGGCGCAATCAGACCATCCACCTGGTGGCGCTGATGCCCGAGGGCGCCGGAGACGCGTTGAGCGCCGGCCTCAGGCAGCAACATGATGCACGTGAGCGGCGCAGTCACGAGATCGCCGCGCGCATGGAGAAGCTGGGACTGAGTGATGCCATGCAGCGTGCCCGTGAGCAGGCCACGCTCAGCGGGTCGGGAGACCGCCCCCTGTCGCGGCCGGACTTCGCGCGCGCGCTGGTGGAGGCGGGACTGGCCCGTGATCTTCAGGATGCCTTCAAGCGTCACCTGGGCTCCGGCCAGAAGGGCGACGTCAAGGCACACTGGCCCGAGATGGAAGAGGCGGTGGGATGGATACGTGCTGATGGCGGTGTCGCGGTGATGGCGCACCCGATGCGCTACAAGCTGACCCGCACCAAGCGCGGTGAGCTGCTGCGGGACTTCATCTGTGCCGGCGGTGAGGCCGCCGAGCTGGTCAGCGGCTTCCAGAACATCGACCGTGCGCGTGACCTGGCGCGTCAGCTGGATGAACTGGGCCTCTATGCTTCCGTCGGCAGTGATTTCCACTTCCCCGGGGGGCCGCTGGCACCCGGCAGCATGAGTCCGCCACCGCGCACCAGGGTGCCGCCCGTCTGGTGTCATCCGCGCCTCGCACCCTTTTTTGCGGCCGCCACCGCCACCATGTGATAGAGATGGCTGGACCGGCCTGGCTGACGTGTCGCGTCTTGTCAGGCCGGTCTTGTCGAGAGTTCGCCGAGAATTTGCCGAGAGTTCGCCGAGAATTTGTCGAGAGTTCGCCGAGATCAGTGCGCCAGTGTCCGGCGCACTGTGCTGACGCAAGGAGCGCCGCATGGGACAGTTTTTCCAGATACACCCTGAAAACCCGCAGAAACGTCTTATTGATCAAGCGGTTGCCATCATTCGGCAGGGGGGCGTGATCGCCTACCCGACCGATTCCGGCTATGCACTGGGTTGCCACCTGGGCGAGAAGAAAGCCATCGAGCGCATCAAGCGTCTGCGTGAACTCGATGACAAGCACAACTTCACCCTGATGTGCTCGGATCTGTCGGAAATCGGCACCTACGCCAAGGTGGACAATGCCGTCTTCCGGCTGCTCAAGAGCCACACGCCCGGAGCCTTCACCTTCATCCTCCACGCGACCACCGAAGTGCCACGCCTGCTGTTGCATCCCAAGCGTCGCTCCATCGGCGTGCGCGTGCCGGACCATGCCATCACGCATGCCCTGCTGGAGGCACATCACGAGCCGCTGATGAGCGTGACGCTGATTCCGCCGGGCGAGGAGCTGCCGATGACGGACCCGGAAGAGATCCGTCAGCGCTTCGGGCATGCGCTGGATCTGATCATCGATGGTGGGGCCTGCCGCCTGGAGGCCACCAGCGTGGTGGACCTGCGCGACCTGCCGCCCGTCATCGTGCGTGAAGGACGAGGCGACATCTCGAACTTCGTCGAGTGAGGCACGCCGCATGACGCGCGTGGCGAGATGCTCATGACGAGTTGCTCATGACGACGAGAAGCGGATGGTGACATGGCAGGCGAGGTCGTTGAACAGGAATTCAATAACGCTGAGTGTTAATATTCTGCCGTCTTGATAACTCAACGACATACCTATCATGCACAGAGGATCATCGATGCCGATCACGTCTTCATCTCAAGCGCGTGTCTCGTTGCTGGCGAGAGCCACCAGGGTCGCGACACTGGCAGGAATCATGGGCCTGGGAGTCGCTCCCGTCAGTCCGGCGGCCGAGACACCCGAGGCAGCGCAGTGTCCGCCGGCAGCATATGCCATGGCACTGCGCTATCAGCAGCAATCGGCGGAAGTCGCGGCCCTGCAGCGTCAGAGCTATGCGCTGGCGACACGTCAGCTGGAGACACTGCTGGCATCTCGTGATGACGAGAAACCTGCCGCGATCATGACCGACCTTGATGAAACCGTGATCGACAACTCCGCGCTGCTGGTGCGTGACCTGAAGGCCTGTCATGACTTCACGGGCTGGGACACCTGGAAGGCGTGGGAACGAGAGGGCAAGCCGACCCTGATTCCGGGTGCCAGGGAGTTCCTCGAACTTGCCGCATCGCGTGGCGTGGCGATCTACTACGTGTCGGATCGCTACGAGGAGAACAAGGACGCCACGGTCACCACGCTGAAAGCCCTGGGTCTGCCCGGTGTCGATGACGCCCATGTGCGCCTGCTGGGGCCGAGCAAGTCGGTGCGTCGTCAGGCGATCGCGAAGGATCACGACATCGTGATGCAGCTGGGCGACAGCCTGCATGATTTCGCGGATGACTTCTCCGACAAGACGCCCGAGCAGCAGAAGGCGCTCGTCGCGGAGCAGGCGCAGCATTTCGGCAAGGATTGGATCATGTTGCCGAATGCCTCCTACGGCAGCTGGAGTGAGGCCACGCTGACCGCCTGGGACAAGCCCTTCTCTGACCGCTAGCCCTTGCCGGCTTCCGGCTGAATGACAACGCCCCCGGACCTTGCGGTCTCGGGGGCGTTGTCATTTCCGAGGCGTTGTCGTGTGCCGAGTGACACTCGGCCTCGTCAGCTGCGATCGCGGTCGGGGGAGTCGTCGCCTGGGGAGGCGGTTTCCTCCTTCGCTGGCGGCTCGGCGTCGGGCTCAGGTCCAGGTTCGGGTTCTGGGTCTGTCTCAGTCTCAGTCTCAGGCTCTGGCTCGCGTGGGTCACGCGTGTCTTCATCCAGCCAGGTGCCGCAGAACTTGCAGTACTTGGCATTGCGATCATGGCCCTCACGGCCACAGCCGGGGCAGGCTTCATCGCTGGTCTGCTGCATGCGCAGGCCGTTGAGCACCTCGGCCGAGAACACGCCGGTGGGCACGGCGAGAATCGAATAGCCCAGTATCATCATCATCGCCGAGATGAACTGGCCCAAGGGCGTGATGGGGGCGATATCGCCGTAGCCCACCGTGGTCAGCGTCACCACCGCCCAGTAGAGCGCCTTGGGGATGGAGGTGAAGCCGGCTTCCGGGGGTTCGATCAGATAGATCAGGGCGCCGAACACCGTGATGATGCTGAGTACGGTGATGAAGAACAGCAGGATCTTGCGACGACTGCGCGCGAGAGCCTCGACCAGCATGCGACCTTCGCCGACGAAGGCCATCAGGCGCAGCACGCGGAACAGCCGCAGCACACGCAGCACGCGCACCACCAGCAGTGCCTGCGCCCCCGGAATCAGCAGCGAGAGCCAGGTCGGGGCGATCGACAGCAGGTCGAGCACGCCGTAGAAGCCCTTCGCCCAGGTGCCGGGGTGTTTGAGGCAATAGAGGCGTACTGCGTATTCCAGCGTGAACAGCAGGGTGAAGGTCCATTCCAGGATACGGAACAGCTCCCCATGGCGGGCATTCAGCGACGGCACGCTATCGAGCATCACCACGGCGACGCTGGCGAGAATCATCGCGACCAGCGCGATATCGAAGGCCTTGGCCGCCTTGGTGTCGGACTCGAAGATCCAGTGGAACAGCCGGGCACGCAGCCTGCCGCTGGCCGGCTCGAAATCGCTGGAGCGAGGGGGGGCGGTGGCGGATTGTGATGTACTGCCGTATTCGTTGGCCGGCCCTTGGCGTTCAGGCATGCGGGCTTCCTTGACTGGCGTCGCAGCGCCGGGGCGGGCTGCGACGCGATGGTGGGGGCAGGGCAGGTGAGGGCGCGATGGCCAGGCGCTCAGCGAGCGATTTCACCGGGGTCTCTCAATGAGCTGTCTCACCGAGCATTCTAATGAGCTGTCTCACTGGCCTCGGCTGCGCAATGCCGCCAGCAGCGACAGGCTGTGCTGACCGAAGACCGCTGTCATCCAGCTGTCTGGCGTGCCCTGCTCACGGGATTCGCTCAGCGCCTCCGTCAGCGCCACCGCATGGACATGACCGGGATGCTGACTGGCGGCCAGGCGCGAGGCCAGGGCCGAGAAGGCGGCCAGGGCGTGATCGTGCCAGCGCATGTCATCTTGCTGCTGGCGGTCGGCATGTGCATCCAGGGCATCGATGGCCGCGGCGAGCAGGGCATTCGTGTCGGTGGTATCCAGCGTCTTCTCGTGCCATTCGCCATCTCTGAGTGCGGCACCGCGGCGTGCCTTGCTGGCATCTGCCGGGCGCAGGGCCAGTCGGCTGGCCAGGGATTCCGCCAGCGTCCACAGCACCCCTTCGCGCTGCTCGGCGCTCAGGTCGTCACCGCCAGTGAGTTCCAGTTCGATCTCGCGGATGTGCGTCTCCCGACCTGCTGCCTTCACGTGGCCGAGATCCAGCGCCATCTCGACGCCGACACCCGCTGTCTGGCCATCCTGCGTCACCGTCACCGTCAGCTCCAGCTGCCAGGCATGACGTTCGAAATCCGTGCTGAAGGTAGGGGCGAGGGCGCCGAGCAGGTGCTCACGCGGACCTTCCTCAAGCGCCTGCAGAGGGGGAAGGCCGCGCAGGCCATCGAGATCGAGGCCTGTCTGGCCGTCGGGCAGCGCCCATTCCCACTCGCCCCGCGAATGCAGGCCGCCATGGCTTTCGCCACTGGTCTTGAGGGTCTGGCGCAAGGGGCCCGGACTGTCGGCATCCTCTCCACTGCGGCGCAGGCGCAATGCCATCTTGGCGCGTTCCAGCGCATGCTCAGGCGTGTCGAAATAGGTATTGGCCAGCCAGCGACGACGGGGCGTGGTGCCAGCCAGTTCCGCGATGTCCGCAAGACGTTCCAGAATCGCCGTGCGTCCGAGGCCGCTGTGGGTCAGCGCCAGCTTGAGTTCGATTTCCTGCGCCATGACGACGGCACTCCCTGTACGAGAAGATGAAAAATGAAGATGGCCGGGCATGGATGATGACAGCGATACGAGGACGCTGGCGGCCTGTCCGAGATCCCGGGACAGGCAGCCCCCGGCGGCTTCATGCTCGCGCCTGTCCCTTGCCAAGGCAAGCGCAGAGCGTGTCGCCAGCCTTCCCACGGCAGGTGATCCGTCAGCAGAATCACAGTGATATGACAGTATCGTGACATTTGTGTGACATGAATTGCCTGCCGCCAACTCCTTGGTTATATTATGAACAATGTAATCAGTCAGCGACCCCGCGTCCTGTCGCTACATGACAATCTCTCCTCTGGAATCCTTCGAGTTCCCCCCCGACTGCCGCTGATGTTGCGTGAAGTACAACAGCATGGCGGTATCGTGTCGTTACGATGAAAGTTATGTGATCGTCACAAAGGCTTTGCTACACTCCGCGCGTCAATCCTTAACGCCGACGGCCACTATGGTAACGACCAACCCTTTCTCTTCGATGTTCGGGCGCTCGCCTTTCAAGGCGCTGCACACCCACATCATCAAGACAGACGACTGTGCCCAGCACTTGCTGACCTTCTTCGACGCCTGCGAACAGGGTGATTGGGATCAGGCGGCCAGCATTCGTCAGACCATCAGCAAGCTGGAGCGTGAAGCGGACGAACTGAAGACGCAGCTGCGTCTCAATCTGCCCAATTCGCTGTTCCTGCCGGTATCCCGTTCCGACCTTCTCGAGCTGATCCATGTCCAGGATTCCATCGCGAACGTCACCAAGGATATCGCCGGCATCATGCTGGGTCGCCACATGCAGATACCCACCGCGCTGGTGCCCGCCATGCGTGAGTATCTGAAGACTGCGGTCGAATCGGTCTGCCAGGCGCGCCGTGCGCTGGGCGAGCTGGAAGATCTTGTCGAGTCCGGCTTCGGGCGCAACATGAGCGAGCTGGTCGACAAGCTGATCAATGAGCTGCATGAGCTCGAGAAGCAGTCCGACGAACAGCAGATCGCGATTCGCCAGACCCTGTTCTCGCTGGAAGCCGCTCTGCCACCGGTCGACGTGATCTTCCTCTACAAGATTATCGACTGGGTCGGCGATGTTGCCGATCAAGCTGAAAAGGTCGGTACCCGACTGCAGATCCTGATGGCGCGCTAAGCGCTGTCAGGACGTCCTGCCATCTGCTCAAGAGTTCCCTAATGTCCATCATTGCTCAATACGGCGATGTGCTCGTCATCCTTGCCTGCGTATTCGGTTTCTTCATGGCGTGGGGTGTAGGCGCGAACGATGTCGCCAATGCCATGGGTACCTCGGTTGGTTCCAAGGCCATTACCATCAAGCAGGCGATCGTCATCGCCGTGATCTTCGAATTCCTCGGTGCCTGGCTGGCTGGTGGTGAAGTCACCGATACCATCCGCAAGGGCATCATCGACCCGTCACTGCTGATCCAGAATCCGCAGTTCCTGGTCTACGGCATGCTGGCATCACTGCTGGCCGCCGGTATCTGGCTGCTGATCGCGTCCATGAAGGGCTGGCCGGTCTCCACGACCCACTCCATCGTCGGTGCCATCGTCGGCTTCGCGGCGGCGGGTCTAGGCGTGGATGCGGTCGAGTGGCCCAAGGTCGGTCAGATCGCGGCCTCCTGGCTGGTCTCGCCGCTGCTGGCGGGCTCCATCGCCTTCGTGCTGTTCAAGTCCGTGCAGACGCTGATCTTCGACAATGAAGACCCGTTCGCGGCCGCCAAGCGCTATGTCCCGATGTACATGTTCCTGGTCGGCTTCATCATCTCGATGGTGACCATGGTCAAGGGCCTCAAGCATGTCGGGCTGCACCTGAGCTTCGAGTCCAGCCTGCTGCTGGCCGTCGTCATCGGTGCCATCGTGATGGGGATCGGCGTGCTGATGGAGCGCAAGGTCGCGCGTTCTCGCCTCAAGGAGAAGAATCGCGCCACCGGTGATGATTTCGACTTCAGCGGCGTCGAGAAGGTCTTCGGCCTGCTGATGATGTTCACCGCCTGTGCCATGGCCTTCGCCCACGGCTCCAACGACGTGGCCAACGCGGTCGGTCCGCTGGCAGCCATCATCAGTGTCGTCGATTCCGCCGGTCAGATCGGCGCCAAGGCCAGCATGCCCTGGTGGGTGCTGGTGCTGGGTGGCGGCGGTATCGTCGTCGGCCTGGTCACCTATGGTCGCCGCGTCATCGCCACCGTCGGTACCGGCATCACCGAGCTGACCCCGTCTCGTGGCTTCGCGGCCACCCTGGCGGCGGCCTCCACCGTGGTGCTGGCCTCCGGCACCGGCCTGCCGATCTCCACCACCCACACCCTCGTCGGTGCGGTGCTGGGGGTAGGTCTGGCACGCGGCATGGCAGCGCTCAACCTGCGCGTGATCGGTACCATCGTGATGTCCTGGCTGATCACTCTGCCGGCCGGCGCGATCCTGTCGATCCTGTTCTTCTTCATGTTCAAGGGCATGTTCGGCTAAGCCGACATCTGCCTCAGCGCCCGGGCTTGCGACGGGTTTGCGACAGGGCGCTGCATGAGAGAAACACGCAAGATGCATTGGCATGACGCATCGACAAGATGCATTGGCAAGATGCATTGGCAAGACGCACTTGAAAAACGTTTTTGAAAAAACGTTTTTGAAAAACGAGAAAGGCGACCTTCGGGTCGCCTTTCTCGTTTAGGCCGCATGGATGTCAGGGGCGTCGCTCGCCGTGCAGGCTGCGGCGCTGATATGATGATTCATGGGCATGCCTGACATGTCATTTTCCTCCCTCCTGCACGGAGCTGGCTCTTGAACACGCGTTTTCCCTTCGCGGACTGGTTTCGCAATTCCTCTCCCTACATCAACGCTCACCGTGGGCGCACCTTCGTCATTCTGATCGAAGGCGATGCGCTGTCTTCCTCACGACGAACGCAGTTGATTCAGGATCTGGCGTTGCTGCACACCCTCGGCGTGCGACTGGTGGTGGTGTTCGGCGTGCGTCCGCAGGTCAGGGAAGCACTGGAGGGAGTAGGAATCGAGGCCGAGCGTCATCAGGGGCGTTGGGTCGTCACCCGTGACATCCTCGCGCATCTGGAGCAGCAGGTCGCCACGCTGCGCCTGCGCCTGGAGGCCAGCCTGTCGCTGGGGCTGCCCAATACCCCGCTGCATGGTGTCGAGCTCTCCGCCGTGTCGGGCAATCTGGTGATGGCCAAGCCGCTGGGCGTGCGAGAGGGCGTCGACTTCCTGCACGGTGGCGAGGTGCGTCGGGTGCGCAGCGAGGCCATCCAGGGGCTGCTTTCCCAGCAGGCCATCGTGGTGCTGCCGCCGCTGGGCTTCTCCAGCACCGGCGAAGTCTTCGACCTCGATGCGGCCGAGGTGGCCGAGCACGCGGCCGTGGCGCTGGCCGCCGACAAGCTGATCCTGCTGGGAGAAGGGGAGGGACTGTTCGATGAGCATGGCGTACTGTTGCGTCAGCTCAACCCTGAACAGGCCGCCGCCCTGGCACCGCCACGTGAGGATGACAGCGAACTGTCTCGTCATCTGGCCGCGGCCTGTGGTGCGGCGCGGCGCGGCGTCGGTCGCACTCACCTGCTCAGCTGGCGGGATCGCGATGCGTTGCTGGGCGAGCTGTTCACCCGCGACGGGATCGGCACCATGATCACCCGCCAGGGCTACGAACAGCTGCGCAAGGCACGCCTGGAGGATGTCGGAGGATTGCTGGCATTGCTGGGGCCGCTGGAGCAGCGCGGTATCCTCGTCGCTCGCTCGCGTGAACGCCTTGAGCACGAGATCGACGACTATGTCGTGCTCGAGCGTGACGGCATGATCATCGGCTGTGCAGCCCTGCATGTCAGTCGTGACGCTGCCATGGGTGAGCTGGCCTGCGTGGCCGTGCATGATGACTACCGGCGTGGCCAGCGGGGTGAGCAGCTGCTGGCCGAGATCGAGGTGCGTGCACGGCGTGGTGGCCTCACGCATCTGTTCGCGCTGACCACGCATACCCTGCATTGGTTCATCGAGCACGGCTTCGTGTCGGCCGGCCTGGATGACCTCCCGCCGATGCGCCGAGAGATCTACAACTCCGCGCGCAATTCCAAGGTGCTGATCAAGGCGCTCTAGTCACGACCCAAGCACGTGGCGCTCAAGGCGCTTGCCGTCGCCCTCAAGACTCTCGACCCCCGTCAGCCGCCTGAACGCTTCAGGTGACTGACGGGGGTCTTGCGCATGATGCGCGGGAAATTCCGGCAAGATGTCGCACTTCTGGATCGATGCCGCGCTTCTGGCTCGATATCGCACTTTTTGATCGATGCCGCGCTTCTGGATCGATGCCGCGCTTCTGGATCGATGTCGCACTTCTGGATCAGTGAATGGCGCGATGTCTTGCAAAGGAGACGTTTCAATTGATTGATATGGAAGGAGAAAATCGGATACCAACGATAACTGTTGGCATTTTGCGACGAAAAGGACGTGTATTTCATCGTTTCACGCCTCGTGCGTGGGAATCCACGCCGATGCCGGTTTTTGAATCTTTACAAGTCATTGTTTTTGAATATGTTTTTCGATTATTGGCACGGCATTGGCAATAGTCATGTTGAGCACGAGGGAGTGCCCATGAAAATGGACATTCTCTCCGGCCTTGCAGCGATGACGGTACTCACTACCCTGTGCGCTCCGTGATCGCTGACAGGCCAAGCGTCTGCTCCACGCGATGTGTGACTTCAGGTTGCGATGAGACAGGTACGGCCCCCAGAGGGCATGGAAAGTATCTTTAGGGCAAGGATGCCCGGGCATGGATGCCCGATACTGGATGCGGTGATGCTTGATCCGTCACCGCCATCCCCGGAATTCAGGTGAGCGCCGGGAAGTGCCCGGCGAGCGCCGCAAGCATTGCGATGCATCGCCCCCCTGTGATGTATCCGATAGGGAGCTCGGACCCTGTCCGAGGCGAGTGTCAACTGACCTGGAACGACCACCAGGTGGCACTGGCGACTCCCGGGCCAGCGACAGGCAGACCACCTGTCAGGCCCAGCAATCACGATGGAGGTCTGCTCTCCAGGTAACAGGCATTCGTCGTGATGACTGACCCTTCAGTTCCCTGCGTACTTGGGCCGGCTCTTGCCGGCCCTCTTTTTGTGCGTTTCACGAGGATGGGTCAAGTGAATCATCCACGACACCTGCCCGGGCGCGGTTTCTGTCGTCGAGCGGGGATGAATTAAATCAGAATCATATTGATTAACGAACTGGCAACCGCGATGGGCGCTGGCGAACTCTGGTATCCTTGGAAGACGTGATTCGATGATGACCACCCCTTTCCTGCATAGAGTTCTTTCAATGGCCTCCAAGGTGACACGGCACTGGCGCCCCCGCTCTCTGCTTCAATTGGTATTGATGGCATTCATGGTGGTGATGCTGCCGATTGCAGTGCTGATGTTCCAGGCGGGTCAGGCACTCTCCGAGCTCTCGGAGCTGGCCGATGTCAGCGCTCGCCAGGCGGTTGACCAGACTCGCCGAGCCCGCACCCTGACCAATCTCGCCGTCGAGATGGAGCGCAGCGCACGCCAGTACGCGGTGCTGGAAAATCCGGATCTGATGAAGATCTACGCTGACAAGGCCAGTGCCTTCCGCGAGCTGCTGGACGAGCAGGCGCGCCTGCTGGGCGAGGGAGACCCGCGCGTCAGCGAACTCAAGGGCTCGCTGTCGCAACTCGAGCGCATGCCGGAGATGAGCGTGGCGCAGGTCAGCAGTCATCTCGAGGACTTCGGTCCCTTCTCCATCCAGGCCAGCGGCCTTCTGAACTCCACCCGTGAACTCGTCGATGCCCGCATCGAGGGCATTCGTGCGCGCGCCTCCCAGGTGAAGACTCAACTGTGGTGGCAGACGGCCGCGCTCGTCTCCATCAGCCTGTTGCTGATGCTGTTCTTCACCTGGCTGATCATTCGTCCCATCCGTCAGCTGGAGCGGCGCATCAATGGTCTCGGCAGCGGCACCGACCGAGAGGGTCCGCTCATCAAGGGGCCCGCCGAGCTGGTCCAGCTGGGTGAGCGTCTCGACTGGCTGGCGGCGCGTCTGGATGAGCTGGAAGAGCAGAAGCAGCAGTTCCTGCGTCACATGTCGCATGAGCTCAAGACACCGCTGGCCAGCATCCGTGAAGGCACTGGCCTGTTGATCGATGAGGTCGCCGGTCCGCTCAGTCCGCATCAGATGGAAATTCTTGGCCTGCTGGATGACTCCAGCAAGGAATTGCAAAAGCTGATCGAGCAGCTCCTGGACTACAATCTGCTGCAACACAATCAGGGGCTCGAACGTAGCCGCTTCGATGTGCACGAAGTCTTCAAGGAAGTGCTGTCAAAGCACCGCCTGGCACTGGAGAAGAAGGGCATGCGCGTGCACCTGCCACCCGCCAGCCTCAGCTGGGAGGCGGATCGTCCACGTACCGGCCGGATTCTCGACAACCTGATCTCCAACGCCATCGCCTATGGGGAAGATGGCGGCGATCTATGGCTGAGGGCGCGCAAGGAGCGTCGCCAGCTGGTGATCGAGGTCGCCAACAGCGGCGAACCGATTGCCCCGAAGGACCGCGATCACCTGTTCCAGCCCTTCTATCAGGGCGCGGTGAAGCGCAAGGGGCCGCTCAAGGGCTCCGGTATCGGTCTTTCGGTGGCCGCCGACAGTGCTCGCGCCCAGTTTGGTCAACTGGCGCTGGTGGAGGACGCCAAGGCCGACGTCTGTTTCCGCCTGACCTTGCCGACCCCCAGCCGCTCACCCTCCTCTGGTCAGGAAGGTGAGCAGGTCCTGCTGGGGGGTGACAGTGCACCCCATACCACATGAAATGGCACCCGAGAGTGCCATCAGACACGCAAGGAAGAGAAGTGATGAAGGGTCAACGACTGTTGACGGGAATCACCACCGGCATGCTGGTCAGCTTGCTCAGTGCCTGTGGCGCCCTGTCGAATATCACCTTGCCGGGCAACGAACACGTCGCCGATACTCCCAGCGTTCAGGACAGCTGTCATGGGGCGGGCGATCTGCCCGATTTCAAGGAAGGAAACTGCCTGCTGGATGAGTGGGTCGCCTTTGCGCTGCAGGCTCAACGCGGCAACGATCAGTGGCGCGACAGCACCCTGATGCAGCTGGAAGGCAACCGCCATGACCGTCGTCTGGCGCGTGCCATCGTGCTCAGCTGGGGAGACGAGTCCGATTGGGAACTGGCCTCTGACCTCTACAAGGCGGACCTGCCCACCGCGCCGAGTCGTCTGCAGCCGCTGCTGCGCCAGTGGCTCAACGGGCTGGAGGAGCGTCGCGGCCTGATCGCGGATCGCGACAAGAGCGAAGGCGTCCGCCGCAAGCTGAGTGCCGAGAACGCCCAGCTCAGCAAGAAGCTCGAGGCGCTGACCGCCATCGAGGAAGCCATCAATTCTCGCCGTCAGACCACGCCCTGAATCCGATGCCGGGCGTGTCTGGCCACGAACTGTCATTGGCCCAACCGGCTGCATGACGCAAGACTGTGCGGGACTGACGTCGGAGGGATTTCCGAGCGACAGGCCCGCAAGGAGAGTTAGTGTGAAATACGCTCAAGCGCATATTCTGCTCGTGGATGACGATGCAAGTCTGCTCAAGCTGCTCGGCATGCGTCTCGAAAGCCGTGGCTTCAAGGTCACCACCGCCAGTAGCGGCCGTGAGGCGCTCAGCCGTCTGGAGGCGGCGCGTCCTGACCTGGTGCTGTCTGACCTGCGCATGGACGAGATGGATGGCATGGCGCTGTTCGGCGAGCTGCAGAAGCGTCAGCCGGGCATGCCGGTCATCCTGCTCACGGCGCATGGCTCGATCCCGGACGCCGTCAGTGCCACTCGTCAGGGCGTGTTCAGCTTCCTGACCAAGCCCGTCGACAAGGATGAGCTGTTCGCGGCCATCGACGAGGCGCTGGCCCAGGCGCCGCCCGTAAAGGAGGGTGACGATGCCTGGCGTGCCGGCATCATCACGCGTTCCCCGCAGATGGAGCAGATTCTCGAGCAGGCACGCATGGTCGCGGCTTCCGATGTCAGCGTGCTGGTCACCGGCCCGTCCGGCTCCGGCAAGGAGCTGATGGCCAAGGCCATCCACAACGCCAGCCCGCGTGCCTCGCGTCCCTTCGTCGCTATCAACTGCGGCGCGCTGCCGGAGCAACTGCTGGAAAGCGAGCTGTTCGGTCACGCCAAGGGCTCCTTCACCGGTGCGGTCAGCGCGCACCAGGGCCTGTTCCAGGCGGCGGATGGCGGTACCCTGTTCCTCGATGAGATCGGCGACATGCCGCTGGCGTTGCAGGTCAAGCTGCTGCGTGCGCTGCAGGAGCGTCAGATCCGCCCGCTGGGCTCCACGACGTCAGTGCCCATCGATGTGCGCATCATCTCCGCCACGCACCGCAACCTCGACAAGGCGATGCATGACGGCGACTTCCGCGAAGATCTCTACTACCGCCTCAACGTGGTCAATCTGAAGCTGCCCGCCCTGCGCGAGCGTGCCGAAGATGTGCCGCTGCTGGCCAAGTACCTGATCAGCCAGGCGGCTGCCCGCCACAAGCCGTTCGTGAAGGGCTTCTCGCCGGAAGCGCTCAATCTGCTGGCCTCCAGTGCCTGGCCGGGCAACGTGCGTCAGCTGGTCAACGTGGTCGAGCAGTGTGTCGCGCTCACCAGCTCCTCGATGATTCCGGAAGCGCTGGTCTCCCAGGCGCTGGCCGCGGAAGAGAACGCCTTGCCGTCCTTCTCCGAGGCGCGTGCCGGTTTCGAGCGCAGCTATCTGATCAAGGTGCTCAAGATCACCGAAGGCAACGTGACCCAGGCCGCGCGGATCGCCGGGCGCAACCGCACCGACTTCTACAAGCTGCTGGGACGTCATGATCTGGAGCCGGGCGCCTTCAAGCCGGGCGCCGAGCAGGGTCCGCCTGATTTTTGATCCAGCGCGCCCGAAGCTGCGCGAAAGGCGTAAGGTCAAAAGCGATCCAGCGCGTCCGAAGTCACGCGAAAGACCAGGGTCAAGACCTGTGTAGCCGTTCACGCGTGTCAGTGTGAGTGGTGCGCAAGGCGAGTGATCAAGAGCGGTTCGGTGTATCTGACGTGAACCGCCCATGAAAAAGCCCCGTTACCGGTTTCGGTAGCGGGGCTTTTTTCGGTCTGGCGGCGCATCAGTGCCGATCAGGTACTCAGGGCCTGGGCTTGTAGCGGCGCTTGACCTCGACGGCCAGACGGCCCTCGCCGAGGCGGATCGAGAGCATCTCGCCGGGCTGGGTCTGATGGGCGGCGCGGATCACCTTGCTGTCGTCCGCTGCCGGCGTCTGGCTGCCGCCGACGCGCTCGACGATGGCATAGCCGCGGTTGAGCACGTTGAGCGGGCTGACCGCGTTCAGTGCGCGCATCGCGCCTTCCAGTCGCTCACGATCCGCTGCCAGCCGGCGCGGCAGGGCATTGTCGAGGCGTGGTGTCAGCATCGCCAGCTGCTGGCGATGGCGCTGGATGTCACGTGCGGGGCTGGCCTGCTGCAGGCGGCGGGTCAGCTGGTCGGCCTTCTGCTGCTCACTGGTCATGCGCATGCGCACTGCGGCGTGCAGGCGGCGCTCCAGTTCACGGGCTTGCTGGCGCTGGGCCTGCAGCTCGCGCGCCGGATGGCGCAGGCGCGAGCGGGCGTGATCCAGTCGCTGTGCCGCCTGATCGAGCCGTCCGCGCTGAGCGCGCCACAGTCGCTGCGTGAGGGTAGCCAGCTGCTGCACCTGGGCACGTTGATCCGGATACAGCGCCTCGGCGGCGGCGGATGGCGTGGGCGCGCGCAGGTCGGCGGCCAGTTCCGCCAGTGTGGTGTCAGTCTCGTGGCCGATGGCCGCCACCACCGGCAGGCGCGAGTGGAAGATCGCGCGCGCCAGATGCTGGTCATTGAAGGCCCACAGGTCCTCGAGACTGCCGCCTCCCCGCGTGATCAGCAGCGCATCGCAATCGCTGTCGCGATTGGCCATCGCCACCGCACGAATCAGCTGGGGTACCGCCTGTGGCCCCTGCACCGCCACCGGCAGCACGCTCAGGTGTGCCTGCGGCCAGCGCTTGCGGGTCACCGCGATCACGTCCTGCAGCGCCGCGCCGGTCGCGGAGGTGATCACCCCCAGATGGCGCGGCGGGTGGGGCAGGGCGCGCTGATTGGCGAACACGCCCTCGGCTGCCAGCTGCTCCTTGAGGCGTGCCAGACGCGCCAGCCACTCCCCCAGCCCCGCCTGCTGCAGCGCCTCGATGATCAGCTGATAGTCGCCACGCGCCTCGAACAGCGACACCTTGGCGCGCACCCGCACCCGGTCGCCATCCTTGGGCTTCTCGCGCAGAAACTGGGCACGGCTCTTGAACAGCGCACAACGCACCTGGGCGTTGTCATCCTTGAGCGTGAAGTAGCAGTGGCCAGAGCGTGGCTGCGAGAAACCCGAGATTTCCCCCTCGATCCAGAGCTCCCCCAAGCCTCGCTCCAGCAGGCGCTTGGACTCACGATTCAGCTGGGTGACGCTGATGGCATCGGCGGCAGGCGATGTTTCGAACACGCGGCAATCCTTGTGTGAGGGCTTGTGGGGGAATCCGTGGCGGAGCTTGTCTGGTAGATGGAGAGGGCCATGATGCCACAGGCGGGGAGCCTGCCACCAAGAAGCCCCCGGACTCCTGAGGGAGAACGGGGGCTTGGGGTTTGCCACACGGGGTGCCTTGATCAGGCTGTACGCGTCTTGCGCTTGCCGAGTCGTGACAGCAGGAAAGGCCCGAGCAGCAGCAACAGCGAGGCCAGCCACAGGCCCTGCGAGATGCCCGATTGCCACAGGATACTGCTGTCGCCACCGCTGATGGCCAGGGCACGACGCAGATTCTCTTCCATCAGTCCGCCGAGCACGAAGCCCAGCACGATGGTGGCCAGCGAGAAGTTCAGCTTGCGCAACAGGTAGCCCAGCACGCCGATGCCCAGCATCAGATAGATGGCCCCCATGTCGGAATGCAGCTGATAGACCCCGACGAAGGACAGGATGACGATGCCCGGCACCAGCGCCCAGCGCGGGATGGTCAGCACGCGAGCGAAGAAGCCGGCCAGCGGCAGGTTGAGCAGCAACAGCACGATGTTGCCGATGTACAGCGAGGCGATCAGGCCGCCCGCGACCTTGGGATGCTCGCTGAACATCATTGGGCCGGGCGTGATGTTGTAGAGCATCAGCGCGCCCAGCAGAACGGCGGTGGTGCCGGAGCCCGGAATGCCCAGGGTCAGCATCGGCACGAAGGAGCCCGCTGCGGACGCGTTGTTGGCGGCTTCCGGCGCGGCCAGGCCACGCATGTCGCCGGTACCGAAGGTATTGTTCTTGTCGCTGACACGTTTCTCGGTGGTGTAGGAGACGGCCCCCGCCACCGAAGCGCCGGTACCCGGCAGCACACCGATCAAAAAGCCGAGCAGGCCGGAGCGCAGCATGGCGCCCTTGCAGTAGAGGATTTCCTTCATCGTCACGAAGACGCGGCCGATGACAGGCAGAGCGCCGGTCTTGCCATGCTGCAGGCGGCTTTCCAGCATCAGCAGGATTTCACTGATCGCGAACATGCCGATGATCAGCACCACGAAGTCGATGCCGTCGTAGAGGTCGGGGATATCGAAGGTGAAGCGCTGGATACCGGTGCCGGAATCGACGCCGACGGTGCCGATCAGCACGCCGAGAATGGCGCCCAGCGCCGTCTTGACCGGGTCCTTGCCCATCATCACCGACATGGACGCGAAGGCGAACACCATCATGGTGAACAGTTCCGCCGGACCGAACTGCACGGCCACCTTGGCCAGCAGCGGGGCGAACAGGGTCAGACCCAGGATCGCGATGCTGGCACCGACGAAGGAGCTGATCGCCGAGATGCCCAGTGCCGGTCCCGCCAGGCCCTGCTTGGCCAGCGGATAGCCGTCGAGGGTGGTCATCACGGCGCCGGCATCCCCCGGTACGTTGAGCAGAATGCTCGACATCCGGCCGCCGTATTCGGCACCGGTATAGATACCTGCGAGCAGGATCAGTGCCGATTCCGCCGGCAGGCCGAGGGTATAGGCCAGCGGCATCAGAATGGCGATGCCGTTGATGGGGCCGATGCCCGGCAAGGCACCGAACAAGGTGCCCAGCAGTGCGCCACTGAAGGCCAGGCCAAGGTTGAGTGGCGTCAGTGCGACGCCAAAGCCCTGGACGATGAAATCAAACATGAGAAAGCCCTCTCGGAATCAGGAAAACCACAGCCCGGTCGGCAGCGAGATTTCCAGCACGGCGGTGAACAGCACGTAGCTTGCGCCGGCCATCAGCACCCCGGTCACGCAGGCAGCGCGCCAGCGGGCACCGAACAGGCGGGCGATGGCGGTGATGGCGGCGACGGCCGTGATGGGGTAGCCGAGGCGCACGAAGAAGAAGGCGAAGGCGATCAGGATCACCATCACCAGCCCCAGTTGCAGCATCACGCTGGCGGATGGCCAGTCACCTTCCGGGCCGGGGCGCAGGATCAGCACCAGCGAGAAGATGGCCATCAGGATCGAGAGGCCGATGGGAAAGGCCTTGGGGCCTACCGGGTCGTAGGCGAAGGGCACTTCGATACTCAGGGACTGGGCGACGATG
The DNA here is from genome assembly GCF_030397495.1 of Cobetia sp. 14N.309.X.WAT.E.A4. Taxonomy (NCBI): domain Bacteria; kingdom Pseudomonadati; phylum Pseudomonadota; class Gammaproteobacteria; order Oceanospirillales; family Halomonadaceae; genus Cobetia; species Cobetia sp. 14N.309.X.WAT.E.A4. The sequence continues at coordinate 228,308 of NZ_JAPNXT010000002.1, forward strand.
AACGCCGCCAGTCCCATCAGGGCGAAGCCCAGGATGCGATCGGCGGCGAGTCTCATTTTGTCAGTCCCACTTCCTTGGCGAGGGTCTTGAAGTCGGCGACCTGGCCTTTCACGTAATCGTCAAAATCCGCGCCGAACTTCTGGATCGGGAACAGACCGCGCGCTTCACGGATCTCGGCGAATTCCGGTTTTTCGCTCAACTGCTTGAGGCGTTCGACCCAGGCGTCGTAGTCGGCATCGCTGACGTCCTTGCCCATGTAGTAACCACGCCAGATCGGCCAGGTCACGTCATAGCCCTGTTCGGCAGCAGTGGGAATCTCGGCGAAGGCGCCGTCCATGCGTTCTTCGGACAGCGCGGCCAGTACGCGAATCTTGCCGCTGGAAAGCTGGGACTTGAGCTCGGACAGATCACCGGTATAGACCTTGATGTGATTGCCCAGCAGTGCCGCCAGCGCTTCACCGCCGCCCTCGAAGGACACGTAACGCAGCTTGCGCGGCGAGACATCGATGGACTTGGCGATCAGCGCGGCCTTCATCCAGTCCTGGCTGCCGATGGTGCCGCCGGCGCCGAAGGGAATCTCGCTGGGGTGTGCCTTGAGGTCCTGCATCAGTTCATCGAGGGTCTGCCACGGGGCGTCTGCATTGACGACCACCGCGCCATAGTCGACCCCCAGTGCGCCAACCCAGCGGACGTCATCGGCGCTGAACTTGCCGAACTTGCCCAGCGCCAGATTGACGGCGGCACCGGTGCTGGCGGCCACGACCAGATTGGGGTCATCACTGCGTACCCCGATGACGTGGTTGTAGGCGACCGCGCCGATACCGCCCGGCATGTAGGTGACCATCATCGGCGAGTCGATGATGCCGGTTTCCAGCAGGCCATTGGCGGCCAGGCGGCAGGTGAGGTCGTAGCCACCGCCGGGCTTGGCCGGGGCGATGCATTCGCTCTTGTCGGCCGCGGCGGCGGGCATGGCGACCAGGCTTGCCGCGGCCAGCGCGAGCGGCGCTGCCATGGCGGCGGCGAGGCGCAACGGCGTGATGTCGCGAAGGGAAGAGGGCAGGCGTCTGGACTGGCGCATGGTGTGCTCCTGATGGCTGTTGTTTTTGTCTTCACAGCGCCTTTTGCTTTATGTTCATGGCGACAGGGTGGCGCTGTCTGATCGGTATATCGCAGCGGTAGTTGCGATACCGGCATGGTAGGAGCGCGACCTTTCATCAACCTGTCACTTTCCCTTCCCCTTACTGAGACTTTGGATGCATGCGCCTGCTCGTCGTCGAGGATGATCCCCTCATTTCCCGCACCCTGCAGCGCAGTCTGTCGACGCTGGGCTATGCCATCGATGTCTTCGATACTCTGGCACCTGCACGGGACGCGGCGCGCCAGGGCGGCTTTGATCTGATCCTGCTTGATCTCGGCCTGCCGGATGGGCAGGGCATGGACCTGCTGTCGGAGTTGCGTCAGCGCAATGACCTGACGCCGGTGCTGATCATCACGGCGCGGGATGGGGTGGACGACCGGGTGCGTGGACTGGATCTTGGTGCAGATGATTACCTGGCCAAGCCGTTCTCGCTGGTGGAGATGGAAGCCCGTGTGCGGGCCTTGCTGCGGCGCAGTCAGGGGCGCAGTGACAATACGCTTCGCTTCGGTCCGCTTGCCATGTCGACCCGCAGCGGCACTTTCACGCTGGTGGGCGCGACGCTGGATCTGCCACCACGGGAGCGTCTGCTGCTGGAAAGCCTGATGCTGCACGCCGGCAAGGTGGTGTCGCGGGAGGTGATCGAAGGCAAGGTATTCGGCTATGGCGAGGTGGGCTCGAATGCGTTGGAGGTCTACATCAGTCGGCTGCGCAAGCGCCTGGCAGGCAGTGAGATACAGATCCGTACCCTGCGTGGGCTGGGCTATCGTCTCGAGATGACAGACGCCGGATGATCATCCACGGTAAGCTGCGCAATCGCCTGCTGGGGTGGATGCTGAGCATGATGCTCATCGTCGGCGGGCTCGTGTTGATCGATGCCTGGGTCACCAGTCAGCGCTCGGCCCAGCGCGCCTTCGACAATCAGCTCGAGGATGCGCTGCTGGCCATGTCAGAAGCCATCCAGTGGCAGGATGACAAGCCGCGCATCATGATGCCGCCGGCTGCCCTCAAGATTCTCTCCACACGACATCAGGAACGTGTCTTCTACCGCCTGCTGGATGATCAGGGGCAAGTACTGGCCAGCAACCTCGAGATCCCGCTAACCCCGCAGATGCTGCGCGAGGCTGGAGAAAGGGATGTCTGGCAGGACATCCGTTATCAGGGCGTCACGTGGCGGCTGCACGCGCGCAGCGTGCGTTCCGCAGGCTGGGAGCGGCAATTTCGTGTGCAGCTCTGGGTCGGACATACCACCGAAGGGCGCCGGCAGCTGGCGCGCGAGCTGATGATTCGGGCCACGGGCCGCATGCTCATCATGGGGGTGCTGGCGGTGGTGATGATCCTGATCACGCTGAGGCTGGCGCTGACACCGCTCAAGCGTCTGCGGCATCAGTTGCGTCGGCGTCAGCCGCAGGATGCCACGCCGCTGGAGGGCACCATGCCGGAAGAGATGCGCGAGCTGGTCGAGACGCTGGAGCAGCTTTTCCACCGCCAGGGAGAATCCCGCGATGCGTTGCTGCGTTTTACCGCCGATGCCAGCCACCAGCTGCGCACGCCGCTGGCGGGAGTGCAGAACCTGGCGGAGTTCGCGCTGACGAGCTCATCACCTGACGAATGGCGCGCAGCGCTCGGGGATATCCACGCCAGCGCTGCACGCACCAGTCGCCTGGCGGGGCAGTTGTTGAACCTGACGCGGCTGCGTCACCTGGCATTGCCCACCGAGCAGGATGCGCTGGATCTCGGTGAACTGCTTCGCGGCGTGGTGCTGGAATGGGTTGATCACGATCTCGCGCGCCTGCATGACCTGGGGCTGGCCGAACTGCCTGCACAGCCGCTCTGCGTGATTGGCGAGTCGTGGGCGCTGCGCGAACTGATCGGCAATCTGATCGAGAATGCGTTGCGCTATACCCCACCCGGCAGCGAGATCACCCTGCGCCTTGCCGCCCATGACGATAGCGTGCTGCTCAGCATCGAGGACAACGGCCCCGGTGTGCCGAAGGAGATGCTGGACCGACTCTGTCAGCCCTTCGAGCGCGCAGGGCGTCAGGACACCGACGGTTCGGGACTTGGGTTGGCGATCGTCGAGACGATTGCCCTGCGCCATCAGGCTGACTTGCAGGTCACCAATCGCGATGTGGGAGGGCTGTGCATTCGCATCCGCTTTCCGAGGTGGCCGTCATGAACCTCATGTCTGACAGGCTGCGCGCCACCCCAGGGGCCCGCCGAGTCACGAGTTGCCTGGTGCTGGCCCTGTGGGCAGGTCTCGCCATCCTCCTGGCTGCCAGGCCAGTCATGGCGGCACAGGACCGCCTGGTCATTGAAGCGGCAATGGATCGCCAGGTCGCGGCGCCCTTGCTGGCAGCCTTCGCGCGCCAGTATCCCGCCATCGAGATCGTCTATCACGATCGCACGACGATGACGCTCAATGCACTGGCCGTTCAGGACGACGCGGGGGCCGATATCATCATCAGCTCGGCGATGCCCTGGCAGGTGGCGCTGGTCAATCAAGGACTGGCCCAGCGACTGGACAGCGAGGCTGCAAGGCAATGGCCCGAGTGGGCCAAGTGGCGCGATGAAATCTTCGCCTTCACCTTCGAGCCCATCGTGATGGCCTACCGGCTGGATCTCGCGACCAGAATGATGCCGCCATCCTCGCATGCCGACGTACTGAACCTGCTGACGGAGCATGCCGAGACACTGACGGGGCGAGTCGTGGCCTATTCGCCCTCGAAGAGCGCACTGGGATACGCGCTCCATCTTCAGGATTCCTACTATTCAGGACGCTTCTGGAAACTGGTCGCGGCGCTCGGACAGGTTGACACCACTCTCGAGACCAGCACGCAGCGCATGCTGGAAGGCCTGAGCGATGGCCGCTACTGGCTGGGGTACAACCTGCTGGGGTCCTACGCCATCCGCTGGGCACAGTCCCACCCTGAGGTCATCGTGCAGATGCCCACTGACTATGCGTTGATCTCCATGCGCACCGCCTTCATCCACCGCGATGCTCCGCATCCGGAGGCTGCGCGAACCTTCATGGATTTCCTCATCGGACGGCAAGGGCAGCATGTGCTGGCGGGCGAGACACCGCTCTACAGCATCCGCACGGATATCACCGGCCCCTACACCGCCCAGTCGCTGCGGGATCAGGTCGGCCAGCGGCTCTACCCGCAGCCTCTGGACGCCTCGATTCTGAGCATGCTGGACACGGCGCGTCGTCATGATTTTCTCGACCGCTGGTTCGATGCCTACTCCGGCGGTACGCCGACCCCCTTACGCCAGCGCATCCGCCGGCGTATCCCGCCGCAGGCCACGTCGTACGGGGCTCTAGTTGACCAGATGGTTAATATCAGGGGGGGCGAAATCGCGAGATTGATAGCCTGCGACGTTTGTCTCGAGTGGGGCGAATGGGTTATCATGGGTGATTACCTCGCAGCAACCGCTAGAACCGTAGTCATGGCGCCCGTCCATCGGGCCCTGCACTGCGGCTTTCGCGCATCCCTCATAAACTGCTACTGGGCGTTCGACATGCTACGTATAGCGCAAGAAGCTCTGACGTTTGATGACGTTCTTCTCGTCCCCGGCTACTCCGAGGTCCTCCCCAAGGACGTCAGCCTGAGATCACGTCTCACACGCGACATCAGCGTCAATATCCCGCTCATCTCCTCTGCGATGGATACCGTCACCGAAGCTCGCCTGGCCATCGCCATGGCGCAGGAAGGTGGTGTCGGCATCATCCACAAGAGCATGAGCATTGCCCAGCAGGCCGCGGAAGTCCGCAAGGTCAAGAAGCACGAGAGCGTCATCGTGCGTGACCCGGTCACTGTCAGCCCGAAGGCCAAGATCCAGGATCTGCTGGCGATGTCCGAGGAGCATGGCTACTCCGGCTTCCCGGTGGTCGAGGGTGAATACCTGGTCGGCATCGTGACCGGTCGCGACATGCGCTTCCAGCCTGACTTCAGCGATACCGTCGCCGGCATCATGACCGGCCGCGACAAGCTGGTCACCGTGCTGGAAGGCACGCCGCTGGAACAGATCAAGGCCAAGCTGCAGGAAAGCCGCATCGAGAAGATGCCGATCGTCGATGACGAATTCCGCCTGCGCGGTCTCGTCACCGTTCGCGACATCGAGAAGGTCAAGACCTACCCGAACGCGGCGAAGGACAGCAACGGCAGCCTGCTGGTCGGCGCCGCCGTCGGCACCGGCCCGGAAACCCCGGACCGCGTCGCGGCTCTCGCCGAAGCCGGCGTTGACGTCATCGTCGTCGACACCGCTCACGGTCACTCCAAGGGCGTGATCGACCGCGTCGCCTGGGTGAAGGAGCATCATCCGAAGATTCAGGTCATCGGTGGCAACATCGCGACCGCCGAAGCCGCCATCGCCCTGGCAGAAGCCGGCGCGGACGGCGTCAAGGTCGGCATCGGCCCGGGTTCCATCTGCACCACGCGCATCGTCGCCGGTGTCGGCGTGCCGCAGATGAGCGCCGTCGCCAACGTCGCGGCCGCCATGGCCAAGTACGACGTGCCGGTCATCGCCGATGGCGGTATCCGCTTCTCCGGTGACATCGCCAAGGCCATCGCCGCAGGCGCCAGCATCGTCATGATCGGCGGCCTGCTCGCCGGTACCGAGGAAGCGCCGGGTGAAGTCGAGCTGTTCCAGGGCCGTACCTACAAGGCGTATCGCGGCATGGGTTCCATGGGCGCCATGTCCCAGACCCAGGGTTCCAGCGATCGTTACTTCCAGGACAAGAACGCCGGCGTCGAGAAGCTGGTACCGGAAGGCATCGAAGGCCGCGTGCCCTACAAGGGCATGATGAGCGCCATCGTGCACCAGCTGATGGGCGGCCTGCGTGCCTCCATGGGCTACACCGGCAGCCAGACCATCGAAGAGATGCGCACCAAGCCGCAATTCGTGCAGATCACCGGTGCCGGCTTCGCCGAATCCCACGTCCACGACGTGCAGATCACCAAGGAAGCGCCCAACTATCGGCGCGACTGAGACATAGCGAAGCGCGATGCAAAGCGGGAGCCCTACACGGGTTCCCGCTTTGCTTAGGTCGAAGAAACTTCTGGTCTCGGCTATTCTCGGCGCCAGATTGTGTCGACCCCGCGCTCCCTCGCAGCTCCGAAGCGGGTCACATGACTCCCCAATGAGAGACTGAAGATGCAAGACATCCATTCCCACAAGATCCTGATCCTCGATTTCGGCTCCCAGTACACTCAGCTGATCGCACGTCGCGTGCGTGAGCTGGGCGTGTTCTCCGAGGTGCGTGCCTTTGACATCACCGAGGAAGAGATCCGCGAGTACAACCCCAACGGCATCATCCTGGCCGGTGGCCCGGAATCCGTGACCGAGCTGGACTCGCCGCGTGCGCCGCAGTGCGTGTTCGAGATGGGTCTGCCGGTGTTCGGCATCTGCTACGGCATGCAGACCATGGCCGAGCAGCTCGGCGGCAAGGTCGAAGGCTCCAACGTGCGCGAATTCGGCTATGCCCAGATTCGTGTCGATGGTGAGTCCGCGCTGTTCAAGGACATCAAGGACCACCTGGACGACGAAGGCCGCCCGCTGCTCGACGTCTGGATGAGCCACGGTGACAAGGTCGCGAAGGTGCCGGAGACCTTCACCGTCACCGCCTCCACCCCGAGCTGCCCGATCGCCGCCATGGCGTGGGAAGAGAAGCAGTTCTACGGCGTGCAGTTCCACCCGGAAGTCACCCACACCCTGCAGGGCCAGCGCATCCTCGAGCACTTCGTGATCGAGATCTGCCAGTCCGAGCGCCTGTGGACCCCGGCCAAGATCATCGAAGACCTGACCGATCGCGTTCGCGCCCAGGTCGGTGACCGCAAGGTGCTGCTCGGCCTCTCCGGTGGCGTCGACTCCTCCGTGGTCGCGGCGCTGCTGCACAAGGCCATCGGTGACCAGCTGACCTGCGTCTTCGTCGACAACGGCCTGCTACGCAAGAACGAAGGCGACCAGGTCATGGAAACCTTCTCTCGCCACATGGGCGTCAAGGTCATCCGTGTGGACGCCGAAGACCTCTTCCTCGGCAAGCTCAAGGGTGTCAGTGACCCGGAAGCCAAGCGCAAGGCCATCGGCAACACCTTCATCGAAGTGTTCGATGCCGAAGCCGCCAAGCTCAAGGACGTCGACTTCCTCGCCCAGGGCACCATCTACCCGGACGTGATCGAATCCGCTGCCAGCAAGACCGGCAAGTCCCACGTCATCAAGTCCCACCACAATGTCGGCGGCCTGCCGGACGACATGAAGATGGAACTGGTCGAGCCGCTGCGCGAACTGTTCAAGGACGAAGTCCGCAAGGTCGGCCTCGAACTCGGCCTGCCGTACGACATGGTCTACCGTCACCCCTTCCCGGGGCCGGGTCTGGGCGTGCGTATCCTCGGTGAAGTGAAGAAGGAATACGCGGATATCCTGCGTGAAGCCGACGCCATCTTCATCGAAGAACTGCACAACTTCGACTGGTACCACAAGACCAGCCAGGCGTTCGCCGTCTTCCTGCCGGTCAAGTCCGTCGGTGTCGTCGGCGATGGCCGTCGTTACGAGTGGGTCATCGGTATCCGTGCCGTCGAGACCGTCGACTTCATGACGGCCCGCTGGGCGCACCTGCCGTATGAGCTGCTGGAGAAGGTCTCCAACCGCATCATCAACGAGCTGGAGCACGTCTCGCGCGTCACCTATGACGTCAGCAGCAAGCCGCCGGCCACCATCGAGTGGGAATGATCGCCTGACGATCCCCCCTCGCTGAGCTGAGGTAGCGTTGTGTCTTGACGACCTCTTGAGCTGATCAAGACAAGAACGCAGCAAGTAAAAAGCCCTTCTGGCCATTGGCCGGAAGGGCTTTTTTTGTGGGCACGATTCAGGGAACGCTGACCGCCTTGCTTGCTGCAGTCCGGATCACTCCTGTTCGGCTGGCTCCTGCCTGGCTTTCTGCAGGTTCAGCCGGACGCCGTGGGCGGAGTGGAAGAAGCCGAAGCCGGCCAGCGGGCGGGTCTCGCCGTCAAACGTCTGCCAATAGACATCGGCGCGGTGATTGCGGACTTCGTGCATTACCGCGTCGTATTTCAGCAGCAGGGAGTCCGGTTCGGCTTTTTCGGTCGTCACGTTCCATTCGGTGATGACCAGCACGTAGTCGCCGAGTTGTGGTTGATAGGTGGATGCGAGATGCGCCTCGGTGAGCGTCAGCGGCAGTGCGTCGCCGTCCTTGGAGAGCGCCAGATGCTGATTGAGATAGTCGCCGAGTTGATCTGTCAGCGCCTGCGCCAATGGAGCGCCGGGCTTGGCGTCACCAAGGGCTGCCAGTTCCGGCGCGGCGATCAGCAGGTCTTCACGCGGGAACTGGAGCGTGAGGTGCAGCGTGTGCTGCGGTTGCTGCTCGAATGTCAGCACGCTGCCGGGCAGGGCGTGGGCGTGAGCCGTCTCGATGAGGCCGCCTCCCGCCCCGCTGGCCCCATTGCCGAGGGAGATCACGGCAAGGGCGAGCAGGGCGGTGCGCCAGGAAGCGCGCCGGCTCATTCGGTCTGGCCGCCGTAGTCGTCGGTGCGATCCCGCCATACCGAGTGGGGATGGTTGCCGACCTTGTCGGTGGACTTGTTCGACTGCAACGAGAATTCGATCCACAGCGAGGGGCCGTGGATACGCACGTAATCGTTCTCGGCGCTGACCTGCGGCGTGCCGGAGAAGCCGAGGTAGGTATCCGGAAGCTCTGCGGTGTACTTCGCCATGTAGGCCTTGGCCTCCGGCGCGGAGATGTCGTCCACGTAGGTCTCGATGGCCGTCAGCAGCAGCGCTTGCTGGTCGTCATCCAGCTCGGAGACGGGAATGCCTTCATAGCATTCGGGGATGGCATCGTCGGCCTGGGGGCCAGCGAGGATGTCACGGTAGGTGCCTTCCAGTGTCGCTTCGGCCTGTTGATCCTCGGAGAGCGAGCTGAGCAGGGTGGCGAAGGCATCGCGTTCCTGGGTCAGCGGCTCGTTCACGCGCCCGTTCATCTCGAAATACGGGAAGGGTTCCACACCACGGAAGGAGGGCGTGGCCCCGGCCAGCTTGCCGTCGGTGTAGGTGTTGGCGAAGGCCATGTGATGGCCGCCGTAGTACAGCTCCCAGGTGCCGCTCTCACCCGGTGTGCCGAGGAAGGCAAACTTGGTGTTGTAGGAGGAGTAACCGGCCTTGTAGTCGGTGCTGACGGTGTTGATGTAGTCGTCGGCATTGAGCGTCTGAATCATCTCGTCGAAGCCTTCATCCGGCGCGTGGCCGGTGGCTTCCAGCATGATGGCCTTGACGAGGCCGCGCTGCTTGATGTTCAACTCGCCCAACAGCACGCCGGGACGTTTCGGGAAGGCGCCAGCGGGCAGGTTGCTCCAGTTCTCGGCCTCTGCGAGGGAGTAGTCATGCTGCAGGTTCTTGAGGATGTCATCGTCGGAGATATCGGCCTTGAGCAGATCAATCAGGCACAGCATGCGCTCGTAGCCGGGCGTATCACCACATTCGGCGGCGCTCTCGGGGATCGGCACGCTCTGCATCAGGGTGCTGGTATCGCCCATGCGCGCGCGCAGCGCCTCGCTCAGGGCCTGGTCTTCCGCTGACATCGGCGGCGGGCCATCGTGATCGGGCGGCGGCCCGTCGTGCCCTTGTTGTGCAAGGACGGGGAAGGACAGGAGCGCGGCCAGCGCGGCTCCTCCGGTCACTGCGAGACGTCGGGACATCGATGGGCCTATTTTCCGGGGACAGGAAGAAAACCTTAGCCCGCCTGACGTCGAGCAGGAAGCCTTCGCCAGATGAATTCTTTGTGCACATGCCGTGGGCTGCGCGTCGGCTGGCGACGACAACCACTGGCTATCTCGCGCCTCACGCCAGCGTCAGATTACCGTCGTATTCGAAGCACCTTTCCTCGCCGCTGACGGGATCAATGAACTCGAATCCCTTGGAGAGAAGCTGCAGGGGGCGCGCGTAGTCATCCGGCGAGAGCGGTTGCAGCTCGGGGTAGTAGCGGTCATTCAGGATCGGCCAGCCCAGCGACTGCATGTGCGCCCGCAGTTGATGGCGACGCCCGGTGATGGGGTGCAGCTCGAACAGCGCCCGGCTACCGCGTTGCGCAACACAGCGGATGAACGAGTGGCTGTTGGGCTCGCCTTCGGAGACCTGAAAGCGAAAGCGTTGCTCGGCCTGTTCAAGGCGGTTCTTCACCTCCCACTGCTGGCCCACCAGAGACTCATCGCTGTGGGTTTCGGCAATGGCCTGATAGGTCTTGTGGATATTCCGCGACTTGAACAGCTCATGATAGCGGTGGCGCGATTCGGGATTCAGTGAGCAAAGCACCAGCCCGGCGGTGGCCCTGTCCAGGCGATGCACCGCCTGCAGCGCCTCTATTCCGGTACTGTCGCGCAGGCGCTGCTGCAGGCACTCGTTCACGTACAGGCCACCGGGCGTCACCGGCAGAAAATGTGGTTTGTAGGCCACCAGAATGTGCTCATCCTGATGGAGAATCCGCTCCGCGAAGGGGATGCTCGGCTCGCGCGCCACCTCACGGTAATAGAAGACGCGCAGATGTGGCTGGTAGGGCGTCTGCGGGGTGATCAATGCGCCATCCTCGCGATGCACCTTGCCGGTGGCCATGCGCTCGCGCCAGGTGGCCTCATCGATGGCCGGAAACTTCTGCAGCAGATATTCCAGTACCGTTGCCACGCCGGGGTTGATCTGCGGCAGGCTCAGCTTGGAGGGGCGGGCGGAAATGGACATGGAAGGCATCACGGTGGCGAGAAGAAAGGGCGAGCGTGGGGCGAGCAAGCCTCACCCTCATGGCGATGGCCCAGTGTAACCGAGCGACGCATGGCTGTCGGGGCAGATGGCCTTGCGAGAGGTTGGCGCGGGAGTGGAGCGATGCGTGCGAGAGGCTTGCCGAGGCGACCAGCGCGGCCTGTGGCTGGGGATATGCGGGTTGTCTTTAGAAGAAAATAGCCAAATAAGCCTTGTCGTCTTACGCTGAAAGCCACGCATGACGAGGCTTTCATCCCCACCCCCCACGACTGGAGCGAAGACGCGATGCAAGATGCCAACAGCCACCTGCCGATTGCCATCATCGGGGCAGGCCCGATAGGGCTGAGCGCTGCGGTCAATCTGCTGGCAGCGGGCCTAGAGCCCATCATCTTCGAATCAGGCGAGCAGGTCGGGGAGCATCTGGCTCGCTGGGGGCATGTGCGCATGTTCTCGCCGTGGTCCTACAACGTGGACCCCGTGGCAGCCGAATGGCTCACGCCCACCGGCTGGCAGGCGCCACGAGCGGATGCCTTCCCCACCGGCGCGGAGCTGCTCGCCGACTACCTCCAGCCGCTGGCCGCGCTGCCGGAGATTGCCTCCCGCCTGTATACCGCGACACGGGTCACGCATGTCAGTCGCCTGCAGCATGATGTGCTGCGCTCGCAAGGGCGAGAGGAGGCACCCTTCGTGCTGCGTGTCTCGGGGCCGGATGGCGAGCGCGACGTGCTGGCACGGTCGGTGATCGATGCCTCCGGTACCTTCCAGTGCCCCAATGGCATCGGGGCGCATGGCATTCCTGCACTGGGGGAACTCGCGGCGGCAGAGCGGATCGCCTACGGCGTGCCGGATATCACCGGCAAGGCGCGGGAAGACTATGCCGGCAAGACGGTGCTGGTGGTCGGGGGCGGGCATTCGGCCTTCAACGCGCTGCAGGATCTGGTCAGCCTGGCCGAGCAGAATCCGGACACGCGCATCCTGTGGGGCGTGCGCTCCGCCACGCTGGACAACGTCATCCGCTCACCGAAGGACGATGAGCTGCAGGAGCGCCGGGCACTGGAAGTGCGTATCCAGCAATGGCTGGAAGACGGCAGATTCGAGGTGGTGACCAATCTCGCCATCGAGGCGATTCATCCACAGGAAGAGCAGGGTGCTCGCCTCGTGGTGGAAAGCGGTGGCCAGCGCCTGCCGGCGGTGGACCGCATCATCTCCGCCACCGGCTTCCGCCCGGATCTCGCGCTGCTCTCGGAGCTGCGTGTCTCGCTCGACCCCGCCACCCAGAGCCCGGCGCGCCTCGCACCGCTGATCGACCCCAACCAGCACAGCTGTGGCTCCGTGCCGGAACACGGCGCCGCCGAACTGACCCACGCGGAACCCGGCCTCTATATCCTCGGCATCAAGAGCTACGGTCGCGCACCCACCTTCCTGATGCGCACCGGCTACCGCCAGGTGAAATCCGTCGTCGCCGCACTGCTGGACCCCGACGCCGTCACCCCCGCCCCGGTGTGTGGCGCCATCAGCAGCACTGCCAATCAGGCATCACGCCAGTGTGAGCCAAGCTGTGGGTAAAGGCTGACAACAAAACAAGCCGTGGCAGAGTAGCCACGGCTTTTGAAAAGCTGTCATATCTATAGTTCTGCTGCGCTTTGGCTAGATAACTACTTGCCCCATCGCGATGACCTGCATGTCCTCATCGCGATGCACCTTGCCCTCGGCCATGCGCTCACGCCAGCGTGACTCGGCAATCGCCGGAAACTTGAGCAGCAGATACTCCAGCACCGTCGTCACACCGGGATTGACCTGCGGCAGGCTCAGCTTGGAAGGACGCGCGGAAATGGACATGGAAGGCCTGAGGTTGGGAGAGGCGGCTTGAGGGAGCCATTGTACAGGGTGAGGGGGGACGATAGCGGATAAATAAAGTCTCACCCACGCTGCAGCATCGTAGTTGTGAGAAGAGCGAATGTCGGATCGGAGGAAGGCGGGCCCCAACATGGATAAAATTTATCTGTAGAAGAAAATGGTTATATTGTGATGATAAGGCTAGGCTTGGGGCTATGCACAACGAAATTTTTTACAATAAACTATGCTGTTGATGAAGAGCTAATATTTCTATTGTTTATAACTGAGGGTTATGTCGAGACTAGCCTTTTTAGAGCTATGTGTTGTGAACAACCTACCGACTTAATTCGTTAGGTTATTTAGTGTTATATTGTTTGTGTTAAATTTATATCTTTTTTACAGAAAAGCTAGTATCTCTTAAGTATAGTAGTTGTTAAGTATCGTGTAGCTTACCATTTAGTAGTGGTAGAGTTTGCTTTTATATAGACAGGTTATTTGATAAGAGGTTTTCCAGTGAGATATGCGCTTATAAATGGGAAAAAGTGCGAGCCTGAAAAGGGCCTTCACGGATCATGCTTGTGTTGTAATAGTGATGTTATTGCTAAATGTGGAAACTTTAAAGTTCATCATTGGGCACATAAGTCGAAAGTACACTGTGATCCTTGGTGGGATAATGAGTCAGAATGGCATAGACATTGGAAATCTTATTTCCCAGTATCTAATCAAGAGTATATTTTTACTGATACGGAAACAGGAGAAAGGCATGTTGCAGATGTGTTTTCTAGCAAGGGAGTTGTCATTGAGTTTCAAAGTTATGCAATATCACCTCAAGAAATGAATGCTCGTGAGAGCTTCTATAAAAAAATGATATGGGTAGTAAATGGTGCCAAAAGACAATCTGATCTCTTCATTTTTAATCAAGGTTTGAGCGCGTCCAACTCTGATGACCCATGTTTACATGAGATTACTTGGTTTGGCAGGGGAAAACTTTTCCATAAGTGGATAGGTTCGACCAAACACGTGTATTTTGATTTTGGCGGAGAATATGTTTGGCATTTAATTAAGTTCAACCATGGAGAGAGAAAGGGATTGGTGAAATCCTACAGAAAAGATAAATTTGTAAGGTTTTTTGGCGGCACTTATTATGATTGATTATAGGTGTTGTTAACTTACATTTTAGGAGAGTTAAATTGAAAACAACTACTATATCTGAATTTGTTAAATATGTTGACAAGGAAATATTGCCGGCCACATTAGAGCTAGAGAGCCTTCAGGATCAACATAGGAAGCATTTACAGAAGTTGGTGTATACTAACTTAGTGAATCGTTTTGATGCGATGATTGATAATGCTATTTTAGATAATTGTAAAGAAGAAGTATTGTTTGAAAAAGCAATAAAATCAATGTCAGGTGAGATTACTGAAGGAGATTTACTCAAGCTCCTGTTAAAGGCTGATACAATTCAGGATGTTATAGAAGGGCGTTTGCGAAGTTCTCTATCCATGGGTGTTCTGAGAGAAAGGCATTCTAAAAAGCTATCTTTTTTACTTGAAGCTCTATCTCACGATAATAAGGTATGGACTCATCCAAGAGTAAATACATCCACAGGCAGAATTGTTGACAGCTTTAAAATTCAAAATAAGAAAATCCCGCACTCAATATGTGGTTACGCTGACTGGCTTTATTCAAGAAGAAATGCTTTCGTACATGGTATTGGGGCTTCGAGTATATTGGAAAATGATGCCAATCAAATAAATAAATTGTTTAAGATAACCGTTGGGAAGCAAATAAGGCTCCAAATCGGTTCAATAAAAAATGCTGCCACATTCTATAAGCAATTAGCAGGCATGTTGATGTGATTTTTGATTGTCCTGGTTCTGTGCTTTGATTTAGCTTGATTGAGTCTATAGTCTTTGGTGGTTTAAATATTCTGAATATTTATTGGATTGTAATAAAAAGCCCTCCCGGCATCGCCGGGAGGGCTTTTTCATGCGTCTTGCGGACTACGTTCACCGATGGATGATCTGCGGGTTTCTACTGAGATCATCGTCTTACATCGGGTGTTGCTCTTCTTCGTAGAGCTCGGCCTTGGCGTCGCGTAGGACATCTTCGCAGGCGCTGTGGTTGGCCAGTTGCAGCATCAGATTCTGGCTGAGGGCGAAGCCCTTGCCCAGACAGGTGTCGACCTCTTCGCGACTGAGCGCCGGGGTGACATTGCAGTCAATCTTCATCGTACGACTACCGCCATCAAAGCGGTCGGCGAGGGCGCGCAGGCGCCAGGCAAGCCGTGTTTTCCAGCGGGCGGTGGGGTCGGGGCCTTCCGTCACGTCGAGCGTGCAGCGCCATTCAGGTTTGTAGACCTTCATGTGAACCTCCTCGGCTGGTCGTTTCAATGATCGATCGTGATGTTCTGCTCCGCTTGCTGTGCTTGATGTCTTGCGTTGTTTCTCGTACCGGAAGTCCGTTCCAGACGTGCTCCTGGTCGTCGTGCGCGTGCATCTGCCACGAGGGCGGCGGCGAGACATGGACTGTCGTCAACCGGGCCCGTCACTTCACCATACGAGTTTTGGGCCCGGGTTACATCAGTTCGAGTGTAAACGTTGGTTATCCTCATGTGTTCTCAGCA
This sequence comes from Cobetia sp. 14N.309.X.WAT.E.A4, assembly GCF_030397495.1. Lineage (NCBI taxonomy): Bacteria > Pseudomonadati > Pseudomonadota > Gammaproteobacteria > Oceanospirillales > Halomonadaceae > Cobetia > Cobetia sp. 14N.309.X.WAT.E.A4. The sequence goes on from NZ_JAPNXT010000002.1 coordinate 243,670, forward strand.
GGCATTCCAGTGCCAGATGCAGCCAGTCAAAGGTGTCACGCGGGGCTACCGCTGGCGAATCATCAGGGCTGAGGGCTCTGGTGTGCTCGCCCAGCAGCTCCGTAAGCGTCTCGATCTGCATGGCGTGATGTAATGCGAATGTCTCAAGCTCCCCACTGGTAGACCAGATCTCCTGCATCACGGTCGGCACGGCACTCATGGCGCAGGCGGCGTCCAGTATCTCGCCGCGTTCACGCTCGGCCTGTATACGCGCGGCATGCTCCAGCAGCCTTGCGCTCAGGGCGGGAAAGCGTGCCTGGGCAATCGCAGGCGGCAGGTGGGAGGGAGATGTGCACGGCGGGTGGGCAGAAGCGTCGCGGGGTGCCTGCCAGCGGCGCAGCGGTGCGCCGGATGTCGGCGTGTCTGGTTGAGAGGCCATGTGGATAACTCCAGTGTGCAAGCGCCAGTGCTACAGGTGTCTTGAGGATGGACAGGCATTCAAGCGTTGTCAGTCGCGGCAGGAGGGCAGAGATGAGGCGGCATCACCGCTGACGCAGCAGTGACTTGCGCCGAAGAGCGCAATCGCGTGATGGACTGCCAAGTGGTTCATTTCGCGAGAAAAAAGTCGATCTGGATGCAACCAGACCTCAATGGTGTGCGTACACAGGAAGACGTGCCCGGCACGAGGCGGCGCTGACTGCCTGACAGGCCCATTTCCTCTGGAGAGAATTGACATGACGAAGTACGCCGATCGAATCCGCATTTCCCTGCTGCTGCTGCGCCTCGGGGTCTTCCTCGTGATGACAATGTGGACGTTGGACAAGTTCTTCAATCCCGGTCACGCCGCGGCCATCTTCGAGAAGTTCTATTCCATCGGGGGTGTCGGCGAAGGCATCGTCATCGTGATCGCCGCCATCGAGATGGTGCTGTTGCTGATGTTCCTGGCAGGCGTGAAGAAGACCCTCACCTATGGGCTGGTGCTGGTGCTGCATGCCGGCTCCACGCTGTCTGCCTTCAATCAGTATCTCGCGCCGTGGGAGCACCTGCTGTTCTTCGCCGCCTGGCCGATGCTGGCCGCCTGTGTGGCGCTGTTCCTGCTGCGGGAAATCGATACCTGCTTCACCCTCGGCGGCAAGCAGGCACGTCTCGCGCAAGCACAGACCCAGGCCGGCTGAATCGCGGGTTCGTGAATGCGCTCGCCTGAGGGCAGTTGCGCTCAGGCGATTCGTGAGTCACTCGTTGCCCGTGCGCTGACAGCAAGCGCCAGTAGCCAAAAGGCCCGGTCATGCGATGCATGGCCGGGCCTTTCATGTGCTTGCTGCAGGGTGTCGTGTGTGTCTTTAGCCTAGTGTGTCAGAGTGCCATTTCTCGTTATTGTTATCTTTGTGATAATCATGATGACGTTGTTGAGGTTGTCAGCGCCTTGTTGGCGTATTCATAACGACGCCAGATCATTACGTAAGATCTGATGCAAGGCGTGGCATGGGCCCTCATGCCTTGTCGGTGCATGCCTTGTCGATGCATGTCAGGCGATGCATGTCAGGCGATGCAGGTCAGGCGATGCTGGAGCGCAGTGGCGAGGACAGAGTCTCGCTCAGCGTGTTCAGCGCCGTGGTCAGCTCGCGTTCGGCCTCCTTCACGCGTTGTGCGCCAGAGGATGGCGCTGCCTGCTTGGCCATCTGGGTGGCGGCGGACAGCGGGTCCGTCACCGGTGCTGCCACATGCTGCGTTTCCAGGCGTGCGAGGATGGTCTCCAGCGCTGGCAGGCTTGCGTTGTTGTGGAATTGCCAGACGCCGTAGATGCGGCCATCGAAGGCGGCTTCACTGCCCAGGGTGGGGTCTGCCGCCAGTCCGGCGCCGAGTCCGAACAGGTAGAGGCCCTCAAGGAGGTTGCCTGAGAGGTCTCGGGGATTGCCGGTGGCATCGGAATCCAGTCCGCCCTTCACCTGGCTGAGCGGCAGCGGCTGACGCGTCGCATCCAGCAGGCGCGGCAGAATCGGCTGATAGCCGTTGCACTGCACCACTACCGGCGCGTCGGCCAGAGCTTCGCTGGCCGCGAGCAGGCGTTGCTGAGGGCCGGGACCGGTCTGGATGAGCCTGACCTGCATGCCGCAGTCTGCTATCCGACCGCTGGAAAGCACTTGCTGGCCGATGCTCAGGGCACGGTAGCGCAGCCCGCCGGAGCGATTGATGCGTCCGCTGATGGGGCAGACATCGCGCTCGGCATCATAGGAATAGCCCGCGGCCTTGGCCTCTTCGGCGTTCTCGAAGAACAGCCGGACAGGCGAGCGGTGGAGCAGGGTGATCTCGTCGATGCGCGTCTTGTGGAATGCGCTGGCGAGCAGATCCAGCATCGAGAAGGCGCTGTGGGAGCCACCCACCACGCAGACACGCCCACCACGCCGCAGGCGCGGCAGCAAGAGGCTGCGCAGCTGACCTTCCGGCATGCGCAGCAGTTCATCACCGCTGTAGATGCGCGCACGCGGTGACAGGGACAGTCCCTGGCGCGAGAGGTCCTGGGTCAGGTGTTCCGGGCATTGATAGCCGCCGAGATTGAGCACCAGATTGGAGGTGCGGATCCGTGTCGGACGAGACGCGTGTTCCGGTGTGTGAGTCAGCGTCAGCAGATTGTCATCCTCGATACGCTCAACCTCATCGAGACTCGTGCCGCACCACAGCTCCACGCCGGCAAGGCGGGTGGCGTGTTCCAGCACCAGCCGGGACGCCGCTTCCAGCAGGGCGCCCACTTCGCTGAGCGCCGGGGCGGTGAAGGCCTGGGCGCGGATGTTCTCCAGGCACGGATCGCCTTCCAGCGGAGCGAAGACCTCCGCGAGGGCCGGGTCTCTCAGGCAATCGAGAAAGACGTCCCCCACCGAGTTGGCCGTGATGCGATATTCGCCCAGCCGTCCGGCCCCCAGAGGCGCATCCCGATGAATGCCTCCGGCATCCAGTATCAGCAGCCCATGGTGTGCGAGTTGCGCCAGTTTCCCGGTTTTCAAGGCATTGAATAGAAACCCCATGCCCGCTGGGCCAACACCGGCCACGACACATCCGTAAGCGGTGATTCGTGAAATATCCTTCATCAGGTTCTGCTCCCTTTGTGGTTCGCTGCGTCCTGAAACTGTCTTGATGACGGGGTGCTTCTCCTGACCAGTGGAGCCCCTGTTCCTCAAGAAGATCGTGGCCATTCAGCGCCAGTCTGTGCTGGCTGGTGAAGGCGTCATTGGCGTCGTCGGCCCTGGCCCACGCGGAGGGTATGAGCGTGTTCGGGCTGTCATGCCTTCATGAAAAGGCATTGATATTTCTCATTGATATCAATTTAATCAACAAGATAGCGGAGTAATTGGCGTGATGATGCGGTGATGCTCTCATGACGGGACATGGATGTTGCACAGATGATGCAGACGATGATCAGTGACGAGACTCGATACCGGTGCGTGCCTTTTTCGTTGAGGTCCGCAACCGTGATGCAACGCTTGAGGCATGGCGATAGGTATCGATGACAATCAATTCTCACACGCGCACGATCACTCGTGGCGTGGCGCAAGACGTGGGAAATGACAGGAACGTCAACAGGTATTCTGGTGAATCGGGCAGGATTAATAAATGACCTGAATCAGGATTGAAAACGGCTGATGACGAAAATCATTCATTGCCATTAATGCGATATCGTTTGCCTCATGCGAGGGGATTATCGACTGGTGCGAGGAAGGGACTGACAACCAGCAGTCGATCAGCTGTCGTGTCGTTGGAAAGGATGGCAAACGTGAACGCGGCCGGCGCGCTGGCAGGAACCCGCAGACATGTGAACTCGCAGGTGGAGGCGTGCAGGCGAGCGAGCGCTGGCTCTGCTATGCTCTGCGCCCGCACGCATGCCTGTTCGGCTCGTGCCTGTTCATCGACTGAAGGAATGTCCTCGTGACTGACGCCACCGCCACCCCTGCCTTTGCCTCTCTGGCGCTGGCGCCCGAGCTGCTCACCAACCTGGAGACGCTCGACTATCACACCATGACGCCGATTCAGGCGCAGAGCCTGCCGCCGATGCTGGAAGGGCGCGATGTCATCGCCCAGGGCCAGACGGGCTCCGGCAAGACCGCCGCCTTCGGCCTCGGCCTGTTGTCGCGCCTCAAGGTCTCGCGCTTTCGTGTCCAGTCGCTGGTGCTGTGCCCCACGCGTGAGCTGGCCGATCAGGTCGCCGGCGAGATTCGCCGTCTGGCGCGCGGTCTGCACAACGTCAAGGTGCTGACGCTGTGTGGCGGTGCGCCCTTCGGCCCGCAGCTGGGCTCGCTGGAACACGGCGCGCATATCATCGTCGGCACGCCGGGCCGTGTGGACGAGCACCTGCGCAAGGGCAGCCTGAGCCTTGCCGAGCTCAATACCCTGGTGCTGGACGAGGCCGACCGCATGCTCGACATGGGCTTCGCCGAGGTGTTGGATGCCATCATCGCCGAGACCCCGGAAGCGCGTCAGACGCTGCTGTTCAGCGCGACCTTCGCCGATGGCGTGCGCCCGATCGCCGAGCGCATCCTGCGGGAGCCGGTCAGCATCGAGGTCGCCTCCACCCACGATGACAGCAGTATCCGTCAGCTGTTTCACCGGGTAGCGGATGAAGAGGCGCGTTTCGAGGCGCTGCGTATTCTGCTGCTCAAGTATCGTCCTGACACCAGCGTGGTGTTCTGCAACACCAAGCGCGAGGCACAGGAGGTCAGCGATGCCCTCAATGAGCACGGTTTCAGTGCCATGGCCCTGCACGGTGATCTGGAGCAGCGCGAGCGTGATCAGACGCTGGTGATGTTCGCCAACAAGAGCACCTCGATTCTGGTGGCCACGGACGTCGCGGCACGCGGGCTGGATATCGACGCGCTGGATGCGGTCTTCAATTACCAGATCGCCCGGGACCTCGATGCCCACGTCCACCGTGTCGGGCGTACCGGTCGCGCGGGCAGCTCCGGTATCGCCTGTACGCTGTACACCGAGAAGGAAGACTATCGCCTGGCCAAGCTGGGAGATTTCCTCGAGCAGACGCTGGAAGCCGAGCCGCTGCCGGCGAAGAGCATGCTGACCCGTGAACCCTTCCGCGCGCGCATGGCGACGCTGCAGATCGATGGCGGCAAGAAGGACAAGCTGCGTCCCGGCGACATCCTCGGTGCCCTGACGGGCGATGGCGGGCTGCCGGGCAGCCAGATCGGCAAGATCAAGGTACTGGCCCGCACCACCTACGTGGCCGTGGAGCGCGATGTCGCCAAGGCCGCGCTGACACAGCTGATGAACGGCAAGCTCAAGGGGCGTTCCTTCCGCGCGCGTCGCCTCAAGAGCTGACAGGGGCGCACGCCTGATGGCGTGGAAATCAGCAGAGGAGTGACATGGCAGGTCCCACGTCTCTCATCTGGATCACGACCTTGTCATCACGTCATTCGATGCCCGCCACTTCGGCGGGCATCGTGCTTTTTGAGCAGTAGATTGACTCTCGCGGGCCATGACGGCGGTGGCTAAGCTTGGGGGTGACGGCCCTGATCGACAGGGCGCTGAACCGGTAACTCGTGATGACTGACAATCCCGCCGATAATCTTCGCATCCGTGAAGAACGTCTCATCGATCATGAGCGCATCTACCGCATCCATGAATCCGTGTTTGCCGGCCACCGGGAGGCTCGCCTGGGCGACAGACTGCGTCGCAGTGATCTGGCGCAGATCTCGCTGGTGGCCGAGCGCTTCTCTGACCCGGAAAGCGGGCGTCACCTCAGTGAAGGCGAAGGAGGGCTGCTGGGGCATGTGATGGCCTCGCGCGTGGAACTCTCCGGCTGTCCGGGGCGCGTGCTGATGGCATTGGCGCCTCTGGCGGTGTTGCCCCAGCACCAGCGTCATGGCATCGGCAAGCGGCTGGTGATCTCGGCGGTCAAGCGTTGTCGACTGCTGGGAGCGGGCGCCGTGGTGGCGGCGGGTCATGCCGAATTCTATGCCCATCTGGGCTTTCATCCGGCGCGCCATTACGGCCTTTATTGCCATCACGAGGATGTGCCTGGCGCCTTCGTGGCCATCGAGCTGGTGCCGGACTATCTGGCGGGGCTGGGAGGTGAGGTGCTGTTCGACCATGGTTTCTCTGACCTGGGCCTCTGACCTGGGCCTCTGGCTCGAGCGCAGATTCGCGCTCTGAGCCGGGCTCCTCGAAGGGGCTTGCCCTGTGGTGTGCCTCGTCACTCGGTCATCCCCTTGCAACTCGGCGTTGCGCCACCCTTGAAACCGCGCGACACCCGCTCCATGTCCTGTGTATCCCCGCGCTGTTGTCTGTACTGGTGTGCAGGCCGGGGCGTTATCCCGACCGATGATTCAAGGAGAGACATCATGAAGCTCAAGACTCTGGGTAGTTCGCTGATGATTGCCATGCTGGGTCTCGGTGGCCTGTCACTCGCCGGTTGCGAGGACGAGGGCCCGATGGAGAAGGCTGGCGAGAAGATGGACAATGCCGTGGAAGACGCCGGTGACAGCGTCGAGAACGCTACCGACAGCTGATGGCTGGCCGTGACTCGCTCGCGAGCACGGCGAACCGCAAGGTGTGAATGCACAAAGGCCCCGCCTCTCATGAGGCGGGGCCTTTGCATGTCAGGGCTCCGTGTAACAGGGCTCCGTATATCAGGGCTGCATGTGTCAGAGGTTTGAGAAAGTCTCAGGAAGAGACAGGCTCAGACAGACACGGGCTGCTGGTCGCTCTGCTGCTTGCGTTCCGCGACGGCGGCTTCATAGGCGCGGCCTTCCTCGGCCTCGGTGGCGGCGCTGAAGCGCACCAGCAGGGCGAACAGCGAGATCACGATCACGCCCATGCCCAGATACATCAGGCCTTCCTGGTAGGTCAGTTCTTCACTGCGGAACAGGAAACCCGCGGCGACAGCCCCCGCGTTGCCACCCGCGCCGACGATACCGGCCACCGCGCCCAGTGCCTTGCGATTGACGAAGGGCACGATCCCGAAGGTGGCGCCTTCCGCCATCTGCACGAACAGGCTGAACACCAGCATGATGCCGATGGCCACCGCGAGGGTTTCCATCTGGGCGAAGCCGACCAGCGCCACGCCTTCACACAGCAGCGCGATGAACAGCCAGCGCACGCGACCCTTGAGGCCGGACTGACGGGCGAACAGGTCGGAGAAGACGCCGCCCAGGGTGCGCGCGAACAGGTTCATCAGGCCGAACAGGCCCGCGATGAGGCCGGCGGTGGCGAGATCGAGGTCGAAGTGATCGAAGAAGTAGATGGCGGCGACGTTGTTGATGGTCAGCTCGACCCCGAAGCAGGCGCCGTAGACGAGGAACAGGGCCCAGACACGGATGTCGCGTGCCGCCGCGCCGAAAGTGGCGCGCATGCTGTATTCCTTCTCGGCCTTGGGCAGCTCACCACGCTCACGCAGCTCGCTGAAGTTGCCGTCCGGCGCATCCTGGGTGAAGAAGTAGTAGGCGATCCCGGTGAGGAACAGCACGATGCCCGGCACGACCATCGCCAGACGCCAGCCCAGGGTCTGCTCGACGCCCAGCATCAGAAGGCCGGCCATCACCAGCGGCATCAGCATCTGGGTGGTGCCGCCGCCCAGGTTGCCCCAGCCGGCGGTGGTGGCATTGGCGGTGCCGACCACGTTGGGGCCGAACATCACGGAGGTATGGTACTGGGTGATGACGAAGGACGCGCCGATGGCACCGATGGCCAGACGGGCGAGGAAGAAGGATTCGAAGCTGTCGGCGAAGCCGATGCACATCACCGGCAGAGAGCCGAGGCACAGCAGCCAGGTGTAGGCCTTGCGTGGCCCGATGCGATCACACAGCACGCCGATGGCAAGTCGCACGATCACCGTGATGGCGACGGAGGCGATGATGGTGTTGCCGATCTGGGTCTTGGTCAGGCCGAGGTCATCGCGCACCACGGCCATCAAGGGCGCGATGCCAAACCAGCCGAAGAAGCAGACGTGGAAGGCGAACCACGACATGTGGAAGGCGCGCATCTGCGGGGTATTGAAGCTGAACAGCCGGATACGGCTGGCCTTGTTGCGAATATCCATGAGTGGGCTCCTGGTACAGCGTCGGTGCCGGACGCCAGGGTCTCGGCGCACGACGGGTGGTCGAACAGCTGTGAACGACAGCGGGGCGCCTCGTCATTGAGGGGCCTGGTTCGACGCACTCGTACTCCCGGGAGCCTGGTCCACGTCATGGATGATGCATGGCACGCTTGTCTGCCATTGCCTGACTCAAAGCAAGTAGCGCGCCACTTGCGGGGGTGTTGTGCGTCCAACCCCCGTCATATCAAGGGCTTGGAATCATCATGTCGGGCAAGACAGCAGTGGGGAGTAAGCAGGGCGATGCCCAGTGGCGGTGCGCGGCGGGGTGAGGATGATCCAGTCTGGCGCACGTGGCGGGCGAGAGATCGCCAGATCACGCCATGCATCATTGCTGTGCAGCCGGGCGCGCCCTTGCGCACTGCGGAAGGCCTTTCTGGCCAGCGCTGCACCAGTTTGTGGCATGAATCCTGCAGTGTCAGAGGCGTGACGCCATCCTGACTCCCGCTTGCGGAGACGCCGTCGTCCTTGATCTCGGACGTCGGTGCCTGATCGCTCGAGGCGTCGCCTGACACCCCGGCACCACCGCCTGACACACTGCCAAGGAAGCCTGATATGCCCGTGACCGTGTTGATCGTCGATGTGCGCAGCGAGCGTTCCGCCGCTCTGGAGCAGGCGCTGTTGAGCGCCGGCTTCGAGGTGGCGCTGCGGGTCGATGAACACGAGGACCTGCATGCGCTGGTGCAGCACCATCAGCCGGATGCCGTGATCATCGACGCCGACCTGCCCAGCCGTGACACCCTCGAGCACCTCGGCCAGCTGGGGCGTCACTATCCCAAGCCGATGATCATGCTGGCCAGTGAGGACGCGCCGGACCTGGTGCGCCAGGCGGCTGGCGCCGGCGTGTCCGCCTACGTGGTGGATCACGTCATGCCGGCGATGGTGCGCAGCATGGTCGAGGTGGCCATCACCAGCTTCGAGGCTCACCGTGCGCTCAAGGGCGAGCTCAATCGCACCCAGACCACTCTGATACAGCGGCGCAGCGTGGATCGCGCCAAGGCGCTGGTGATGGAGAGTCGCGGTTTGGGGGAGGATGCGGCCTACCAATACCTGCGCAAGACCGCGATGAATCGGCGTCTGGCATTGCACGAGCTGGCCGATGAGCTGCTCAAGGCGTCGCGTCGGCACTGAGCCGAGTCTCGTGATGTCCTTCTCTTTCGATCGTTCAAAAGGTGGATGTGATGCTCAGTGATTCTCTTCTCAATGGCCATCAGTTGACGCTGGGGTTGATGCCGCTCAATGACGCGGCACCTCTGGTGGTGGCGGAGCGTCAGGGGTTCTTCCGTGAGGAGGGGCTGGCCGTGACGCTCAAGTGGCAGCCGTCGTGGGCGGCACTGCGCGATGACCTGCAGACCGGCGTGTTGCAGGGCGCGCAGATGCTGGCGCTGATGCCGCTGACCTCGACCCTGGGGCTGGATGGCCGCGCCACACCGGTGATCAGCGCGATGACGCTCAATCTGGGCGGCAACTCCATCACCCTGTCGCGGGCCCTGATGGCGGCGCTGGCCGAGGAGGGGCATGACCTGGGCTCTCCGCTGGCGGTGTCTCGGGCGCTGGCGGCGCACGTGCAGGCGCGCCGCGAGCGTGGGGAGGCGGCGCTCAAGCTTGCCAGCGTGCATCCCTTCTCCTCGCACCGCTATCTGCTGCGTTACTGGCTGGCGGCCGGCGGGATCGACCCGAATCGCGACATCGAGATGCGTGCGGTGGCCCCGCCGTTGATGGCCGCCCAGCTGGCAAGTGGCGCGCTGGACGGCTTCTGTGTCGGAGAGCCCTGGAACAGTCTGGCCGCCGTGCAGGGCATGGGGCAGGTGGTGGCGGGCAGTCATGATATCTGGCGCTTCGGACAGGAAAAGGTGCTGGGCGTGCGCGAGGACTGGGCGGAGCAGCACCCGCTGGCGCATCAGGCGCTGATTCGCGCGCTGCTCAAGGCCTGTGCCTGGCTGGACCGCCCGGGCAACCGTGAGCAGGCCGCGCAGTGGCTGCATGATGAAGGCATGCAGGAAGTGCCGCTTTCGGTGGTGGCGCGTGGACTGCGCGACGTGGATGTCGAGCAGTCGGGGGAGGCGTTCCAGCGGGAAAATCCCGGCTGGACCATCTTCCATCGCTACGCGGCCAACTTCCCGTGGCGCTCGCAGACCCGCTGGTATGCCGCCCAGATGCAGCGCTGGGGGCATCTCGAGGGAGTCAGCGACAATGACCTCGAAGCGACCCTGGCACGCTGCGTACGCCCGGACCTCTACCGCAGCGCAGCCCGCAAGCTGGGCATGGTGGTGCCGGTGGCGGATGAGCGCAGTGAAGGCACGCATCCGGCGCCCTGGTGGCTGAGCGGCGAGGCAGGGCAGGTGCCGATGCCGGCGGATGGCTTCATCGATGGGGCGGTCTTCGAATGACACCGCTGGCGCGCGCTGAAGCGTGAGGCGACAAGCCGAGGGATGAGCAGTGGGAAGCGAGTCAAGAGGCGAGAGGCTAGAGGCGAGGGGGTAGAGAAGAGACGCCCGCGAGCGCGAAACCTGTCGGCTCAGGCATGTTGGCAGTGCGGTTATGATATTCTCATCCCACTGCCAGCACCGCGTCAGGGGATCGCATGACCACTCGCAAGTCTCAGATTCGCAAGGATAATGTCGGCCGCATCCTGCTCGCCGCCGAAAAGATCTTCGCTCTCAAGGGCTATGTCGGCGCCAGCATGGTCGATATTGCCGCCGAGGTAGAGCTGCCCAAGTCCAATCTGCATTACTACTTCAGCACCAAGGAAGCGCTGTATCGCGCGGTCCTCGATGGTCTGCTGGCGCTGTGGAAGGAAGATGCGCTGTGCTTCGAAGCCTATGACGACCCGCAGCTGGTGCTCTCCACCTACATTCGCGCCAAGATGATGCACTCGCGCCAGCGTCCGTATGGCTCCAAGGTATGGGCCAGCGAGATCATGCAGGGCGCGCCGGTGCTGGGCGAGGAGCTGACGGTGTGGCTCGACGAGTGGGCCGAGATGAAGAAGTCACGCCTGCGCCAGTGGATCAGTGAGGGGCGCATCGACAACGTCGATGCTTCCGCCTACCTGTACATGATCTGGGCCAGCACCCAGCACTACGCCGACTTCGACCACCAGATCGCGGTGCTCAATCAGGGCAAGGCGCTGAGTGATCGCGAATTCGAGCAGGCGGTGCAGAACGTCACGCGGGTGCTGCTGAAGGGCGTTGGCTTGTCCGCCTGAGCCATCAGGTGATGTCATTATTATATTACCCTAAGGCTAACAATGATCATCATTGATGGATCATGAGACCATTGAAAAGGGGCTGCCATTGCTGGCAGCCCCTTTCTGTTTTCACGCCACTGAACGTGGCGTCATGCGCTGGAATCTGTGCGGATCATCCAGATCTTGTCCGCAACGTCAGGGTCACGCCGCGCGATGCGGGTTGCGCGGGTCCTCCATCCAGTTCATGTACGGCTTGCCGGTGTCCTGCACTTCCATGGTGATGCAGTCCTCGACCGGGCAGGTGATCTCGCACAGGTTGCAGCCCACGCAGTCGGCGTCCTTCACCTCATAGCGGGCGGTGCCGTTGTCCCTGGCCAGATGCAGGATGGCCTGGTGCGAGGTGTCCTCGCAGGCGATGTAGCAGCGTCCGCAGCCGATGCACTTGTCCTGGTCGATCCGCGCGATCACCTGGTAGTTCATGTCCAGCTGCTTCCAGTCGGTGGTGTTGGGCACCGCCGCGCGGGAGAACTCCTCGATCCGCTGATAGCCCTTGCTGTCCATCCAACGCCCCAGGCCGTCCTTCATCTCCTCGACGATACGGAAGCCGTGCAGCATCGCCGCGGTGCACACCTGCACGCTGCCCGCGCCGAGGGCGATGAATTCGGCGGCATCTTCCCAGTTGGAGATGCCGCCGATACCCGAGATCGGCAGGTTGGCGGTTTCCGGCGTGCGCGCGATCTCGGCCACCATGTTCAGCGCGATGGGCTTCACGGCGCTGCCGCAGTAGCCGCCATGGGTGCTGCGGTCGCCGACGATGGGATGCGCGACCATGCGGTCGAGGTCCAGATGGGTGATGGAGTTGATGGTGTTGATCAGCGAGACGGCATCTGCGCCGCCACGCCAGGCCGCCTTGGCCGGTTCGCGCACGTCGGTGATGTTGGGGGTCAGCTTGACGATCACCGGCAGCGAGCTGTAGGTCTTGCACCAGCGCGTGACCTGCTCGACATACTCCGGCACCTGGCCCACCGCCGCGCCCATGCCGCGTTCCGGCATGCCATGGGGGCAGCCGAAGTTGAGCTCGATGCCGTCACAGCCGGTAGCCTCGACCTGCGGCAGGATGGTCTTCCAGGCCTCTTCCTCGCACGGCACCATCAGCGAGACGATCAGCGCGCGGTCCGGCCAGTCCTTCTTGACCTGGGTGATCTCGCGCAGGTTGATCTCCAGCGAGCGGTCGGTGATCAGCTCGATGTTGTTGAAGCCGCTGACCTCGCCATTCGGGCCATAGTGCGCCGAATAGCGCGAGGAGACGTTCACTGCCGCCGGGTCTTCCCCCAACGTCTTCCAGACCACGCCACCCCAGCCGGCCTCGAAGGCGCGTACCACGTTGTAGGCCTTGTCGGTGGGCGGGGCGCTGGCCAGCCAGAAGGGGTTGGGGGCACGGATGCCGGCGAAGTTGACCGACAGATCGGCCTTGTAGCTGGCGACGTGATCGCCACTTGCTCCAGCACTTGAGCCAGCGCCTGCCGGACGCGCGTTGTCATCATTGAGCGGGGTATGAATGGTCATCAGGCGGCCTCCACCTTGAGCATCAGATCGTGATGGATGGCCTCGGCGGCCAGCTTGCCGTGGGCGACGGCTTGAACGGTGAGATCCTGTCCGCGAGCGATGCAGTCACCGCCGGCATAGACGCCCGGCAGACTGGTGCGCAGCATCTCGTCCACCTCTATCTTCGCCCCCTCGCGGGCCAGCCCCGCGGCATGCGCATCGCTCAGGCTCGCGTCATCGAAGCCCTGACCGATGGCGGTGAAGACCCCATCGCAGGCCAGCGTGAAGGTCTCGCCGGTATCGACGAGTCGGCCATCCTCGACCCGTGTGCGCGCGAACTGCATCGCATTGAGCGCGGCGTCACCACCATCCTCACTGTCGCTTGCCACATCGATGGCCAGCGGACGCGCCCAGGTGTGGATCATCACGCCATTGGCCCGCGCGATTTCCTGCTCGTGATGGGTGGCGGACATCTGCTCCTCGCCACGCCGATAGACCAGGTCCACCGTCTGCGCGCCCAAGCGTTTGGCCTGCACGGCGATGTCGATGGCGGTGTTGCCGGCGCCGATCACCACCGCGTGCCTCGGCACTGCCAGCGCGTTCAGTTCGCCGCTCTGACGCAGCACCTTGATGAAGTCGGTGGCCGCCATCAGGCCGCTGGCATCCTCGCCGGTCAGGCCGAGAGCATGGCTGGTGCCAAGGCCCAGGCCCAGGAAGACGCTGTCGAACTCGCGTGTCAGGGCGGCCAGCGCCAGGTTGTCGCCGAGGCGCTGGCCGTGGCGGATCTCGATGCCGCCGATCTCGAGCAGGAATTCGACTTCGCGGGCGGCGAAGTCATCGGTCAGCTTGTAGCGGGCGATGCCGTATTCATTCAGGCCACCGGCCTTTTCCTCGGCCTCGAAGATCACCACGTCGTGGCCGAAACGCGCCAGGCGATGGGCGCAGGAAAGCCCGGCAGGCCCGGCGCCGACCACCGCGATACGCCGGCCGGTGCTGGCTGCCCGCGTGAACGGATGGGCTTCGAACTGGGCGTTGTCCAGCGCATGGCGCTGCAGCAGACCGATCAGCACCGGCTGGCACTCATCGCCCTGATTGCGCACGCAGGACTGCTCACAGAGGATCTCGGTGGGGCAGACGCGGGCGCAGCTGCCACCGAGGATATTGGCATCGAGAATCTCGCTGGCGGCGCCGTCGAGATTGTCATCGTGGATACGGCGGATGAAGGTCGGGATGTCGATGCTGGTCGGGCAGGCCTTGATGCAGGGCGCGTCATAGCAATACAGGCAACGCGAACTCTCGATGAAGGCCTGGCGCTTGGTGAGCGCCGGATGCAGATCAGTGAAGCGCGCACTCAGCGCCTCTTCCGCGAGCCCGGACGGGGCCCAGTGGGAAGGAGTGGAGGATGTCGTCACGGTGTGGCTCCTGCCCGCGCTCAGGCGCGGGGTCGTTGTTGTTGGTCTTGCAGGCGAGTCAGGTTGCGCGGCTTGGTTGGCAACGCCTTGATTGGCAACGCCTTGATTGGCAGCGCTTCGGGACCGGCAGCGCGTCAGGTGCGCTGCCAGGCCGTCGTTCAGTCGTGTCGTTCAGTCGTGCCGGTCTTGTCTTGTTCGAGTCGTTCGTCGGCCGTCAGCTGCGATCCACGGCGGTGACGACATTGCTCTCGGCGCGGGCCTTGAGCTGGTCGAAGACACTGGGGTAGGGCGGGCGTTCGACGTATTGGCCGTGACCGCGCTTGGCATGCAGCTCGCCATCGCGCCATGCCCAGTCGCCGCGGCTGATGGTGTGACGCGGGATACCCTTGACGGTGCGGCCTTCGAAGATGTTGAAGTCGATGTTCTGGTGGTGAGTCTTCGCCGAGATGGTGCGTTCGGCGTTGGGGTCCCAGACCACGATGTCGGCGTCGCTGCCGACCCGGATCGCGCCCTTGCGCGGGTACAGATTGAAGATCTTGGCGGCGTTGGTGGAGGTCAGGCCGACGAAGTCCTCGGCGGAGAAGCGCCCGGTGTTGACGCCCTCGTGCCACAGCATCGCCATGCGATCCTCGACCCCGGCGGTGCCGTTGGGAATCTTCGAGAAGTCGTCCTTGCCCATCTCCTTCTGCTCGGCGCAGAAGCAGCAGTGATCGGTGGCGGTGGTCTGCAGGTCACCGGATTGGATGCCGCCCCACAGTGCCTGGCGGTGCTCCAGCGAGCGGAACGGCGGGCTCATCACGTGGCCTGCCGCGAATTCCCAGCTCTTGTTCTGATAGACCGCTTCATCGATCAGCAGATGGCCTGCCAGCACCTCGCCGTAGACCGGCTGGCCGTGCTCGCGGGCGTAGCGGATTTCCTCCAGCGCATCGGCGGTGGAGACGTGCACCAGATACACCGGCGTGCCCAGAGTGCCGGCGATGCGGATGGCGCGGCTGGCGGCTTCGCCCTCGACCTGCGGCGGACGCGACAGCGGATGTGCCTCGGGCCCGGTAATGCCATCGGCCAGCAGCTTCTGCTGCAGGTGGTAGACCAGCTCGCCGTTCTCGGCATGCACGGTGGGAATCGCGCCCAGCTCCAGACAGCGCGCGAAGCTCGAGACGAGGGTGTCGTCCGGCGCCATGATGGCGTTCTTGTAGGCCATGAAGTGCTTGAAGCTGTTGACCCCGTAATCGGAGACCAGCGTCTGCATGTCCTGGCTGACGCTCTCGTCCCACCAGGTGACGGCGACGTGGAAGCTGTAGTCGCAGCACGACTTCTCGGCCCACTCGCGCCAGGTGTGATAGGCCTCCATCAGCGGTTGCTGGGGGGAGGGAATCACGAAATCGATGATCATGGTGGTACCGCCGGCCAGCGCCGCGGCGGTGCCGCTCTGGAAATCCTCGCTGGCCACGGTGCCCATGAAGGGCAGCTGCATGTGGGTGTGCGGGTCGATGCCGCCGGGCATCACCAGACAGCCGCTGGCGTCGATCACCTCGCAGTCGTCCGGTACCTCGAGGTCGGTGCCGATGGCGGTGATGGTCTCGCCGTCACACAGCACATCGGCGGTGTAGCGCTCTTCGTGGGTCTGGATGCTGCCGCCCTTGATCAGGATTGCCATGAATCTCTCCCGGCCGCATCGCGCGGCCTTGTCCGGCATTGAGTGTCAGGTCGTGTTGTCGTTGTCGTTGTCGTTATCGTGCTGGCCGTCATTCACCATCGGTGAGGCGGGTATAGGCGTCCGGACGGCGGTCGCGGAAGAACTGCCAGTTGTTGCGCACCTCGCGCACCATCGACATGTCGAGGTCGTGGATCAACAGCTCGTCCTCGGTGGCACTGGCCTGGGCTTCGATCTGGCCGCGTGGATTCACGAAGTAGGAGGAACCGTAGAACTCGCCGATATCCCAGGGTTGTTCATGGCCGACACGGTTGATGGCGGCGATGTAGCAGCCATTGGCGGCGGCGGAGGCGGGCTGTTCCAGCTCCCACAGATACTGGGAGAGGCCGGCGACGGTGGCGGAGGGATTGAAGATGATCTCGGCGCCGTTGAGCGCCAATGCGCGCCAGCCTTCCGGGAAGTGGCGGTCATAGCAGATGTAGACGCCGATGCGCCCGTAGGCGGTGTCGAAGACCGGCCAGTCGGACTTGCCGGGCTTGAAGAAGAATTTCTCCCAGAAGCCCGCCACCTGCGGGATGTGGGTCTTGTGATACTTGCCCAGATAGCTGCCGTCGGCATCGATGACGGCGGCGGTGTTGTAGTACACCCCCGGCTGCACTTCCTCGTAGAGGGGCACGATGATCACCATCTGATGCTTCTTCGCGTACTGCTGCATCAGGGTGACGGTGGGGCCGTCGGGCACGCGCTCGGCGGCGGCATACCACTTGGCATCCTGGCTCGGGCAGAAATAGGGCTGATTGAAGACTTCCTGGAAGCACAGGATCTTGACGCCTGCCTCACCGGCCTGGTCGATCAGCGGCAGGTGGGCCTCGTTCATGGCATCGCGGATCTGTGCGGGCTCGAGGTCGGTGGAGACGTTGAGTCCCATCTGGATGACGGCGCAGCGCAGCTTGCCGGCATCCTCGCGGTAGGAGATGCGGGAGTCGTTCGACATGTCATCCTCATCGGGCGCTTGGCGCCGGTTGTTGTTGTCTTCAATGAGTGCTGGTGGGCAGAGCGGGTGAGCCGGGATGGCGCGAAATGGGTCCTGGAAAAGCACTCCGCCTGTCCGGAAAGTCTGCATGCCCGCGGCAGGTATCGTGGGTCAGGGAAGGTCCGATGCAGATCCTGTCTCACCAGTCAGCTTAATGAACATTAGACAGTGTTCCCGCGTTCGGCAAGACGAAGTGTCAAATAAAGTATCGTGAATTTATCTTGTTGTTATAAAAGGATTTTCGGTCAAGATTTCGCATGAATTCACCATTGTGGTGCCAGAAGAATCAGCGTGGTTCACGCGATATTAAAAGGAAAACTCAATGCACATCAGTGGCTTGTGACCGTCTGTATGGGCCCTGTGCAAGACCGCCTTGCACCAGCTTGGAACCTGACCATACTGACAATTGGCGCGAACACGGCGTGTCGCCACCTGATGGGCATCAGACGGTCAAACCCGCGCCATTGCCTCTCAAGTTGTCTTGCGTGACAGGTTTGATTTGACGGCAATAATGCCGCCATCGGCATGCGATTTGCCCATGAAAGGTACCGCTTCATGATGATGGGTAATTCGAGCATCCCTTGGCTGAAACAGGGTGAAAAGTGAATCAGGAGGGTGAAGGAAGGGACGGATCTTCAAAGACGGCAAGACGCGCCACAGAGCGCAAAGCCAGGACAAGCGACATGCATCACCCTCAACAATAACAACAGCTGAACAGGTGAGGACTCATGGCCCCGACACAGACTCGCTCGCACATGGTGCGCAGCAATGAGGAAATGATCGAGCTGGTGGTGGCGCAGGACGTCGCCCGCAGCCCGCGCTACAACGAGGATATCGCGCCGACCAGGAGTGCCGAGCGCACCTGGTCGCGCTGGAACATCGCCGCACTGTGGGTCGGCATGTCGATCTGCGTGCCGACCTATACCCTGGGCGGCGTGCTCACTGCCTACTTCGGATTGAGTGTCGGCGAGGCGCTGATCACGATTCTGGTCGCCAATCTGGTGGTACTGATTCCACTGACGCTGAACGCCTTCCCCGGCACGCGTTTCGGGATTCCCTTTCCGGTAGTGCTGCGTTCATCGTTCGGGATCATCGGCTCCAACGTGCCGTGCATGATTCGGGCGGTGGTCGCCTGTGGCTGGTTCGGTATCCAGACGATGTTCGGCGGCCTGGCGATTCACCTGCTGCTCTCGAGCCTCTCGGCCGACTGGAAGGCGCTGGGCGGGGTGGGCGAGGTCATCGGCTTCTTCGTGTTCTGGGCGCTCAACCTGTTCGTGGTGATTCGCGGCGCGGAATCCATCAAGTGGCTGGAGACGCTCTCCGCGCCCTTGCTGCTGGCGGTGGGGGTCGGCCTGATGGTGTGGGCGCTGCCGCATACCTCGATCAGCGAACTGCTGGCCCAGCCGCCCAATCGTCCCGAAGGCGATGGCGTGGCCAGCTACTTCATGGCGGGCCTGACCGCGATGGTCGGCTTCTGGGCGACGCTGTCGCTGAACATTCCTGACTTCAGCCGTTACGCGAAGAGCCAGAAGGATCAGATCGTCGGTCAGATCATCGGCCTGCCGCTGACGATGTTCTTCTTCGCGGCGCTCGGCGTGGTGCTGACGGCCGCTTCCAGCTCGCTGGTGGGGGAGACCATCTCCGACCCGGTCAACCTGATCGGTCGCATCGACAGCCCCGGCTGGGTCGCCATCGCCATGGTGCTGATCATCATCGCGACGCTCTCCACCAACACCGCCGCCAACATCGTCTCGCCGACCAATGATTTCCAGAACATCGCGCCGAAATTCATCAACCAGACGCGCGGCGTGCTGCTCACCGGGCTGGTCGGGGTGCTGCTGATGGGCTTCGAGCTGATCAAGAAGATGGGCTGGATCGTCTCCGACGTGAGCCTCGAGAGCCTCTATTCCAACTGGCTGCTGGGCTATTCGAGTCTGCTGGGGCCGATCGCGGGGATCATGATCGTCGACTACTTCGTGATCCGTCGTCAGTCCTTCGATCTGCCGGCGCTCTATCTGGATGGCAGCACCTACCCGGCCTTCAATCCAGCGGGCTTCATCGCCTTCTTCGTGCCGGTGGGGCTGACGGTGATCAGCTTCTCGCAGCCCGGGCTTTCCTGGTTCTACGACTACGGCTGGTTCACCGGCTCGCTGCTGGGGGCGCTGGTCTACTTCGTGGCCAGCAAGCTGCTGGTCAAGGCACCGCCGGTGCATCTGCCGGAGGCGATACCGGGTGGCGGCGCGCAGCGTGCCTGATGCCGCTGGCGGATAGCTCGCAACGCAACGTCACGTGCAACGACAGACGGGCTGCCCATCGGCAGCCCGTCTGTCGTCGTGGCAAGGGGAAGTGATAGCCGGTTGAGGCCTTCGCGCCCTGGCCGTCAGTCCACCAGGCCGGGGATGCCGCCCTCGAAGCGCTCGACCATGAAGTCGACGAACTGGCGCACCTTGGGCGAGAGATGGCGGTGGCGGGGATAGACGATCCACACCCCGGTATCGCGCACCTGATACTCATCCAGCACCGAGATCAGCTGGCCACTGGCCAGGTGAGGCGCGACGTAATAGTCGGGAATCTGGGCAAGCCCGAGGCCCTTGAGCGTGGCGTCCAGCAGTGCCGGCCCGGAATTGGCCTGCCAGCTGCCGGAGATGCGCACCTCGCGTCGCTGGCCCTCGACCTCGAACAGCCATTCACGCTTGGAGCCCGCCAGGCAGCGGTGGCTGGAGAGCTCCGCCAACGTGTGCGGGCGCGGCGCACGCTGAAAATAGTCATGCGAGGCGACGACATACTCCTGGCGGTCCACCAGTCGCCGCGCGATCAGCGAGGAGTCCTTGAGCACGCCCATGCGAATGGCGACGTCAAAGCCCTCGTCGATCAATTCCACTGGACGATTGGTGAAATGCATCTGCACTTCCAGCTGCGGGTGCATCAGCTGGAAGTCGTTGACCAGTGGCGCGACGTAGCGCTCACCGAAGGTGGTAGCGCTGGTCAGCTTGAGCACGCCGCTGGGACGGGCGTGGAAGTCGCCGATGGCCTGTTCGGCGGCGCGGAAGCCATCGAAGAGGTGATGGCAGTGCTCGTAATACACCTGTCCGGCATCGGTGAGACGCGTCTGACGGGTCGTGCGATAGAGCAACTGGGTATCAAGCTGGGCTTCCAGCTGGCTGATCAGGCGACTGACATGTGAGCTGGAGACCCCGAGATGACGGGCGGCACCGGAAAACGAGCCGATTCTGACGACTTCCACAAAGGCTTCGATGCGGTCCCAACGCTGCATGCCCGCTCCTCATCATTGTTGTTGAGTGACAATAATCATCTGAGTGCTGACGGCTTAATCCCGCCAAGGTCACTGCGTAGACTGTGTTGCATACTGATGGCACCGCACGCGTTGCGGCAATGCATTGCTCCTTGCCTGTCCCCCCGCGTGAGCCCCTTGTGAGCAAGGGGGCACCGGCAGGCTCGCCGGGAGAATGCCACGGATCAGTCTACCGCCATTGTTGCTCCGAGGAGATATTAATGAAATCACGTGCTGCGATTGCGCTGGAAGCCGGCAAGCCGCTGGAGCTGGTCGAGATCGATGTCGAAGGACCGAAGGCCGGCGAGGTGCTGGTACGCATCGTCAATACCGCCGTCTGCCACACCGATGCCTACACCCTGTCCGGCGCAGACCCCGAAGGCCTGTTCCCGTCCGTGCTGGGCCATGAAGGCGCGGGTATCGTCGAGGAAGTGGGCGAGGGTGTCACCGGTCTGGTGCCGGGCGACCACGTCATCCCGCTCTATACCGCCGAATGCGGCAAGTGCAAGTTCTGCCTCTCCGGCAAGACCAACCTGTGCAGCGCCGTGCGTGCCACCCAGGGCCGTGGCCTGATGCCGGATGGCACCTCGCGCTTCTCGCTGGACGGCAAGATGCTGCACCACTACATGGGCACGTCTACCTTCTCCGAGTACACCGTGGTGCCGGAAGTCTCGCTGGCCAAGGTGTCCAAGGAAGCGCCGCTGGACAAGATCTGCCTGCTGGGCTGTGGCGTCACCACCGGTATCGGTGCGGTGATGAATACCGCCAAGGTCGAGCCGGGTGCCACCGTGGCCATCTTCGGTCTCGGCGCCATCGGTCTGGCCGCCATCCAGGGCGCGGTGATGGCCAAGGCGTCGCGCATCATCGCCATCGATATCAATGAGGACAAGTTCGATCTGGCCCGCAAGTTCGGCGCCACCGACTTCGTCAACCCGAGCAAGCTGTCCGTGCCGGTCCAGGAAGCCATCGTCGACATGACCGACGGCGGCGTCGATTACTCCTTCGAGTGCATCGGCAACGTCAAGGTCATGCGTGCCGCGCTCGAGTGCGCGCACAAGGGCTGGGGCGAATCCATCATCATCGGCGTCGCCGGTGCCGGTGAAGAGATCGCCACCCGCCCCTTCCAGCTGGTGACCGGGCGTGTCTGGAAAGGCTCCGCCTTCGGTGGCGTCAAGGGCCGTACCGAGCTTCCGGGCTACGTCGAGCGCTACATGGATGGCGCGATCAACCTCGACGACTTCGTCACCCACCAGATGCCGTTCGAGAAGATCAACGAGGCCTTCGACCTGCTGCATGAAGGCAAGTCGATCCGTACCGTGCTGAGCTTCTGATCCGCGAGCGATCTTTGGCTGAAACGCCTCCGGGCCGGGCAGGCAAGCGTGATGCCTGGGCGGGCTCGGAGCGTGAAACGGCGTCGGCTTGCCGACGCCGTCTTCATGAGGCGATATCACAAGGGAGAGCATGATGACCGCGACCGAACAACTCGAGCTGGTCAGCGCCAACAAGGTGCATGGTGGCTGGCTCAAGCGTTACCGTCATCGCAGCGGCAGTCTGGATTGCGACATGGTGTTCGCCATCTACCTGCCGCCGCAGGCCGAACAGGGCCCGGTGCCCATGCTGTGGTGGCTGTCGGGGCTGACCTGCACTGACGAGAACTTCATGCAGAAGGCCGGCGCGCAGCGCAAGGCAGCCGAGCTGGGCATCGCCCTGATCTGCCCGGACACCAGCCCGCGTGGCGTGGACCTGCCCGGCGAAGACGAGAGCTATGACTTCGGCAGCGGTGCCGGCTTCTACGTCAATGCCACCCGCGAGCCGTGGGCGCGCCATTACCGCATGTACGACTACGTCACCGAGGAGCTGCCGGCGCTCGTCAAGCGTCACTTCCCGGTGGATGGCGAACGCGAGTCCATCTCCGGCCACTCCATGGGCGGCCATGGTGCGCTGATCTGCGCGCTGAAGAATCCGGGACGTTATCGCTCGGTCTCCGCCTTCGCGCCGATCGCCAATCCGATGGCCTGTCCGTGGGGCGAGAAGGCCTTCAGCGGCTATCTCGGCGATGACCGCACCCAGTGGGCGCAGTGGGATACCTGCGAGCTGGTCAAGCAGGCGGGTAACAGCGGTGCCGCGCGTCAGGAGCTGTTCGTCGAGCAGGGCGAGAATGACCAGTTCCTGGAAGAGCAGCTCAAGCCGGAGCGTCTGGAGGCGGTCTGCGCCGAGCAGGACCACCCGCTGATCCTGCGTCGCCAGCCCGGCTATGATCACAGCTACTTCTTCATGGCCAGCTTCATCGATGAGCATCTGACCTACCATGCGAAACACCTCCTTTGAGGTGTGAGTGTGGTGGCCGGTAGAGATGAAAAGGCATGCGAAACACCTTCTTTCTTGAGGTGAGCCTGAAGCCTCGAGCTGTGATGTGACATTGCCAGCCACAGGGGATCGCTCCCCGAGCAGAGAACCTGCGTGAAAGACAGAAACGACAGCCCCGGCATCCATCATAGGATGTCGGGGCTGTCGTTTTTCCGTCATGAGCGACACCGCCTTTCAGAACCTTTCGCTATGAAGAACAGTTTTTGTGGCTCGCGGTTATATCGCGCCGATGTCAGCCAATCACGGCGTTATTCTGTGCCGTACAGCAACGATGATTTGCCGTGCAGCGGCGATTTAATCGCTGCGCGGTATCAGGGCGATGGTTTACTGTCGAGAGGTGGACAACGCACGACGTCCAAGCAGTGATTCACGACACCCCTGACGTTATCGGACTCCTTCGGGTCGCATCCCGAGTCGCTCAAGCGAGAGATCACGATGATGGCTGTCATCACTGCTGGAATCGCCAGCCTTCCGGTCGATTCCCTGCTGAGTGCCAACAACGACAATATCGCGGACCCCCTGATCGCCGACTGATCCGGGTGAGGGCATTCATGCTCCGGTCTGCAACTCAGGCAGATAGCAAGAAGGAGTTCCCCATGGCACTGACCAGTGGCCGCATTGATCGCCCGCACGATCGCTCTCACATGACATCCGGCTTTTCCTCCGATTCCCGCCGGGCGGGGGCTCGCTCGCTGGGCCCTCAGGCCGGTGAGACACGCCAGCCGCAGACCATCGGCTTCCTGTTGCTCGACAGCTTCACGCTCATCTCGCTGGCCTCGGCGGTGGAACCGCTGCGCATGGCCAATCAGCTGGCCGGACGTGAGCTGTATCGCTGGTACACCGTGACCCTGGAAGGCATGCCCGTGCGTGCCAGCGATGGTCTGCAGGTCACGCCGGATGTGTCGGCCGAGACCTGCCCGGCGCTGGACATGGCCATCGTCTGTGGCGGCGTCGGTATCCAGCGGGCGGTGCAGCGCCCGCATGTCAGCTGGCTGCAGGCCCAGGCGCGCGCTGGCCGTCAGCTGGGCGCCGTGTGTACCGGCAGCTGGGCGCTGGCGCAGGCCGGGCTGCTGGAAGGTCACGAGACCAGCATTCACTGGGAGTGTCTGGCGGCCATGCAGGAGGCCTTCCCGCGCGTACCGCTGACCACGCGACTGTTCTCCATCGACCAGCAGCGTGCCACCGCCTCGGGCGGCACCGCGCCGATGGACATGGTATTGACCATGATCGCCCGCGAGCATGGCCGCGAGCTGGCGGCGGGCATCTCCGAGATGTTCATCTGTGACCGCGTGCGCGGCGAGCAGGACCAGCAGCGTGTACCGCTCAAGCACGTGCTGGGCACCACCCAGCCCAAGCTTCTGGAAATCGTCGCGCTGATGGAGGCCAATCTGGAGGAGCCCATCGGTCTGGACGAGCTGGCCCACTACGTGGATGTCTCCCGCCGTCAGCTGGAGCGCCTGTTCCAGCGCTATCTGCACTGCTCACCGTCGCGCTACTACCTCAAGCTGCGCCTGACGCGGGCGCGTCAACTGCTCAAGCAGACGGCGCTGTCGATCATCGAGGTGGCCTCGGCCTGTGGCTTCGTCTCCACGCCGCACTTCTCCAAATGCTACCGCGAGTACTTCGGCATGCCGCCGCGCGATGAGCGTATCGGTGGTGAGCGTCAGCCCGGCGTGTCTGACGTGCCGTGTCGTGCCGATGTCGATCATCAGCTGCACGGCGTGGCCAGTCTGGAAGGCGTACTGCATGGTGCCATCCATCAGTCGCTGAGCCAGACGACTGCCTCCTCGCCGCTGCATACCGCCGCCGAATCGCCGGTGTCCTCGGCGATCCTGGCGCTAGCCAATGCGCGTGGCGAGCCAACCTACGCAAGCGTCAGGCTCTGATCGCCATACACCTGCGTGACGGGATGACCCCTCGATGCCCCTGCCCTTCGGCCGGGGCATCTTGGTTTTCACAGGAGCCATCGGCGGGCTCTGGTACACTCGAGCGCTGCATGAGGCAGTAGCTGACAACAAGGGCTGGGAGACGGGATGACCCGTCGTGATCAGCCACGACACGCGCGACAGGGGACGGCGAGGGATGGCACGAACACAGGGGCAGAAGACCCGCGATGGGCAATCGGCACGCCGCGGCGCGACACGCAGGCCGGCGGCGTCCGTGAAGATGCGCCCGATGGAGCGTCTGCGCTGGCTGGCGGTGTGGGCATTCAAGATCGTCGCCTGCTGGATGGTGGCCTGTGTCGGCCTGGTGGTGTTGCTGCGCTTCGTGCCATTGCCGGTGTCGATGGTGATGCTGGAGAAGTGGGGCTACAGCCTGGTCTCGGGGGCGCCGATGGCGCTCCAGCATGACTGGGTGCCGATGGAGGAGATTTCCCGCAATGCCCGGCTGGCGGTGATCGCCTCGGAAGACCAGAAATTTCCCGATCACTACGGCTTCGATGTCGATCAGATCGTCAAGGCCATCGATGCGCGCCTGGCCGGTGAACGGCTGCGCGGGGCCAGCACCATCAGCCAGCAGACCGCCAAGAATGTCTTCCTGTGGAACGGGCGCAGCTGGGTGCGCAAGGGGCTGGAGGTCTGGTTCACCATCCTGATCGAGGTGATCTGGCCCAAGGAGCGCATTCTCGAGGTCTATCTGAACGTCGCCGAGTGGGGGCCGGGGGTGTTCGGTGTCGAGGCCGCGGCCGTACATCACTTCAATACCGATGCCGCCAGCCTGTCCGCCTACCAGGCCAGCCTGCTGGCGGCGGTACTGCCCAATCCGATCCGCTTCAATGCCGGCAAGCCCTCGGCCTATATCCAGCGGCGTGCCAGCTGGACACGGCGCCAGATGAACAATCTCGGCATGGGCTATCTCAAGCGGCTGGAACAGCCGCGTGGCTGGTTGAGCTGGGACCTGCTGCCTTCGCTGAAGGAGCTGTCCCCCGCGCACTGACCGGCTTGACGCTACACCATCGGCTGTCCCACGACGCCCCGGCTCTCTCGAGTCGGGGCGTCGTCGTTTCAGAAACGACAGTCCTGACGCGATTCGGTAGCCACGCGTCGCATCTGGCGTCAGAGGGGGAAGAGGGCAGGACTATGCTGGCACAGCCTGCTGGAGATCGTGTTCCGGCAGACCCTGTCCGCCGGGTACGGGCAGTGACCTGACTTCCAGAGCCGCCTGCCCAGCGCCGGAGCGACATGATGTCCGAATTCTCCTCCTCCTTCGGTGGGTCCGATGCGGCCCGCGCCCTGCACGATGACAGCATCGTCATCGATGGTCTGGTGATCGCCAAGTGGCAGCGCGAGCTGTTCGAGGACATGCGCAAGGGCGGTCTGAGTGCGGCCAACTGCACCGTCTCGGTCTGGGAAGGCTTCCAGGCGACCGTCAACAACATCGTCAAGAGCAACCAGCTGATCGCCGAGAGCAGTGACCTGGTCTGCGTGGCGCGCACCGCCGCCGACATCCGCGCCGCCAAGGCCGCGGGCAAGACCGGCATCATCTACGGCTTCCAGAATGCCAACGCCTATGAAGACCAGATCGGCTATGTCGATGTCTTCAAGCAGCTCGGCGTGGGCATCGTGCAGATGTGCTACAACACCCAGAATCTGGTCGGTACCGGCTGTTACGAGCGCGATGGCGGCCTGTCCGGCTTCGGGCGCGAGATGGTCGCCGAGATGAACCGCGTCGGTGTGATGTGTGACCTGTCCCACGTCGGCTCGAAGACCTCCGAGGAAGTCATCCTCGAATCGAAAGTCCCTGTCTGCTACTCCCACTGCGCGCCGGCCGGTCTCAAGGACCACCCGCGCAACAAGTCCGATGCCGAGCTGCGCTTCATCGCCGAACACGGCGGCTTCGTCGGCGTCACCATGTTCACTCCCTTCCTCCGGGCCGGCGTCAACGCCACCGTCGATGACTACGTCGAGGCCATCGAATACGTGATGAACCTGGTCGGCGAGGATGCCATCGGCATCGGCACCGATTTCACCCAGGGTCACGGTCAGGACTTCTTCGAGTGGCTGACCCACGACAAGGGCTACGCCCGTCGTCTCACCAACTTCGGCAAGATCGTCAATCCGGAAGGCATCCGCACCATCGGCGAGTTCCCCAATCTGACCGAGGCGCTGCTGCGTCGCGGCATGAGCGAGCACCAGGTGCGCAAGATCATGGGCGAGAACTGGCTGCGCACGCTGGAAAACGTCTGGGGCGGCTGAGTCTGCCTGCCTGGGCCTTTTCTGGTTCGCTCTTTCTTGAACTCTCTTTTGCATCTCCCTTTCAGCCCCTTTTGAGGACACCGACATGAGCAAGATGGCCCCTGAACTGCCGATCGAGGTGGATAGCGAGACCGGCGTCTGGACCTCCGACGCACTGCCGATGCTGTACGTGCCGCGTCACTTCTTCATCAACAACCATGTCGCGGTGGAAGAGGCGCTGGGCGTGGAGAAGTACGCCGAGATTCTCTACCACGCCGGCTACAAGAGCGCCTGGCACTGGTGCGAGAAGGAAGCCGAGCTGCACGGCCTGGTCGGCGTGGAAGTCTTCGAGCACTACATGAAGCGTCTGTCGCAGCGCGGCTGGGGCCTGTTCATCACCGAGGAGATCGATCTGGAGCGCGGTACCTGCAAGGTGCGCCTGGAGCACTCCTGCTTCGTCTATCAGCAGGGCAAGACCGGCACCAGGCTTGAGTACATGTTCACCGGCTGGTTCGCCGGCGCGATGGACCAGATTCTGGCCGCGCGTGGCAGCGAGCTGCGCACCGTCGCCGTCCAGACCCAGAGCGGCGGTGAGGAAGGCTGTGATGTGGGGTATTTCGAGGTCGCTCCCGGAACAGTGTGACGTTTTCAGATCCGCCACTCTCTACTCCATGGCTCGGGTCAAGGCCCAGGCCCGGCCCACGTAAAAGGCAAAAGGCAAAAGCCGGCTGCCCGATCCTCTCTCTGTCACGACACTCACCACACACACAACAACGACAACGCAACGCCTGAGCGCCGCCTTTCCTGACATGCAAGACGCCTGACGCCGCCCGCCGCCACGAGTCCCGACTCGTGGCGGCGGGCAGGCCAGGCCGGCGTGACAAGGCGGCGCTCTCCCCGGCGAGGAGCTTTCACCATGGCATTCGACGCACTCTTCCAGCCGATCGAGATCGGCAAGCTGACCATCCGCAACCGCGTCGTCAGTACCGCCCATGCCGAGGTGTATGCCACCGATGGCGGCATGACCACCGAGCGCTACGTGCGCTACTACGAAGAGAAGGCCAAGGGTGGGTGTGGCCTGTGCATCTGTGGTGGCTCCTCGGTGGTCTCCATCGACAGCCCGCAGGGCTGGTGGAGCTCCGTCAATCTGTCGACCGACCGCATCATTCCGCATTTCCAGAATCTGGCCGATGCCGTGCACAAGCATGGCGGCAAGATCATGATCCAGATTACCCACATGGGCCGTCGCTCACGCTGGGACGGCTTCGACTGGACCTCGCTGATGTCGCCGTCCGGCATCCGCGAGCCGGTACACCGCTCCACCTGCAAGACCATCGAAGTCGAAGAGATCCAGCGCATCATCGCCGACTTCGCCCAGGCGGCGCGACGTGCCAAGGAAGGCGGCCTGGATGGCGTCGAGCTGTCCGCCGTGCATCAGCACCTGATCGACCAGTTCTGGAGCCCGCGCGTCAACAAGCGCACCGATGAGTGGGGCGGCAGCTTCGAGGGTCGCATGAAGTTCGGTATCGAGGTGCTCAAGGCGGTGCGTGCCGAGGTCGGTGATGACTTCGTGGTCGGCATGCGCATCTGTGGTGATGAATTCCATCCCGATGGCCTGTCGCATGACGACATGAAGCAGATCGCGGCCTATTACGACGCCACCGGCCTGCTCGACTTCTTCGGCGTGATCGGCTCCGGCTGTGATACCCACAACAGCCTCGCCAACGTCATTCCCAACATGTCCTACCCGCCGGAACCCTTCCTGCATCTGGCCTCCGGCATCAAGGAAGTGGTCAAGATTCCGGTGATCCACGCCCAGAACATCAAGGACCCCAATCAGGCCGAGCGCATCCTGGAAGGCGGCTATGTCGACATGGTCGGCATGACCCGCGCGCACATCGCCGACCCGCACATCATCGCCAAGATCAAGATGGGCCAGCTCGACCAGATCAAGCAGTGCGTCGGTGCCAACTACTGCATCGACCGTCAGTATCAGGGCCTGGATGTGCTGTGCATCCAGAATGCCGCGACGTCACGCGAATACATGGGCCTGCCGCACGAGATCGAGAAGACCAGCGGTCCGGTGCGCAAGGTCGTCATCGTCGGCGGCGGTCCGGCCGGCATGGAAGCGGCGCGTGTGTGTGCCGAGCGTGGCCATGCCGTGACACTGTTCGAGGCGAAGGAAGAGCTGGGTGGCCAGATCACCACGGCTTCCAAGGCGCCGCAGCGTGACCAGATCGCCGGTATCACGCGCTGGTATCAGCTGGAGCTGGCGCGTCTGAAGGTCGATCTGCGCCTGGGCACCCGCGCCGATGAAGCGACCATCCGTGACCTGCGCGCTGACGTGGTGATCCTCGCGGTGGGCGGCCGTCCGTTCATGGAGCAGTTCGAATCCTGGGGCTACGACGAGGACCCGGCCAAGAGCCTGATCGTCTCTTCCTGGGACGTGCTGGACGGGCGTGTCGCGCCGGGCAGCAACGTGCTGATCTACGACAGCATCTGCGAATTCTCCGGTGTCTCGGTGGCCGATTATCTGGCCACCAAGGGCGCCAGGGTCGAGATCGTCACCGATGACATCAAGCCGGGGGCGGCGGTCGGCGGCACCACCTTCCCGACCTATTACCGCAGCCTGTATGCCAAGGAAGTGGTGATGACCTCCGACATGGTGCTGCATGAGGTCTACCGCGAAGGCGAGGGGCTGGTGGCGGTGCTCGAGAATGAATACACCGGCACGCTGGAAGAACGCGTCGTCGACCAGATCGTGGTCGAGAACGGCGTGCGCCCCGATGAAGCGCTCTACTACGCCTTCAAGGACGGCTCGCTCAACAAGGGCCAGATCGACGTCGAGTCGCTCTACGCCATCAAGCCGCAGCCGTGCCTGAGTCAGGCCACCGACGGGGATGATTACCTGCTGTTCCGTCTCGGCGACTGCAATGCACCGCGCAACACCCACGCCGCCATCTATGACGCCCTGCGCCTGTGCAAGGATTTCTGATCGCGTCTGACACATCGGTGGGAGGTTTGGCTATGAACGAAACAGTGTTGTCGGTGTTGATCTTCGCCGCCTTGGCGCTGGCCGCCATCGGTGCGGTCAAGCGCATCGGCCTGTGGCGCCAGGGGCGGGCGGATGCCACGTCCATGCGCGTGGGAGAGCTGATCGCGAGCCTGGCCAAGGTGCCGCGCCGCTACGGGGTGGACCTCCACCACGTGGTCGCGCGCGACCGCTACATGGCCAATACCCACGTCGCCACCGGCGGTGGCTTCGTGGCCGCGGCGCTGCTGATGGTGGTGGTCTACGGCTTCGGCATCGACTCCGCCTGGCTGGGCGTCTTGCTGCTGCTGGCCAGTGGCGCGATGTTCGCTGGTGCGCTGTTCGTGCGTCGTCGTCGTCTCGACCCGCCGGCACGCCTGTCGCGTGGTCCGTGGATGCGTCTGCCCAAGAGCCTGCTGGTGTTCTCTGCCAGTCTGTTCGTGATGAGTCTGTCACTGGTGCTGCCGGAAGGCGTCGGCGGCATGATCTCCGGCGGTATCCTCGGGCTGGTGCTGGTGGCGGGGATCGCCTGGGGGCTGCTCGAGATGATCGTCGGCATGACCGGTGGCGGCTCGCGCATCACCGGGCCGATGAAGCATGCCTTCGCGGGCGCGCTGCATCTGGCCTTCCATCGGCGTCCGGGGCGTTTCAGCACCCGTGACAGCGCCGGCATCCGCGACAGCGCGCTGCTGCCGCTGGATCTTTCCAACCCCGAGGCGCCGCTGGGCGTCGGCAAGCCTGCCGACTTCAACTGGCGTCAGCTGCTGGGCTTCGATGCCTGCGTGCAATGCGGGCGCTGTGAAGCGGTGTGTCCGGCGTTCGCGGCCGGTCAGCCGCTCAATCCCAAGAAGCTGATTCAGGACATGGTGGTGGGCATGGCGGGGGGCAGCGATGCCGCCTACGCCGGTTCACCCTATCCGGGCGATGAGCCGAAGCGCACGCCCGGTCAGCATGGCGGCGGCCCGCAGCAGGCCATCGTCGGGGCCTCTCCGCATGCTCGCCCGGCAGGTCAGGCAGCGTCATCCGGGCCGATCCAGATCAAGGCGGCGCAGGGCGCTGCGGGCAAGCCGGCAGACGCCGACAAGCTGATCCACGAATTCACGGTACTGGTCGAGCCGGAAACCCTGTGGGCCTGCACCACCTGTCGTGCCTGCGTCGAGGAGTGCCCGATGATGATCGAGCACGTCGATGCCATCGTCGACATGCGGCGCCACATGACGCTGGAGCAGGGCGCGACCCCGGGCAAGGGCGTCGAGGTGCTCGACAATCTGATCGCCACCGACAACCCGGGCGGCTTTGCGCTCGAGGCGCGGCTGCACTGGGCGGCGGATCTCGACCTGCCGCGCATCGCCGAGGTTCAGGCCGCCCGCGAGGCGGCGCGTGATCCGCGTCCGGTGGAAGCGCTGCTGTGGCTGGGCGATGGTGCCTTCGACATGCGCAACCAGCGCACGCTGCGCGCCTTCGTGCAGGTGCTGCGCGCGGCCAGGGTCGATTTCGCCATCCTCGGTGCCGAGGAGCGTGACAGTGGCGACGTGGCACGCCGTCTGGGTGACGAGGCGACCTTCCAGTCGCTGGCCACCCGCAATATCGCCACCCTGTCGAAGTATCGCTTCGCGCGCATCATCACCTGTGATCCTCACAGCTTCCATGTGCTGGGACGTGAATATGCCGCCTTCCGTGGCGACTACCTCGTCAATCACCACACCAGCTACATGAACGAGCTGCTGGCGGCAGGTCGTCTGAGTCTCGATGCCACCAGACTGGCCACGCTCGGCTCGGTCACCTGGCATGACCCCTGCTATCTGGGCCGCTACAACGGGGAATTCGAGGCGCCGCGCACCTTGCTGGCGGCGCTGGGTCTTGAAGTGCGCGAGATGCAGCGCTCCGGCTTCCGCTCACGCTGCTGTGGTGGCGGCGGTGGCGCGCCGGTGACGGACATCCCCGGCAAGCAGCGTATCCCCGACATGCGCATGGGTGACGTGCGCGAGACCGGCGCCGAGGTAGTGGCGGTCGGCTGCCCGCAGTGCACCGCGATGCTGGAAGGCGTGGTGGCGCCGGCTGGTGAAGCCGAACCCCAGGTGCTGGATCTGGCGGAACTGATGGCGCGGGCGCTGGTAGCGGATACGTCCACGCAGGGCTTGGCGACGTCGACCACGCAGCCCACTGACGCGGAGGTGGCGGCATGACGATCCCCGTCGATCCACAAGCAACCGAGCATCCACACGCATCCGAGCGCGAGCCACTGCCACGCCGTGACCCGCGCCTGGAGCAGCAGGCACGCAATCGTCTGCACCCGGAGCATCTCAGCGCGCTGCAGGCGCTGGGCCGAGGCGCGGCCACTCCTCAGGAACGCTGGATGGGCCCGAAGGGCGTGATGCGTCGCAATCCCCACGTCGGCCACTTCATCGCCGCCAATGGCCGCAAACGCATCGATCGCAGTGGCCGCTCCGGGCCTGTCGCGGCAGGTGCCGGTCAGGCCGCCGTCGTTGCCAAGGCGCGCGTGCTGCCGCTGGTCGAGATCGCATCACCTGCCTTCCTGATCGCGGTGGTGCCGGACATGACCGGCGGGCGACTCTCGAGCCACGACCGCGATGTGCTGGGGTTGGCGCGTCAGATCGCTGATGCCGACCCCGCCCATCAGGGCGCGGTGCTGGCCGTCACCTTCGGCACGCTGCGTGAGGAGGGTGACGCCGCCGACAGTGTCGGACTCGGCGCGGCAGGTGCCGATCGCTGGCTGCACTTTGCCGACAGTGTCCACGATGGTTACGCGCCGCTGGCCCAGCTGGCGGAGCTTGAGGCCATTGATACACGCCTGGCACCACGGCTGTGGTTGCTGCCGGAATCCCGCACTGGCGGCGGTGAGCGTGGCCGACGTCTCGGGGCGCGCCTGCTGTGCACGGGCGATGCGCTGGCGCGGCCCAGCGGCAATGTCTATCAACTCGAGGGCGAGCTTGCGGCCATCGGGCGTGGCGAGCTTGCCGAGGTGAACGTCACCGGGCGCAGCGGCAATGGTCAGCAGGACCTGACCCGCGCGCTGACCCGTATCCTGCTGTGCGAGGCGGAATGCGCCGAGCCGGTGGAAGATGTGCGCCACGCCGCGCTGCCGCTTGAGTGGGAGGCAGCCAGCACCGCGCACGCCGTGCCAGACGTGATCGAGGATCTTGGCCCGGTAGCGGTCGATCCCTCCGCGATCGCGCTGGGCGAGGCCGAATTCATTCTCTCGGCGGGCAACGGCATTCGCGACTGGGATGGCTTCCACCGTGCCGCCAGTCTGCTGGGCGCCACCGAAGGCGCCTCGCGGGTGGCGGTGGATGACGGCTTCATGCCGCGTGCCCGTCAGGTCGGTGCCACCGGTACCTGGGTGACGGCGCGGGTGTACGTGGCGGTGGGCATCTCGGGGGCCATCCAGCATCTGCAGGGCATCCAGCGCTGCGACAAGGTGGTGGCGATCAATCTCGATGGCGGCTGTGACATGGTCAAGCGCGCGGATCTGTCGGTGATCGGCGATGCCGGGGCGATCCTCGCCAGGCTCTGTCAGCAGCTCGAGGCCGAACGCGGTGCCGGTGGTGACGCCCAGGCGGCAGGTGGTGC
This sequence comes from Cobetia sp. 14N.309.X.WAT.E.A4, assembly GCF_030397495.1. NCBI lineage: Bacteria > Pseudomonadati > Pseudomonadota > Gammaproteobacteria > Oceanospirillales > Halomonadaceae > Cobetia > Cobetia sp. 14N.309.X.WAT.E.A4. The sequence goes on from NZ_JAPNXT010000002.1 coordinate 277,028, forward strand.
CTCGGCGGCGGGTCAGTCGTCTACTGCGCCCGCTATGTCCTCCAACCCGTCCTCCAACCCGTCATCCAGCCCGTCATCCGCTACGCTTGCCGCCGACGCGGCCTGAACTCGCGCCTGCGACAGGAGAAAGGAGAAGGACATGAAGGCAGATCATTCGTCCATTGCGCAGCAGGCCTCGGAACCGCTTGAGGTCGTGAGTCTGGTATCGCTGGGGCAGCACCCGGTCTCGGGGCGTCTGCGGCGCGCCGAGCAGGACGCCCGCGCCCTGGAGCTGTGTCTGGCATTGGAGCGCCGGTCGGCACCCGGTGCCGTCAGCCTCAGCGCCTGGCACGCCAGTGGCAGCAAGATCGCGCCCGGCAGCGAGCAGGACCAGGCGCTGCGTGGCTATCTGGGCATGGGGCTGGAGTCGTTGACGCTGGTGACGCCTGACTCTCTTCAAGCTGAACCGCTCACGGCTGTCGATCCGCAGGCGGCGGCTGCCGATCAACCGGTCATCGATGTCTGGCCGCTGCTGGTGACGCGCCTCAAGCAGGCGGCACCGCAGCTGGTGGTGTGCGGTGGCCAGAGTGAGACCGGCGAGGGCAGTGGCCTGCTGCCGCATCTGCTGGCGGAGAGCCTCGGCTGGCCGCTGGTGGAGGGTATCGTCGCGATCGAGAGCTGCGATGGCGCGCATCTCACCGCCTTGCAGGCCTTGCCGCGTGGTCAGCGGCGGCGACTGCGGGTGAAGCTGCCGGCACTTGTCAGCGTCGATGCCGCCGCGCCGGCGGCACGTCAGTCGGCCTTCGCGCAGGCGCGGCGGGGTGAACTTGCCTCACTGGCAAGCGGTGAGCTTGCCCATGACGCGGTGGCGGAGGCCTTTGCCATCGCGCCGGCTCGCAAGCGACCCAAGCGCTTGAAGCGCATCAAGGCGACCAGCGCGCGGGACCGCTTCAAGGCCGCGGCCGCCAAGGCCGAGGGTGGCAGCGGCAAGCGTCTGGATGGCGTGAGTGCGGAGGAGGGCGCAGCGGAAATCCTCAAGCTGCTGCGCGAGGAAGGCGTGCTGCGCTGAAGCTGCGCAGACATGAAAACGCCCCTGTCAGCTCGGCTGGCAGGGGCGTTTCGTCGTTCAGGCGTGTCATTCATCCCACTGCCAATCCTCGTCATCCAACGGCGCGGGCGAGGTATGTTCCTCGCTGCCCGAGGAGGTCTGACGGGTGGCCTCGCCGGCTTCGCGCTGGCGCATCGGCATGCTGTCGATCACCTGATAGATCTGGTCCGGTGCGACGAACCCCTCCAGCTGCATCTTCTTGCCACCGTCCTTGCCGATCAGGATGACGGTGAAGGGCGCGCCCTCGCGCAGCTGCATGGCATCACGCAGGGCACGAACCTCCTCGAAGCTCATCGGCACGCCATCGTGGATGCCGCGCGTGCCCATCAGCGTATAGAGCGTGACATCGCGCTGCTGCATCTCGCCACGCGTGGCGCGCAGCTCATCACGCTGGCGCTCCAGCTCACGGTCCTGTTCATCCGGCGCGATCAGTACCAGCGAGCGACGGTTCCAGGTCTCGCCCAGCAGCGGATTGGCGGCGGGGTCGACGTTGGCGGCGGTCATGGTGGTGTCTACCGTGTCTGGAGGAGAGGGCGGTGGCGGTGCACCTGCGGAAGTCTCGGCGGGCGCATTCAGCTGCGGATTCTCATCCAGCAGGCTGAGGGCCTGGGCGGGGAGACTCGTGAACAGTCCGGCCAGCAGGCACAGACTCACTCCTCGGGCGAATGCTGCCCGGACAGCGATGTGGCGCGGCAACGAGCGGCGCGAGGGCGAAGACGGCGTATATCGGGACATGACAGTCCTCCGGCGGCGTGGGGCAAGAATGCAGGACAGTCCGGCATGGGACCGCAACGCAGGGGCCTGATGTCAGGTTATGTCAGTCTGCACCAGTTTGCCGACCTTGTGCAGGCGGTTTGTGTGGTACTGCACGGGGGGATATATCAGCGGTAACTGCACGGACATGACGCCTGCTGTCTGACAGGATGGCTGCCAGATGACGGAAAGTGTCTGCCCGATCTTTCTCGGGCAACTCGGTGCTTGTATGGGTGTCCAGCTCGCAGGAGGCCTGCCATGCGGGGCTTGGTGGTCTTTTCGTTGCTCGTTTGCGACAGTTGTATCCAGAGTTATCCGAATGTTTTTCAAACAGTTACACGAAAGATTGAACATCCGGCCGTGGTGTCCGTCTGAGTTGGTGTAATCACTTTTTGATGATCAATGAACGACTGGAGGTTGCAATGAAACGGATGACTGCATACATGACGGCTGCCCTGATCTCTGCGGGCATGATGTCTGCGCCGGCGTTCGCTGCTGACGCACCGGCCCAGGGTCAGGCTCCTGCTCAGGCGACACAGGCTCAGGCCGGTGACTTCAGCGATGCGCAGTTGGAACAGTTCGCTGCTGCCTCTCAGGAGATCGCACGCATTTCCCAGGATTTCGCCGGCAAGCTGCAGGAAGCTGACGACGAGACCGAAAAGCAGAGCGTCCGTCAGGAAGCCAATGACGAGATGGTCAGCGCGGTCGAGGACTCCGGTCTGGAAGTCGCGACCTTCAACTCCATCGGTCAAGCGGTGCAGAACAACCCGGACCTGATGAAGAAGGTGCAGAAGCTGGCTCAGGAAAACTCCTGATCTTGCCTGGATGACGTTCGGGTCATCCAATGAAAACGCCGCCCCCGGTTGCCGGGGGCGGCGTTTTTTTGTGCTCATGATCCGTCAGCGCCGCATGTCAGGCGCCGGTGACCGGTCGGGCGAGCGCGTCCTGCGCCTTCCTTTCCTGCATCAGACCACGGAACAGCGAATAGCACATCACCAGCAGTACCAGCGTGAACGGCAAGCCTGTCGCGATGGCACCGGCTTGCAATGAGCCGAGTGCGGCACTTCCCCCGCCGTACAGCAGGGCACCGGCAATCAGTCCCTCCATCGCCGCCCAGAAGACTCGCTGGCTGACCGGCGCATCCACCTTGCCGCCGGCAGTGATCGAGTCGATCACCAGTGAGCCGGAATCCGAGGACGTGACGAAGAACACCAGCACCAGCAGGATGGCGATGAAGGACGCCACGCCGGACAGCGGCAGGTTGTCGAGCATCTGGAACATGGCCAGTGACACGGAATCGATGCCGTTGGCCAGCGCGCCGACCCCATTGATGGCCTGTTCCAGCGCCGTGCCCCCGAAGACGGACATCCACACGATGGTGACGAGTGTCGGTACCAGCAGCACGGCGGTGACGAATTCGCGCACCGTGCGGCCGCGCGAGACACGCGCGATGAACATGCCGACGAACGGCGACCAGGAAATCCACCACGCCCAGTAGAAGACGGTCCAGCCGTGGAACCAGCTCTCGTCCGGGCGATCGATCCAGTTGGACAGCGGCAGCAGGTATTGCACATAGCTGAGTGTCGTGGTGCCAAGTCCCGTGAGGATGGCCAGCGTCGGCCCGAAGATGAGGATGAAGATGATCAGCACGGCGGCGATGATCATGTTGATGTTGGAGAGCAGCTTCACCCCGCCGTCCAGGCCACGACTGACCGAGTAGATGGCGACCAGGGTCACCAGGATGATGATCGCGATCTGGGTCGGCAGGCCATCGCCGATGCCGAACAGGTAATCCAGCCCAGATGCCGCCTGGGCGGAGCCCAGCCCCAGCGACGTCGCCAGCCCGAAGATGGTCGCCAGCACGGCCAGAATGTCGACGACATGCCCCATCCAGCCCCAGGTGCGCTCACCGAGTATCGGGTAGAACGCCGAGCGGATGGTCAGCGGCAGGCCCTTGTTGTAGGTGAAGAAGGCCAGTGACAGACCCACCACGGCGTAGATGGCCCAGGGATGCAGGCCCCAGTGATACATGGTGGCGCCCAGCGCGGCGCGTGCGCCCTCCGGCGTGCCGGCAGGCGCATTCAGCGGCGTGCCGTACCAGTTGGTGTAATAGGCCACCGGCTCGGCGACGCTCCAGAACATCAGACCGATGCCCATGCCGGCGGCGAACAGCATCGCGAACCACGAATGCGTCGAGAACTCCGGAGTCGCCTTCTGGCCGCCCAGGCGCAGCTTGCCCACCGGATGCACGATCAGCAGCAGGCAGAACAGCACGAAGAGGTTGCCGGCCAGCATGAACAGCCAGTCGCCATGTGCGATGGACCAGGCCTTGGCGCCGCCCAGGGCACTTTCCGCGCCCGCGGGGAAGACGATGGCAAACAGGATGAAGCTGACGATCAGCACGGCGCTGATCGCGAAGACGGGGTTATGCACATCGAGACCCATGACCTGGACATTGTCCTGGCCGATCTCGTAGTCCGTGTCATACGGATTCGATGACATGTGGTGACCTCATGTTGTTATTGGTGTCGCCATCCGAGCAGGGCGGGTGGGGCGAGTCGAGGCGTTGTCGCGGGTGTCTCCCGTGGCTGCGATGAGGGAAGGGGGTGGAGTGGCAATTCAGAGCGCGGTGGCGAGTCTGACTGCGGGACAGGTCGCCGTCGGGCCTCGGTGATTGTGTGAGGGCTGGGCGAGGGCGAGTTAGCTGGATACGACGCCGACATGTGCGTGACTGACATGCGAGGCGATTCGGCGGGGGAGGCGGTTGTCGCGGCTCTGCCCGCTTTGTAGATTGCGATCTACAGTGAAGGAACCTGCCCGGCGTGACGGACCTGCCGGACAGCGTCCACCTTCACACAGACGCGTCTACGGTCCAGCCAGGCCGTTGTCTCGACCGCACGCTCCGCCAGTTCATAACGATAACAATGTGGTGCCGCCATGACGCCTGAGACCCTGACCGAGCCGACCCCCGTCGCTCGTCGCCGTTCGCGCAGCCAGTTGCGCGGCCGCCCGCTGGATGCCGAGGCCTGGGCCGAGGTGCAGCGCCTGCTGGGCGATGCCCCGGCGCAGCGTGACCTTCTGCTCGAATATCTTCACGTGCTCAATGATGAGGTCGGCTATCTGACGCTGGCCCATCTGCGTGCGCTGGCCGAGTGGATGCGCCTGCCGATGGCCGAGGTCTACGAGACGGCCACCTTCTATGCCCATTTCACCGTGGTGCGCGATGGCGAGATGCCGCCTGCGGCACTGACCGTGCGCGTCTGTGATTCGCTGTCCTGTCAGCTGGCCGGCTCCGAGGCCCTGCGCGCCGGTCTCGCCTCGGGTCTGGACCCCGCACAGGTGCGCGTGCTGCGGGCACCCTGCATGGGGCGCTGCGACAGTGCGCCGGTGGCGGAGGTCGGGCATTGCCATCTCGGCCATGCCAGCGTGGAAGGTGTCACGGCGGCGATCGCCGAGGGCCATGTGCATGCCGCGCCGGCCGCGAGTCTCGACTATCCGCGGCTGGCGGAATATCGCGCCAGTGGCGGCTATGGGCTGCTCGCCGCGCTGGAGGGCGGTGAGGTCAGCATCGATGACCTGGCGCAGATGATCGAACAGGCCGGTCTGCGTGGCCTGGGCGGAGCGGGCTTCCCGACGTTTCGCAAGTGGGGCTTCGTGCGTGCCGAGACAGGGCCGCGCTATTGCGTGATCAATGCCGATGAAGGCGAGCCCGGCACCTTCAAGGACCGCTGCTATCTGGAGCGTGAGCCGCACACCTTCCTCGAGGGCGCGCTGGCCAGTGCGCATGCCATCGAGGCCGAGGCGCTCTACCTTTACCTGCGCGACGAGTACCCGACCCTGAATGACGTGCTGCGCGAGTGCATCGCGGAGCTGGAAGCCGCAGGCCTCGTCGCGCCCGGCTTCATCCATCTGCGGCGTGGCGCCGGTGCCTATATCTGCGGCGAGGAATCGGCACTGATCGAGTCGCTGGAAGGCAAGCCCGGCAAGCCGCGCCAGCGTCCGCCCTTCGTGGCCCAGTGCGGGCTGTTCGGACGCCCGACCCTGGTCAACAACGTCGAGACGGTCTACTGGATCGCGCGGCTCCATCGCGAAGGGCACGCGCCATACGTGGCAGCCGGACGCCAGGGGCGTCAGGGGCTGCGCAGCTTCTCGCTCTCCGGGCGCGTCAGACGCCCGGGCATGTACCTGGCACCGGCCGGCATCACGCTCAATGAATTGGTCGAGGAATACGGCGGCGGCATGGCCGAGGGCCATCGCCTGCGGGCCTATCTGCCCGGTGGGGCCTCCGGCGGCATTCTGCCGGCCAGCAAGGCGGACCTGCCGTTGGACTTCGACACCCTGCAGGCCCATGGCTGCTTCATCGGCTCGGCCGCAGTGGTGGTGCTGTCGGACCAGGATGACCTGGCGGCGGTGGCACGCAATCTGATGAGCTTCTTCATGGACGAGTCCTGCGGCCAGTGCACGCCGTGTCGCGTCGGCACGCGCCAGATGCTGGCGGCGCTCAGTGGCGATGAATGGGACGAGGCGCTGCTGACGCGCTTGTCGCAGGTGATGATGGACGCCTCGATCTGCGGGCTGGGGCAGGCCGCGCCCAATCCGGTACTCGGCCTGCTCAAGGATTTCCGGGAGACCCTCGCCAGCAGCGGGGTGCGCTTGATCGCCACGAGCCATGCGGCTGACGCCACGGGAGGTGAGGCATGAATGCGCTGACAGGACTCGGCAACTCGCCTTCGGATGATCAGCCGCTGCGCGAGGATGGCTTCACCATCACCCTGGATGGTGCCGAGGTGACGGCCTATCCCGGCGAGACGCTGTGGACGATCGCCAGGCGTGCCGGCGAGACGATTCCCCACCTCTGCTACAGCGAAGCGCCGGAGTATCGCGGCGATGGCAACTGTCGCGCCTGCATGGTCGAGATCGTCGGCGAGCGCACCCTCGCCGCCAGCTGCATCCGCGAGGCGCGCGCGGGCATGGTGGTGCGCAGTACCAGCTCTGAGCGGGCGGGTGCGGCGCGCGCGATGGTGGTGGAACTGCTCGCCGCCGACATGCCAGCCGAGGCCCATAACCCCGATGTCAGCAGTCACTTCATGGCGATGGCCGAGCTGCTGGCGGTGGATGTCGGGCACGCTCGCGAGACGCTGGGCGGTGCCCGCGAGACGGTCCGTGAGTGGCTGGGGGATACGGTTGAAGAGTGGCTGCCGACGCCGGCCAGCGCTCTCGATCACTCCCATGCCGCGATGGCGGTCAATCATGACGCCTGCATCAGCTGCGGCCTGTGCGTACGCGCCTGTCGCGAGGTGCAGGTCAATGACGTGATCGGGCTGGCGGGGCGCGGCAGCAATACGCGCATCGTGTTCGATCTCGAGGACCCGATGGGCGACAGCACCTGCGTCGCCTGTGGCGAGTGCGTGCAGGCCTGCCCGACCGGTGCTCTGATGCCTGCCGCCCAGGTGGATGAGCAAGGCCATGGCGACAGCGCCGCCGTCGATGCGCGCGTCGCCTCCGTCTGCCCGTACTGCGGCGTGGGCTGTCAGCTGGAGTATCAGGTCAGTCGTGGCAGCGGCGGGGCGTTGGTCGGCGAAGGCCAGCAGGCCGCGACGCTGGCGGATGTCCGAGAGCTCAGTGCGCCCTCAGACGCGATCACTCGCGAAGCGACCAGCCACCGTCAGCCGGTCGCGGATGCGCGGCTCGACAACATCATCGCGGTCAGTGGTCGTGATGGCCCCTCCAATCACGGACGCCTGTGCGTGAAGGGACGCTTCGGCTTCGATTATCCGCGTCATCCGGAGCGCCTGATTCGCCCTCTGATCCGCCGTGACGGCGTGGCCAAGGGGCTGGATGCGAACTTTGACCCCGCCCACCCGCTGACCCACTTCCGTGAGGCCAGCTGGGACGAGGCCCTCGAGGTCGCGGCCGAGGGGCTCATGCGCCTCAAGCGAACGCATGGCCCCGATAGCCTGGCGGGCTTCGGCAGCGCCAAGTGCACCAACGAGGAGGCGTGGCTGTTCCAGAAGCTGGTGCGCACCGGCTTCGGCTCCAATCATGTCGATCACTGCACGCGGCTGTGTCATGCAAGTTCAGTGGCGGCGCTGATGGAAGGCGTTGGCTCGGGCGGCGTGAGCGCCTCCTTCATGCAGGCCGAGCAGTCCGACCTCATCGTGCTGACCGGCTGCAACCCGGGCGTCAATCATCCGGTGGCCGCCACCTTCTTCAAGCGCGCCGCCAGGCGAGGCACGCGCATCGTGGTGATCGACCCGCGCGCGCTGGCGCTGCGGCGTCATGCGCATCGCTCGATCCAGTTCACGCCGGGGGCGGACGTGGCGCTGTTCAATGCCATGCTCAACGTCATCATCACCGAAGGGCTGGCCAATCAGGCCTATATCGAGGCGCATACCGAGGACTTCGCTGCCCTGGCGGAGCACGTCACGGCATTGACGCCGGAGGCGATGTCGCCACTGTGCGGCGTGGCGGCCGAGGAGATTCGCGCCGTGGCCCGTGAGTACGCGACGGCCGAGCGCGCGATGATCTTCTGGGGCATGGGCATCTCGCAGCACACCCACGGCACCGACAATGCCCGCTGTCTGATCGCGCTGGCGCTGGTGTGTGGCCATGTCGGGCGGGAGGGCACCGGCCTGCACCCGCTGCGCGGGCAGAACAATGTCCAGGGCGCCTCGGATGCCGGGATGATTCCGATGGTCTTCCCGGATTATCAGCCGGTGGGTGACACGGCGGCGCGCGCGCGACTGGAAGCGCTGTGGGATACGCCGCTCTCGGCCACACCGGGCCTGACGGTGGTGGAGATCATGCACGCCATCCATGCCGATCAGATTCGCGGCATGTACATCCTCGGCGAGAATCCGGCGATGTCGGACCCGGATCTCGATCACGCGCGCAGCGCGCTGGCGCATCTCGAGCATCTGGTGGTGCAGGACATCTTCGTCACCGAGACGGCGCAGTTCGCCGATGTGGTGCTGCCCTCGTACGCCTGGCCGGAGAAGGACGGCAGCGTCACCAACACCAATCGCCAGGTGCAGCGCGGGCGGGCGGCACTGCGTGCCCCGGGCGAGGCCAAGCCGGACTGGTGGATCACCCAGCAGCTGGCGCGGCGCATGGGGCTTGCCTGGGATTACGCCGGGCCGCAGGAGATCTACGCCGAGATGCAGCAGGGCATGGATTCCCTCGACAACATCGACTGGGCGCGGCTGTCCGAGGAGAACTCGGTGACCTACCCGTGCCTGACGCCGGGAGGCGAGGGTGAGGATGTGGTGTTCGGCGATGGCTTCCCGCGCGCCAGCGGTCGGGCCCGATTCGTGCCGACCTGGCCCACGCCGCCGGATGAGACGCTGGATGACGACTATCCGACGGTACTGACCACCGGCCGTCAGCTGGAGCACTGGCATACCGGCTCGATGACGCGCCGCGCGTACGTGCTCGACAGTCTGGAACCTGCCGCCGTGGCCACGCTCAACCCCGTCGAGCTGGAGCGACTGGGGATCGCGGCGGGGGAGGCGCTCTCGATCACCACGCGGCGCGGTCAGATCACGCTGGCCACCCGCGCGGACCCGCTGACGCCGGCCGGCATGGTCTTCGTGCCATTCTGCTACGCCGAGGCCGCCGCCAACCTGCTGACCAATCCGGCGCTGGACCCGGTGGGCAAGATCCCCGAGTTCAAGTACGCCGCCTGCCGCCTGGCCAGAGCCGAATCTGCTTCGGCCAGTCTGGACACCTGAACGCGAGGGTAGGTGAGAGGAGGGAAAGGAAAGGAAAGGAAAGGGCAGGGCCCGTCTGGCGCAAATGCCTATGGCAGTGGCGCTGGCGGATACGCAGGGCGTGCCTCGGTCTGACCAGAATGTCGGAGACGGCTCGCCGCACGTTTCGGCTATCCTCAGAAGGGCCATGCTCAGAACAGAGTGGGTCAATACCAATGACAATGCCCGCCGTCCGCGAGCAAGGAGAATGACGATGATGATCGTGGAGCTGATTGATCACGAAGACTTTCGTGAGCGGCTGGTGGCACTGGGCGTGCAGATTTCCGAACATGCCTGCGCGGACACCTGTGCGCGCATGGCGTTGAGAAAGCATGTGGAAGTCGGGGTGCCCGGCTTGCAGGAGCTGGTGCGCGAGCTGGTGATGCACTCCGATATCCTGCTGCCTTCGGTGCGTCAGGCACTCGACAAGTACCTGCTGCCGGGGTTGCGCTGAAGCTTCCCCGCCACCGTCAATCCTCTGGGGCAATGATGCGGGATAGGTGAGTCACCAGAGTCACGAGAGCATCTTGAGCGGGCCTGTCATCAGACAGGCCCGCTCTGCGTTTCGGCCCGCTCAAGGCTGATCAGGCAGGTCGCTCAAGGCTGATCAGGCAGGTCGCTCAAGGCTGAAGAGACTGTCGGTGCGCGCATAATCGCTGCCGGCCATGCGCCCGATGGCGCGCAGCACCTCATTGTCGACATGGCGGCCATCCCAGACCTCGGGGTCTGCATGGACCACCACGACCTCGGCGAGCACCAGTGAGCCGGACAGGGGCTGGTCTCCCAGATGGATGATGTCGCGGAGTCGGCAACCGAAGGCGATCGGCGCGCCGTCCACGCGGGGGACCTGCAGCGGCGGCATGGCTAGCTTGTTCAAGCCGGCGTGGGCGAATTCATCCTCGCTGGCCGCGAGGCTGGCACTGGTGAGATTGAGTGCCTCGCTCATGGCCTCGCCCCCGATATGGATGACACATTCCGCCACCTGTCCGAGGTTGTCGAGAGTGTCCTTGGTACGCCCTTCGCCGTTGCGCAGCGGGCTGAAGGCCAGCACCGGTGGATTGACGCTTGCCACGGTGAAGAACGAGAACGGCGCCAGATTGGCATTGCCGGCGGCATCGATCGTCGAGACCCAGGCAATGGGTCGCGGCGCGATGCTGCCCGAGAACAGCCGATAGAGAATGCTGGCGGGCAGCTGGTCGGCGTCGAGCAGGGCATTGCTGGCGGAGGGGGGCTGGTCAGTCGTCATCGGGCGCTGCTCCATCGGGTAGACAGGTGCCCCTGGCAGGGGAGGGCGATGCGCAAGCGAGGTTCGACGTCGAGAAGCGGCGTCGAGAAGGCAGGGCTCGTGATCGCCCAGCGGCGCTGCATCAGGGTCTCGAATCTCGTCTCGACATGCCGCCTGCTCCCTTGCGGCAAGGGGGTGAACAGCAGGATAGCGCGTGTCCCTGCAGGAACAAACCTCCAAGTCTCGTTGCGCCGCGGCATGCGTATCAATGATTCGGGAGGATAGTCTGTACGGGAAAAGGAAAGTGAAAAATCAGAAAGATCATTGGCGACATTTCTGGTGTGGTCAATTGTCGCATCCCTTGACCTGATGCTGAAACATGGTTCCTGAGATGCCATCACGTTCTTCAGGCCTGGTGGCTCCGCAGGACTTTTCAGAGACTTGGCTGGCACTTGTGTGGTGTTTTTGTATCCATTTGGTATCTATTTGGTGTTTATTTGTAAAATTTTTATGAAATGGCGCGAGTCGTCATCTGATGAAAAAAGTCTGAATATGAACAAATGATGAGGACGAAGTCGCTGGATTGTGACAACGATTTCATCCATTCGTGCGGGAATGAAAAATGTCATGGTGAATCAATATAAGGAGAATTACGTCACGATTTCCAGAGCAGGATGGGAAATTATAATGGAACGAAGTGCGGCATTTTTTGCAATTGAGAGTGTGAAAAAGACGTCGGTGATCTCGGTCCGTCGGTAGACAGGCAGTCAGGCGTCTCGATGTGACGAGGTGTTTCTGCCAGGCGGCACTCCTTGCGCGGGTGTCATTGCACGCACTTTTTTGGATGAATATTGCTGTATTTATTGTTTTGTTGAAATTTTATACTCTTTTCGTGCTTGGGGTTGGCGTTTCCCGTGGGGCCTCGGCGGGCGCTCGTGGACCTGGGAAGGCACGTGAGTCGGGAAATGGTCATCGCGCAATGCGGGGGTGGCCAGAGCCTTGTCGGCGGGAGGAGTCAGGGCACCTCGAAGGGAGGAAATACCGGATTGGCGTCTGGTCGCCCAAGTGACGCCGTGTTGCCTGTCAACATGATTGACGCCTTCGTCAGGTTCCTCGTTCAGTGGTCAGGGCATAACCCGAACGCGTGAGGGAGGGCATCGTCCTCTCCCGATGGCGATTGGCTGCGCGTGCGAGGGGAAATTGATCGGCAGGTGCGACTACCTGCGTCAGTGTGCCCCGTAGTCAGCCCCCCTGATTTTTCTCTATCCTGTGCCCCGCCTGCGGGAAATCCTCTGATTTCGTTCGAACGATCGACGGCTTCCTGTTGGTCATTTCTTCGAACGCTGTGTTCCACATGTGGGCTCGTCATGACGTCATGGCGTGTTCCAACGAGGTCGTGAGATGAGAAAAAGCCTAATGCGGGGGGCTCTGCGGGGACTCCCCATCCTCGCGGGATTGTTGATGCTGTCCGGCTGTGATGCCGTGCTCTTCGATCCCAAGGGACCCATCGGTGAATCCGAGAAGTCGCTGATTCTGACTGCTACCTACCTGATGCTCGTGGTCGTTGTCCCGGTCATCTTCATGACGCTGTGGTTTGCTTGGCGCTATCGCGATACCAAGCAGAGCAAGGCGACCTATACGCCCAACTGGGCGCATTCCACCAAGATCGAGATCGTGGTCTGGGGCATTCCGTGCCTGATCATCCTCGCGCTGGGCATCCTGACCTGGAAGAGCACGCATGAGCTGGACCCGCGTGCCGAGATCCAGGATGGCGGCGAGCCGATCGAGGTTCAGGTCGTGTCGATGGACTGGAAGTGGCTGTTCATCTATCCGGAGCAGGGCATCGCGACAGTCAATGAGCTGGCCATGCCGGTGGATCGCCAGGTGCGCTTCCACATCACCTCCGAGACCGTGATGAACTCGTTCTTCGTGCCGCAGCTCGGCAGCCAGATCTACGCGATGGCAGGCATGGAAAACCGCCTGCACCTGATCGGCAACGAAGTGGGTACCTATGACGGTATCTCTGCCAGCTACAGCGGCGCCGGCTTCGCTGACATGCACTTCAAGGCGCATGTGATGAGCGAAGGCGACTTCGACGCCTGGATCGAGAAAGCGCGTGGCAGCAGCAAGGTGCTGGATGACGCCGGCTACGAGGCACTCAAGGAGCCGAGCGAAGACGTGGCACCCACCTTCTATGGTCAGGTCAAGCCGAATCTGTACGAACAGATCATGGCGCCCTACATGGATGGCATGGAGCTGGGCATGGGTGACATGAAGATGGGGGGCAAGCATCACGGCGAGTCCGCCCACGACATGTCAGGCCATGACGCTGCCGGTCACGCTGAATCTGCGATGGCAACCGAGGAATAAGCAATGCTTGGAAAACTCACAATAGAGGCTGTTCCGTATCACGAGCCGATCGTCATGATCGTGCTTGCGGCGGTAATCCTCGGTGGTGCAGCCCTGTTCGGCTTCATCACGGTAAAGAAAAAGTGGGCCTACCTGTGGAATGAGTGGTTCACCTCTGTCGATCACAAGAAGATCGGCATGATGTACATCATCGTCGCGCTGGTGATGCTGATCCGTGGTTTCTCCGATGCGATCATGATGCGTTCCCAGCAGATGCTGGCGTCCACCGGCGGTCACGGCTATCTGCCCCCGGATCACTACGACCAGATCTTCACTGCCCACGGCGTGATCATGATCTTCTTCGTGGCGATGCCGCTGGTCATCGGTCTGATCAACGTCGTCGTGCCGCTGCAGATCGGCGCACGTGACGTGGCGTTCCCGTTCCTGAACTCGCTGAGCTTCTGGCTGTTCGTGGTCGGCGCGCTGCTGGTCAACATCTCGCTGGGTCTGGGCGAGTTCGCCAAGACCGGCTGGCTGGCCTATCCGCCGTTGTCGGGGGCCAATTACAGTCCCGGGGTCGGGGTGGATTACTGGATCTGGTCATTGCAGATTTCCGGTGTCGGTACCCTGCTGACAGGTGTCAACTTCGTCGCCACCATCCTCAAGATGCGTGCGCCGGGCATGACCCTGATGAAAATGCCGGTCTTCACCTGGACCGCACTGTGCGCCAACGTCCTGATCATCGCGGCCTTCCCGATCCTGACCGCGACCATCGCGATGCTGACGCTCGACCGTTATCTTGATTTCCACTTCTTCACCAATGACCTTGGTGGAAACATGATGATGTACGTCAACCTCATCTGGGCCTGGGGCCATCCTGAGGTGTACATCCTGGTGCTGCCGGTCTTCGGTGTGTTCTCCGAAGTCATCTCCACCTTCTCCAAGAAGAAGCTGTTCGGTTACACCTCTCTGGTGTGGGCGACCATCGTCATCACGATCCTGTCGTTCGTCGTCTGGCTGCACCACTTCTTCACCATGGGTGCCGGCGCTGACGTGAATGCCTTCTTCGGTATCGCGACGATGATCATCTCGATCCCGACGGGCGTTAAGATCTTCAACTGGCTGTTCACCATGTACCGCGGTCGTGTCGAGATGACCTCTCCGGTGCTGTGGACCCTCGGCTTCATGGTCACCTTCACCATCGGTGGCATGACCGGTGTCCTGCTGGCCGTGCCGGGCGCCAACTACGTCCTGCACAACTCGCTGTTCCTGATCGCCCACTTCCACAACGTCATCATCGGCGGCGTGGTCTTCGGTGCGATGGCCGGTATCACCTACTGGTTCCCGAAAGCGACCGGCTTCATGCTGTGCGAGAAGTGGGGCAAGCGTTCCTTCTGGTTCTGGATCACTGGCTTCTACCTCGCCTTCATGCCGCTGTACATCCTCGGCTTCATGGGCATGACCCGTCGTCTGCAGCACGTCGACAACCCGCTGTGGGTGCCGTACCTGGTCGTCGCCTTCATCGGTGCCTGCCTGATCATGATCGGTATCGCGTGCACCGTGATCCAGATCGCGGTCAGCATCAAGGACCGCAAGAAGCTGCAGGACACCACTGGCGATATCTGGGGCGCGCGTACGCTGGAGTGGAGCACCACTTCACCGGCACCGTTCTACAACTTCGCTCACGAGCCGCAGGTCTCTGAACTCGACGAGTTCTGGGAAATGAAGGAACGCGGTATCGAGCAGGAGGCCAAGAAGCCTTATGCGCCGATCCACATGCCGCGCAACGCAGCGGCCGGTGTCATCATCTCCGCCTTCAGCCTGGTGTTCGGTTTCGCGCTGATCTGGCACATCTGGTGGATGGCCGTGGTCGGGCTGGTCGGCATGGCCGTCAGCTTCATCGTGCGCACCTTCAACTATGACATCGACTACTACGTGTCCGTCGAGGAAGTGGAGCGTGTCGAGCGCGAAGGTCGCGAGCGTCGTGCCCTGCCCAGCGCCCGCACACCTAACGACACAGTGGTTCAGGGGTAATCATGGCGAACAATGCAATGACATCTCATGATGGGGCGCACGACGCCCATGACGATCACGAGCATCACGATACCAATGGCCTGAAGGTCTTCGGTTTCTGGCTCTATCTGCTGAGCGACTGCATCCTGTTCGCGATGCTGTTCGCAGGCTATGTGGTACTCAGCCAGGCGTATGCCGGTGGCCCGACGGGCGCCGAGATCTTCGAGCTTGACTTCGTGCTGGTCGAGACCGCGCTGCTGCTGGCCTCGAGCTTCACCTACGGCCTGGCGATGCTGGGCATGAACCGCGGAGACAGCTCCGCGGTGATCAAGTGGCTGATGATCACCTTCGCCTGTGGTGCGGGCTTCATCGCGATGGAAATCTATGAGTTCCATCACCTGATCGTGAATGGCCATGGCCCGGACAAGTCCGCGTTCCTGTCAGCCTTCTTCACGCTGGTCGGTACCCACGGTCTGCACGTGACCGTCGGTCTGGTCTGGATGGCGCTGCTGATCATCCAGGTCAAGCAGAAAGGCCTGACGGAAATGCATCGTGGTCGTCTGATGATGCTCAGCCTGTTCTGGCACTTCCTGGACGTCATCTGGATCTGCGTCTTCACCGTCGTCTATCTCACAGGAGTGATGCTATGAGCCATTCCAACAACGACCACAACGACAATCACGGCAGCGTCAAGCAGTACGTGACCGGTCTGATCCTCTCCATCATCCTGACCATCATCCCGTTCGGGATGGTGATGATGATGGACGATCCGGGTGTCGGCGTGATCTGGGCCATCTACGGCTTCGCCATCGCTCAGGTCTTCGTGCAGCTGTACTTCTTCCTGCACCTGGACGGCTCCAAGGAGCAGAGCTGGAATGTCATGGCCATGCTGTTCACCCTGGTGATCGTGGCAATCGTCGTTGGTGGTTCCATGTGGATCATGATCGAGCTGAATCAGAACATGATGCCCATCTAATAGCGTGAGCCTGATGATCAAGGACTACCTGCGTACCACCAAGCCGGGCATTATCTTCGGCAACCTGATCACCGTCAGCGGCGGCTTCTTTCTCGCTTCCGGTGGTGAGGTGGATTGGGCGCTGTTCATCGCCACCCTGGTCGGGGTGGCGTTGATCGTGGCCTCAGGCTGTGTGTTCAACAACTGCATCGATCGCGACATCGATCGTCACATGGCGCGTACCCAGGGCCGTGCTCTGGTGCAGGGCGACATCTCGCTGACGGGGGCCTTCGTCTTCGGCAGCGTGCTGGGCCTTGCGGGCTTCTGGCTTCTGGCCGCGATGACCAATCTCATGGCGATGATCGCCGTGGGTCTGGGCTTCGTGATCTACGTCGGGGCCTACAGCATGTGGCTCAAGCGTGGCTCGGTGTATGGCACCCTCATCGGTTCACTGTCCGGCGCCGCGCCGCCAGTGGTCGGTTACCTGGCTGTCACCGGCCAGGCGGACATGGGGGCGCTGCTGCTGTTGATCATCTTCAGCATGTGGCAGATGCCGCATTCCTATGCGATTGCCATGTTCCGTGTCGATGACTATCGGGCCGCCAATATTCCGGTACTCCCGGTAGCGCGAGGCATGGAGCATGCCAAGCGTGTAGTGACGGGGTACATTGCCGGCTTCATCCCGGTGTCGCTGTTGCTGACACTGTGGGGATATACCGGCATCTGGTATCTGGTAGTCGCGACCGTCACGGGTGGCTGGTGGCTGTATCTGGCCGCCTGGCGCCTCAAGGATCAGCCTGATGCCTCCTGGGCACGCAAGCTGTTCGGCTTCTCCATCATCATCGTCATGGCGCTCAGCCTGATGATGAGTCTGGACACGCAGCTGTAATCCAGCCGTAGTATCTCTCGGGTGACCGCCTTCGGCGTGTTGCCCGGGTGAAAGCCAAAAAAACCCGCCACCGGCTTGCCGGTGGCGGGTTTTTTCTTGTCTGTCCTTTGGAGTCCAGGTTTCGAGGACTCAAGGACTCAAGGACTCAAGCCCTCAGGCCAGCTGCAGATGCGGCTCCTGTTGTTCCTTGAGCGCTTCCTGCATGCGCTCGGCATACCAGTCGACGAAGTCGACGACACCGAACTCGAAGGTCGCCGAGTAGGGGCCGGGCTGATAGGCGCTGGAGTTGACGCCGCGCTGGTTCTCTTCCACCAGCTGACGGTCCTGATCATTGGTGGCGTCCCATACCTTGCGCAGCTTCGCCAGGTCGTAGTCGACCCCTTCCACCGCGTCCTTGTGCACCAGCCACTTGGTGGTCACGCGGGTCTTGAGGGGGCCGATCGGGTCGACCTGGAAGACCACGGCGTGATCGCCCATGAAGTGGTTCCAGGAGTTGGGCAGGTTGAGGATTCGCAGCGAGCCCATGTCGGGGCTCTGCAGGCGACCCAGCAGCTTCTTGCACGCCGGCGTGCCGTCCGTGGTCATCGAGACGGTGCCTTCCAGCAGCGGCGTGCGCGTCATGCGATTGCGGCGACCGAAGCGCACCAGCTGATAGGGCACCTTCTCGGCATCCCAGTCGGCCTGCTTCTTGGCGACCAGCGCCTTGTAGGCTTCGGTGGCACGCGGGTCATCGGTGTCATCGAATTCCTGCAGGGTGTTGAGCAGCTCCGGGTGGGAGCCGTCGCAGTGATAGCACTCGCGATTGTTCTCGATCACCAGCTTCCAGTTGCCTTCCTCGATGATGGAGGAGCTGGCCGCGACCTTGACGTTCTCCATGTCGTAGGGCTTGAGGTAGAACTCCAGTGTCTTGAAGAACGGCTCACAGTTCTCGGGCTGCTCGGCGAGGTTGATGAACAGCATGCCGCCGGCTGAACGTACGTGGACGGGGTGCAGGCCGTAGTCACTGGTATCGAAGGTGGTGCCCATGTCGGAACCGGCGAACAGCAGACGGCCATCCAGTTCATAGGTCCACTTGTGATAGCCGCACACCAGCTTGGCAACCTTGCCGCGCTCGGTGCTGCACAGTCGAGACCCGCGATGGCGACAGACGTTATGGAAGGCATGGATGGCCCCGTTGTCACCGCGCACGATGATGATCGGGCTGTTGCCCACGTCCATGGTCATGAAGTTGCCCTTGAGCGGGATCTCGCTGCCGAGACCGGCAAACAGCCACTCGCGCTCGAAGATCTCCTTCATGTCGAGATCGAACAGGCGCTGATCATTGTAGAAGGGCTGGGGCAGGGTATAGCCGGGACTGCGGGCCTCTAGAAGCCGCGCGGCGGCCTCGCGTACCGCCTGACGCTGCTGGTCCTGAGCGTGTTCCAATAGATCGCTCATCGCGATGTCCTCGCACGGTCGGTAGGCGCCGGGAGCAGGGTCGCCTTGGGTTGAGTGAGTGTACTGATCATTGTTGTTGTGAAGCCGGGACAGAGGAAACGAGTGAACAGACCATTGCCGGGCAGCACCGCGGCAGACATCAGCGCACCTATGAGTCAGCGCACCTATGAGTCAGCGCACCTATGAGTGAGTGCCGATGCATCGCGCGGTGCGTCGTCCTGTCCTGGTCGGTTCGGGTGTCGAGGGCGGCGCAGGTAGAGGGGCCGCTCGCTCAACAGGATAGTCAGCGTGGAAGTTCAGGCAGCCCGCATGATATCCGGTGGCTTTGCCACGCATGGATCGCAGTGTGGCTGAGGTCAAGTCGCGACTTGTGTCTGATGGCGACGCTCAATGATGTATTTCCGACGCCGGTCGTCTGCGCAGGGCCTTCGAGGCACAGGCAGGTGCAGCGGTGAGGCGGGGGCAGGGCACTGCGGGGTCGTGATTGGAGGGATCGGGCATGTTTCTGTCGTGCACGGATAAATGCTTGCCGGACGCTGACTCGACAATCCAGAGCATGTCCCACCGTTGGTCGCGCACGCAGCGCAGGGTGGCCTGACACTGTCTCTTCAAGAACTGACACTGCCCCTTCAAGAACATGTCTCCAAGAACAACATGCCCAGCGAGGCCTTCATGAGCACCACACTCAGCAACTTCAATCCGGTTACGACGCAGACCTGGACCAACGGTCGACATAGCGTGCGCTGCGTGAAGGTCATTCAGGAAACCTGGGATGTGCGCACCTTCTGTTTCATGGCCGAACAGCCGGTGATGTTCTTCTTCAAGCCGGGGCAGTTCGTGACCCTGGAGCTGGAGATCGATGCGCAGCAGATCATGCGCTCCTACACCATCTCCAGCTCGCCGTCGGTGCCCTACAGCTTCTCGATCACCGTCAAGCGCGTGCCGGGCGGACTGGTCTCCAACTGGCTGCATGACAATCTGAACGAAGGTGACGAGCTGGCCGTGCACGGCCCGGTGGGCAACTTCAACTGCATCGACTATCCGGCGGAACGCATCCTGATGCTGTCAGGCGGGGTTGGCATCACGCCGCTGATGTCGATGGCCCGCTGGTACTTCGACACCAATGCCAACGTGGACATCGCCTTCTTGCACAGCGCCCGCAGCCCGCGCGACATCATCTTCTGGCGTCAGCTCGAGTTCATGGATTCGCGGGTGCCGGAATTCAACATGCACATCATCTGCGAGCGCTTCGAGACCGGTCAGACCTGGTCGGGCTATCGCGGCTATCTGACCGACGCCATGCTCGAGATGATCGCGCCGGACTTCATGGAGCGCGAGATCTTCTGCTGCGGCCCGACCCCCTACATGAATGCGATCAAGCATCTGCTTCGCAGCCATGGCTTCGACATGAGCCGCTACCACGAGGAGTCCTTCGGGGCCACGCCGGTGGAGGTCGAGGAGGAGGCCATCGAGCAGGCCGAGCAGGCGGAAGTGCTGGCCGATGAGCTGGACCGCGCCGACCTGACGCGCGTCGAGTTCGCCACGACCGGCAAGTCGGTGCAGATCGCCCCGGGCGAGACCGTCCACGCCGCCGCCGCCAAGCTCGGCCTGCATATCCCGAAGGCCTGCGGCATGGGCATCTGCGGCACCTGCCGCGTGCAGAAGGTCTCCGGGGAGGTCGCGATGGAGCACAACGGCGGCATCACCGATGAAGACGTCGCGGATGGCTTCATCCTGTCCTGCTGCAGCGTGCCCAACGGGGATGTGGTGATCGATTACTGATCTCGCCCTCTCTCGCCGGCAAGATGACAGTGGCGACAGGTTTGAGGAGAGGTGAATGAATCTCGTGCAAGTGATTGGCAGAAAGTCGTAGACGATGTCGCATTCAGGGAGGTAGATGCCGCTGTCAGCCATCTGGAGCGGCGTCAGTCGATTAGCGTGGGGGTACAACAAGTACAACTGGCTAATGGAGCAATACCTCATGACTCGTGATGTTGATGCACCGCAACGCCCCTCTCTGCCCATGGCCAGCCTGCCGATTCTGGCAACCCTGGCCGTGCTGGCCCTGCAACTCTTCGTCTTTGGCGAATTCACTCCTCACGTGCCGCTGATCTGTGGTGTCGCCATGACGGCGCTGGTCGGTTGGAAGCTGGGGCACGGCTGGTCGGCGATGGAAGAGGGCATGATGCGCATCGTGCGTGTCGGCCTGCCCTCCATCGCCATCCTCATTCTTGTCGGCATGACGGTCGGGGTGTGGATCGCCTCGGGCAGCGTGCCGATGATCATCTATTACGGGCTCAAGCTGATCTCGCCGGAATACTTCCTCGCGACCGCGATGCTGCTGTGCTCGGTGGTCTCGGTCACGCTCGGCACCAGCTGGGGCACCGTGGGCACCGTGGGGCTGGCCTTGATGGGTATCGGCGCCGGTTTCGGCATCCCACCGTGGTGGACGGCCGGTGCCGTGGTCTCCGGGGCCTTCTTCGGCGACAAGGTCTCTCCCCTGTCGGACACCACCAACCTCGCTCCCGCCGTCACCGGGGTGAATCTTTTCGCCCACATCCGCAACATGATGCCCACCACCATCCCCTCGATGCTGATCGCCCTGGTGATCTACCTGGTCGCCGGCAACCTGCTCGCCGCCGGGCAGACACTGGATCTCGAGCGTATCACCGCGATTACCCAGGGCCTGGACGGGGCCTTCGAATTCAATCTGTGGGTGCTGGTGCCGCCGCTGCTGGTGATGACACTGGCCATCGCCCGCATGCCGGCGTTGCCGGCGCTGTTCGTCGGGGTGCTGGCCGGGGCGGTAGTGGCCTATGGTGTCCAGGGCGAGGCCATCAAGGCGCTGTTCGGTTACATGCAGAGCGGCTACACCCTGAATACCGGCGTCAGCGAGATCGACAGCCTGCTCAATCGTGGCGGCCTCATGTCGATGGCCTGGGTCATCCTGCTGGTGATGATCGCACTGGCCTTCGGCGGGATGCTGGAGGTGATCGGCTGTCTCGAAGCGCTGTGCGCCGCCGTGCTGGTCAAGGTGCGCGGCATCTTCGGGCTGCAGGTCGCGGCCAGTTCCACTGCCGCGCTGACCAACGTCATCGCGGGCGACCCCTACCTCTCGATCGCCTTGCCGGGGCGCATGTACGCACCGATCTTCCGTGGCGAAGGCTACTCGACCCTCAATCTGTCCCGCTCTCTGGAAGAGGGTGGCACGCTGGTCTCGCCGCTGGTGCCCTGGAATGCCAGTGGCGCCGTGGTCATCAGTTCGCTGGGGCTGATCACCAGTGGTGGCAGTCTCGAGGGGCTGCTCTACATTCCGCTGGCCTTCGCCTGCTGGCTATCGCCGCTGATCGGGCTGCTTTACACCCTGGCGGGACGCTTCATCGTTCGCGCCGACGATGCCGAGCGCGCCGAATGGGCGGACAAGGGCCATGCCGTGGTCTCCCTGGCGCAACTGCGGGACACGACACGGCAGACCGCACAGGCGGGACGACCGCTGCAGGCGCACGGTTGAGCGCCTCAAGCATGAGGGTTCTACGACTTCATGCTCAGGTTCATGAGCAAGTCGACTCGCGCAGGATGACGGCACAAACCATCTGGAGGAAGTGCCGGCCTCGAGACTACGCTTCAGGTGTTGCCGACAGGAAGCCTGCTGGCTGTCAGGAAGGTCGTTGCGGGGTGCCCGCAAGCGCGATCCCCGTATCGTGCACCAGAGACCGACACTTCCTCTGCCAGCTTCCAGCTGCAGATCGAGAGCGGAAGACATCCTGAACGATGCGTGATGGCCACTCCCGTCACGGGAAAATCGGAAGAAAGGGCAATGTCTCATCAAGGGAACGGTTCACTGCCCCCAGGCTGAGAGGCAGTGACGGACGACTAGAACAGCCGGCAGAACAGGAAAGTTTCGCACTGCGGGAGCACGACGCATGCCTGGGCATGTGGAGATGGGCTCCCGCGGTGCGGCTACTTTCTGCAGGAAGATACCCACGACCACGCATGCCTCGGCCTGCGTGGTTTTTTCATGCGCCGAGCAAGCGCCGGGGCGTGCCCGGCAGGCATCACTGCCCCATCTCGGCCCCCAGCACGGCGAGCAGCGCCGGCAGGTAGAGGAAGGCCGCCAGGGTCGAGCAGAAGACCAGCGTGGCCACGTATTCCGGCTCGCGGCCTGCCTTCTGGGCAAACATGTAGTTGTAGACCGCCACCGGCATGGCCATCTGCATCACCAGCACGTGCAACGCCATCGGCGGCAGCTCCAGCAGCGTGCCGATTCCCCAGGCGCAGGCGGCGGCGAAGGGGATGCGCAGGGCGCTGAAGCCCACGCCTGCCGCCAGATTCCTGACGCGGATACTGGCCAGCGAGACGCCAAGGGTGATCAGCATCAGCGGCACGGTGAAGCCGGAGATCAGCTCCAGGCTGTTGGCCACGAAGCGCGGCATGTGGATGTCACTGAGCAGCAGGGTGGTGGCGAGGATACTGGCCCAGATGGTCGGGGATCGCACGACGCTGCGCAGCGGGTTGCCGCTGGTGCTGGCAAGCCAGGCACCGAGCGTGAACTGCAGAAGCGACATGGTGACCATGATGGTGATGGCGTAGGCGAAGCCGGCCTGGCCGAAGGCATACAGGGACACGGGCAGGCCCATGTTGCCGACGTTGGAGAACAGCAGCGGAGCCACCGCGACCTTCCACGGCTTGCCGATCAGGCGGGAGAACGGCCAGCTCAGGGCCAGCAGCAGCGCCATCACCGTGAGGGTCGCCAGGCCCGTGCGCAGGAAGCTGGAATTGTCGATCTCGGCACTGCCCAACGCGTTGAGAATCAGTGCCGGTGTGCCGATGTAGAGCACCAGCCGGGTGACGAAGGCCATGGGGTATTCATTGCCCAGGCGCACCCAGAAGAAGCCGATGGCGGCGCCACACAGCACCGGAGCCATCACCGCCAGCAGTTCCATCAACATGCCACCTTCCTCCTTGTCTTCCCGTTTCGCCCTGAGCGCGACAGCCCTTGCTGTCTGCGTATCTTCGCATATGCCTGTCGCTAGCATACCTGCCTTGTGGCGCCAGCCCGAGTCGCATCTGCGCAGGCATGTCGCATTCGCACTGCACGGTGACGCTGACAAGCAGCCTGCCCGTCAGGGGCGGGGCTAGTATCGGAGCACATCTGCAAGGTTTGACCTGCCGGGTCTCCATGACCCCTCTGCATTTCCAACGACAACATCCGATAACCGGAGGCGCGCAATGTCTCAGCAACATGGCTACACCCGTGATGACCGACTGGCCAGACTCGATCCCGCTCTGGCCGAGGCCATCCTCGAAGAGACAGCGCGTCAGGAAGCGCATATCGAGCTGATCGCCTCCGAGAACTATGCAAGCCCGCTGGTGATGGAAGCCCAGGGCAGCCAGCTGACCAACAAGTACGCCGAAGGGTATCCGGGCAAGCGCTACTACGGTGGCTGCGAATTCGTCGACAAGGTCGAGACACTGGCCATCGAACGTGCCTGTGCGCTGTTCGGCTGTGACTACGCCAACGTGCAGCCGCACTCCGGTGCCCAGGCCAATGCCGCCGTGTTCATGGCGCTGGTCTCGCCGGGCGACACCATTCTCGGCATGAGCCTGGCGCATGGCGGTCACCTGACCCACGGTGCCGCCCCCAACTTCTCCGGCAAGCACTACAACGCCATCCAGTACGGCCTGACCGAAAGCGGCGAGCTGGACTACGAGGAGATGGAGCGTCTGGCGCGCGAGCACAAGCCGAAGATGATCATCGCCGGCTTCTCCGCCTACTCCCGCGTGGTCAACTGGCGTCGTTTCCGCGACATCGCCGACGAGATCGGTGCCTGGCTGATGGTCGACATGGCCCACGTGGCCGGTCTGGTCGCGGCGGGCCACTACCCGAGCCCGATCCCCCACGCCCATGTCGTCACCACCACCACGCACAAGACCCTGCGCGGCCCGCGTGGCGGCCTGATTCTCTCCGCCACCGGCGACGAGGCACTGTACAAGAAGCTCAATGGTGCCGTCTTCCCGGGTCAGCAGGGTGGCCCGCTGATGCATGTCATCGCTGCCAAGGCCGCGGCCTTCAAGGAGGCGATGAGCCAGGACTTCGTCAGCTATCAGGCGCGCGTGATCGCCAATGCTCGCGTGATGGCTCACGTCTTCATGGAACGCGGCTATGACGTCGTCTCCGGTGGCACCGATGACCACCTGTTCCTCGTCTCGCTGATCCGTCAGGGCGTGACCGGCAAGGACGCGGATGCCTCTCTGGGCCGCGCCCACATCACCGTCAACAAGAACAGCGTACCCAATGATCCGCAGAGTCCCTTCGTGACCTCCGGCCTGCGCATCGGCACACCGGCCGCCACCACGCGCGGCTTCGGCGAGGCGGAATGCGAGGCGCTGGCCGGCTGGATCTGCGACCTGCTCGACGCGCTGTCCAGCGGCGAGAGCGACAAGGTCGAGGCTGAAGTGCGCGGCAAGGTCGAGGAAGTCTGTGCACGCTTCCCGGTCTACGCCTCCGCCAGCATCACTGATACCGCCGAGATTGCCTGAACAGGGCGCTGGCGAGAGACAACGATAACCACGACACATGCCGCAAGCGCAGAGACATCACTCGGGTGACAACAACAGACATCACTCGGGCGAGAGCACCGGACAGCGCTTGCGGTGGCAAAGATGTGAGGAGGGTGGCAAATGCAGCGTTACTCGGGATTCGGGCTGGTCAAGCATGCGCTCAGCCACCATGAGAACTGGCAGAAGGTCTGGCGTAGCCCAGAACCCAAGAAGGAATACGACGTCATCATCGTCGGTGGCGGCGGGCATGGACTGGCCACGGCCTACTACCTGGCCAAGGAGCACGGCATCACCAATGTCGCGGTGATCGAGAAGGGCTGGCTGGGCGGTGGCAACACCGCGCGCAACACCACCCTGGTGCGCTCCAACTATCTGTGGGACGAGGCGGCGGCGCTTTACGAGCACTCCATGAAACTGTGGGAAGGCCTGTCCCAGGACCTGAACTACAACGTGATGTTCTCCCAGCGTGGCGTGCTCAACCTGGGCCACACCCTGCAGGACATGCGTGACATCCAGCGCCGCGTGAACGCCAACCGTCTGCAGGGCATCGACGGTGAGGTGCTGGACACCCAGCAGGTGCAGGAACTGGTACCGGCGATGGACTGCTCCAGCCGGGCACGCTATCCGATTCTCGGTGCCTCCTGGCAGCCGCGCGGTGGCGTGGCGCGTCACGACGCCGTGGCCTGGGGCTTCGCGCGCGGTGCCGACAGCCTCGGCGTCGACCTGATCCAGCAGACCGAGGTCACCGGGTTCCGCAAGCAGGATGGCGCCATCGTCGGGGTGGAAACCTCGCGCGGCTTCATCGGTGCCAAGCGTGTCGGCGTGGTCACCGCCGGCAACTCCGGGGTGATGGCCGAGAAGGCCGGCTTCCGTCTGCCGCTGGAATCCCACCCGCTGCAGGCGCTGGTGTCCGAACCGCTCAAGCCGATTCTCGACACCGTGGTGATGTCCAACCACGTCCACGGCTATGTCAGCCAGTCCGACAAGGGTGACCTGGTCATCGGGGCCGGCATCGACGGCTACGTGGGCTACGGCCAGCGTGGCAGCTACCCGACCATCGAGCACACCCTGCAGGCCATCGTCGAGATGTTCCCGATCTTCTCGCGGGTGCGCATGAACCGTCAGTGGGGCGGCATCGTCGACACCTGTCCGGACGCCTGCCCGATCATTTCCAAGACGCCCGTGAAGGGGCTCTATTTCAACTGCGGTTGGGGCACCGGTGGCTTCAAGGCCACGCCCGGTTCCGGCAACGTCTTTGCCTGGACACTGGCCAAGGGGCGCACCCATCCGCTGGCAGAACCCTTCTCCTATGACCGTTTCAACACGGGCAAGCTGATCGACGAACATGGCGCCGCCGGCGTCGCGCACTGAACCTGCCGTCAGGAGACGACCGACCATGATGCATATCTTCTGTCCCTACTGCGGCGAGCTGCGCGAGGAAGAGGAATTCCACGTCAAGGGCCAGGCGCATATCGAGCGCCCGAAGGACCCCGAAGCCTGCTCCGATGCCGAGTGGGGGGATTATCTGTTCTTCCGCAACAACCCGCGTGGCGTCCACCACGAGCTGTGGATTCACGCCGTGGGCTGTCGCAAGTATTTCAACATCACCCGCCACACCGTGACCTACGAGATTCTCGAGACCTATCGCATGGGCGAGCAGCCCACCATCACCGGTGAGACGAAAGCCGATCCGACCACGCAAGCCAAGGGGGTGAGCGCATGAGCCAGCAAGACCACCAGACCGCCGCTGCCCCGCGCCGTCTCGCCTCGGGTGGACGCATCGATCGCGCCACGCCGCTGACCTTCACCTTCAATGGCAAGCGTTATCAGGGCCTGGCAGGCGATACCCTCGCCTCGGCGCTGATGGCCAACGGCCTCGATGTGCTCAACGCCAGCTTCAAGTATGCGCGTCCGCGGGGCCTGGTCGCCGCCGGTGCCGAAGAGCCCAACGCCATCCTGCAGCTGGGCAGCACCGAAGCGGGCCAGGTGCCCAACGTGCGTGCCACCCAGCAGGCGCTTTACGACGGCCTGGAAGCCCACGCCGTCAGCGGCTGGGTCAAGGCCCAGAAGGACCTGATGAGCCGTTTCCTGCCGCAGGTCGGCAAGCTGGGCGGCAAGTTCATGCCGCCGGGCTTCTACTACAAGACCTTCATGGCGCCGGCCTCGCTGTGGATGACGTATGAGAAGTACATCCGCAAGGCCGCCGGTCTCGGGCGTTCTCCGCTCGAGGAGGACCCGGACATCTATGATCACCTGCATCAGCACACCGATGTGCTGGTGATCGGCTCCGGCCCGGCGGGCCTGATGGCGGCGCTGGTCGCGGCCCGCAGTGGCGCGCGCGTCATCCTGTGTGACGAGCAGGAAGAGCTGGGTGGCTCACTGCTCTCCATGTCGGCGGACTGTCTCGATCAGACCCTGGACGGCAAGCCCGCCATCGAATGGCGTGACGCCGTGCTGGCGGAGCTTGCGGCCTGTGAGGATGTGCAGTTACTGCCGCGCACCACCGCCAACGGCTATCACGATCACAACTTCGTTACGCTGCACGAGCGCCGCACCGAGCATCAGGCCGATCTCGCACCGCGCAATGCCCGTGGCGCCCAGCAGGCACGCTCCCGTCTGCATCGCGTGCGCGCCCACCGCGTCATCATGGCCACCGGCGCTCACGAGCGGCCACTGGTCTACAGCCACAACGATGTGCCGGGCAACCTGCTGGCCGGTGCCGTCACCACCTATCTGACCCGTTACGGCGTCGCCGCCGGCAACAGGCTGGTGCTGTCGGTCAACAACGACCATGCCTATCGCGCGGCGCTGGCATGGAAGGCGGCCGGCCGTGAGGTGGTCGCGATCGCCGATGCGCGTCCGGCCCCTGCCGGCGTGATGGTCGAGGCGGCGCGTGCCGCGGGTATCCGCATCATCGCCGGCTCCGCCGTGATCGAGGCCAAGGGCGAGCGCCGCGTGACAGGCGCGCGCATCGCGGCCATCGATATCGATGGCTTCGCTGTCACCGGTGAAGTGGAAGAGCTCGCCTGCGACACCATCGCCAGCTCCGGCGGCTACAGCCCGGTGGTTCACCTGGCGGCGCACACCGGCGCGCGTCCGGTGTGGAGTGATGAGATCCACGGCTTCCTGCCGGCGCTGGGCGCACCGATGCTCAAGGGCTTCGATGCCTGTGGCGCCGCCAATGGCAGCTTCGCGCTGGAAGATGCGCTGGTCGCGGCCTATGCCAGCGGTGTCGCCGCGGTGGAAGCCTGCGAGTTCGAGATCGCCCAGGCCGAGGTGCCAGCGGTGTCCGAGCTTGCGGAGTCCCCGATGCTGCCGCTCTATCAGGTGCCGCATGACAAGCCCACCGCACGCGCACCCAAGCAGTTCGTCGATCTGCAGAACGACGTCACCGCCGCCGGGATCGAGCTCGCCACCCGCGAAGGCTTCGAGTCCATCGAGCACGTCAAGCGCTACACCGCGATGGGCTTCGGTACCGACCAGGGCAAGCTGGGCAACATCAACGGCATGGCGGTCGCCGCGCGCTGTCTGGGGCAGACCATCCC
Source organism: Cobetia sp. 14N.309.X.WAT.E.A4 (assembly GCF_030397495.1). NCBI lineage: Bacteria > Pseudomonadati > Pseudomonadota > Gammaproteobacteria > Oceanospirillales > Halomonadaceae > Cobetia > Cobetia sp. 14N.309.X.WAT.E.A4. Next base: position 305,590 of record NZ_JAPNXT010000002.1, read on the forward strand.
CGACACCGGCACCACCGTGTTCCGCCCCAACTACACGCCGGTGACCTTCGGCGCCATCGTCGGCCGTCACTGCGGCGAGCTGTTCGACCCGATCCGCTACACCGCGATGCACGAATGGCACGTGGCGCAAGGCGCCAAGTTCGAGGATGTCGGCCAGTGGAAGCGCCCGTGGTACTACCCGCAGGGCAGTGAGGACATGCATGCCGCCGTCGAGCGCGAGTGTCTGGCGGTGCGCGAGAAGGTCGGCGTGCTGGATGCCTCGACCCTGGGCAAGATCGACATCACCGGTCGCGATGCGCGCGAATTCCTCAACCGCATCTACACCAACGCCTGGGCCAAGCTGGGCGTCGGCAAGGCGCGCTACGGCCTGATGTGTCACGACGACGGCATGGTGATGGACGACGGTGTCACCACCTGTCTGGCCGAAGATCACTTCCTGATGACCACCACCACCGGTGGCGCGGCCTCGATCCTTGAGTGGCTGGAACTGTGGCACCAGACCGAATGGCCGGAGCTGGACGTGCAGATGACCAGCGTCACCGATCACTGGGCGACCCTGACCGTCACCGGCCCCGAGGCGCGTGCGCTGGTCGGCGAGCTGACCGATATCGACCTCGACCGCGACAGCTTCAAGTTCATGGAAGTCCGTGAAGGGCTGATCGCCGACATTCCCGGGCGCATCTTCCGCATCTCCTTCACCGGCGAGCTGTCCTACGAGCTCAACGTGTCGGCCAACTACGGGCTGCATGTCTGGAAGCGTCTGTTCGAGTGCGGCAAGCAGTACGGCCTCACGCCCTACGGCACCGAGACCATGCACGTGCTGCGCGCCGAGAAGGGCTTCATCATCGTCGGTCAGGACACCGATGGCTCGATCACCCCGGAAGACCTCGGCATGCAGTGGTGTGTCGGCTACAACAAGCCGTATTCCTGGATCGGCAAGCGTGCGCTGTCGCGTCCGGATACCCGCCGCGATGACCGCAAGCAGATGGTCGGCCTGATTCCGACGCGCAAGAAGGCCGGCGATGAGCGCATCGTGCTGCCGGAAGGCTCGCAGATCGTCTTCGACCCCGAGCACGCCATCCCGATGCCGATGGTCGGCCACGTGACCTCCAGCTACTACAGCCCGACGCTGGGACATGGCTTCGCGCTGGCGGTGGTCAAGGGCGGTGCCAAGCGCATCGGCGAGACGGTGTTCCTGCCGCAGGCCGATGGCACGACGCTGGAAGCCGAAATCACCTCACCGGTGTTCTACGACAAGAAAGGGGAGCGCCAGCATGTCTGATGCCACCACACTCGACCCGCAAGCGGGTGCCGCCGTCGAGGCGCAGCCGCAGGACATGACAAGTTCTCAGACGTCAGTGATCGACCAGCGCCCGACGCCTGAAGTTCACGCCCAGAGCGCCCGTTCGCCGCTGGCGCATCTGTTCACGGCCCGCGATGACGGCGATGCCGGCGTCGTGCTGCAGGAGAAGGCGTTTCTCGGTCATCTGACGCTGCGCGGTGACCCCGCGCAGCCGGGCTTCGCCGAGGGGGTCGAGGCGGCGCTGGGTCTGGCGCTGCCGCTGACACCGGCAACTCTCCACCAGAATGAGGGCGGTCGCTCGATCCAGTGGCTGTCACCGGATGAGTGGCTGATCCTGGTGCCCGGCGAGGAAGCCTTCGCTGTCGAGAAGGCGCTGCATGAGCGGCTTTCGGGGCGCTATCAGGTGGTCAACGTCAGTGGTGGCCAGACCGTCATCTCGCTGAGTGGCGACCAGGCGCGTCAGGTGCTGATGAAGTCGACGCCCACCGATGTGCACCCGCGAGCCTTCCCGGTCGGGCGGGGCGTACCGGCGGTGTTCGCCAAGGCGACGCTGGTGCTGCGCCGCGTCAGCGAGAGCGAATTCGAGCTGGTGGTGCGCAGAAGCTTCGCCGATTACCTCGGCCGCTGGCTGCTGGATGCCAGCGAGGAATTCGGGGTCTGCATCAAGGCCTGAGATCTGTGTCTGGGGGGATCTGCGTCTGGAGAGATATGCGTCTGGCGGGATCTGCGTCTGGAGAGAGCTCTGTCGCAGGCGCACGCCATGACCTGAATCGGCTGCCAGGGGCCTTGCCCGGGCCAGGAGGCGGGCTTCAGAAATACTGAAGCCCGCCTCAATAATATTGGTTTGTCGCGCAGGGCCCCGGATGCAACCCTGACGTTGCAGCTTCCAACAATGAATAATCCTTACATGACAGGCACCTATGTATGCGTGATACCTGGATTCTGACCGCCCAATGTCCCAGCCGTATCGGCACGGTGGACGTCGTGACACGCTACCTGCGCGAGCAGGGCTGCTATATCACCGAGCTCAATTCCTTCGATGACCGCCTGTCGGGGCGCTTCTTCATCCGGGCCGAATTCCGGCCCCAGACCGAGGCCGGCGAACTCAGCGACAGCTTTGACGCCGCCGGTTTCGAGCAGGGGCTGGGCACGCGTGCCGCCGACTTCGAGATGGACGTCAGCCTGAGTGCGCCGGAGGAGCGCATGAAGGTGGTCATCATGGTCTCGCGCTCGGACCACTGCCTGAACGACCTGCTCTATCGGCATCGCATCGGCCAGCTGCCGATGGACATCACCGCCGTCATCTCCAACCACCCGGACATGGCGCCGCTGGCCGAGTGGCATGGCCTGCCCTATCACCACCTGCCGATCACCGCCGAGACCAAGGCCGAGCAGGAAGCGCAGGTGTGGAAGATCGTGCAGGACACCGGCGCCGAGCTGGTGATTCTGGCGCGCTACATGCAGGTGCTGTCGAGCGACATGTGCGAGAAGCTCTCGGGGCGGGCGATCAACATCCACCACTCGCTGCTGCCGGGCTTCAAGGGCGCGCGCCCCTATCACCAGGCCTACGAGAAGGGCGTCAAGCTGGTCGGTGCCACCGCGCACTACATCAACGATGATCTCGATGAAGGGCCGATCATCACCCAGGGCGTCGAGACGGTGGATCACGCCCACTATCCGGAAGACCTGATCGCCAAGGGTCGTGATATCGAGTGCCTGACCCTGTCGCGTGGCGTGCGTTATCACCTCGAGCGCCGCGTCTTCCTGCATGACAGGCGCACGGTGGTGTTCGGCAACTGAGTGCAGATTGCGAAAAGAGAAACGCTGAAACACGAAGCCCGCGATCAGGAGGTCGCGGGCTTCGTGTCTTCTGGCGTCGTGTCTTCTGGCGGTGAGGCCTCTCATCGAGGGGGCATCAGCCCGACTTGCGCAGGCTCCACAGGAAGTAGCTGCCGCCGATCAGCGAGGCCATCAGGCCGGCGGGGATCTCGTAGGGCGAGAGCAGCTGGCGCCCCAGCCAGTCCGCCAGCACCATCAGCAGCGCCCCACACAGCACCGCGCCGAGCATGTGATCTCGCGCGCGGCTCAGCCCCAGCAGACGCGCCAGATGCGGTGCCAGCAGGCCGACGAAGGACAGCGGGCCGACGATCAGGGTCGCCAGCGCGGTGAGCACCGCCACCGCACCCAGCAGCACCAGACGGGCGCGGGTCACGCCGATGCCCAGCGCACTGGCGCTCGCCGTGCCCAGCGGCAGGATGTCCAGCCAGCGCGCCAGCGGGCGCACCAGCAGCACCGCGACGATCGCCAGCGCGAGCACGCCAACCGCCGCGGAGAGGCCCACGTAGTAGGTGGAGCCGGACAGCCAGGCCAGAATCTGCTGACCGCGCGGGTCCCCATCGGCGAGGATGATGCCGCGCACCGCATCGTAGAGCGCCGTGATCGCCACCCCGCACAGCAGCACGCGTTCGGGGATGAAACCGCTGCGATGATTGAGCGCCACCAGCAGCGCCAGACAGGCCAGTGCCCCGCAGACGCCCGCGCCCAGCAGGGTCAGCTGGCCCGGTTCCGGCACCAGCAGCAGTGTCAGCATCAACGCGATGGCGGTGCCGCCGCTGATGCCGAGAATCTCGGGGCTGGCCATCGGGTTGCTGGTCAGGCGCTGCAACAGCGTCCCGGCGAGGGCCAGCAGCACGCCGGCGCCTGCCGCCGCCAGCACGCGTGGCAGGCGGAAGTCCAGCACGCTGGTCTGGCCTGACAGCAACTGTTGGAGCATGTCACCGCCAAGCGTCCAGCCATCGGCGCCATTGCCGACGAGAAGCGCCAGCAGCAGGGCGATGATGACCCCGGCCAGCAGCCAGCCCAGCAGGCGGTCGGGACGGGGATGACGATGCGTCAGTGACATGCCGTGATGACTGGCGGGGCCTGCTCCCTGCGCCATCTTCAGGCGCGGAATCAGCCACAGCAGCAGCGGCGCGCCGAGGGCCGCCGTCATCGCGCCGGTGGGAATCAGGTTGGGCAGCAGGCCATCGAGACTGGCGACCACCAGGTCCGTCACCGCCAGCAGCAGTGCCCCGAACAGCGGTGCCCACAGCAGGCGCTGACCCAGGCGGCGTGCGCCCATCAGACGCACGCAGGCCGGCGCGGCCAGGCCGATGAAGCCGATGATGCCCAGCACGCTGACCACGCAGGCGCTCAGGAATACCGCCAGCCCCAGGCTCATCAGACGCAGCTTGCGCAGCGAGACGCCCAGGCTTCTGGCATTGGCCTCGTCGAGATCCAGCACCGCCAGCGGGCGCATCAGCACCAGTGCCAGCAGCATGCCCGGCAGCAGACGGGTGATCAGCGTGGTCACGCCGTCCCAGCCGTTCTGCGCCAGCGAGCCTGCGCCCCATACCAGGGTGCCGTGCAGGGCTTCCTGATGGAACAGCAACAGCACCATGCCCAGCGCGCCGATGTAGAGGTTGACCACCAGGCCCGCCAGCACCACCACGGTCGGTGACATGCCGCGTGCCCAGGCCAGCGCGAATACCAGCCCCATGGCGGCCAGGCCACCGGCCAGCGCGACCCATTCTCGGCCGAGCTGGAAGCCGTCACCTCCAAGACCCGTGCCGGCCATCAGCGCCGGGGCGAACAGCGTCGCCAGCATCATCGCCAGACTCGCGCCGCTGGCAACGCCAAGGGTGGTGGGCGCGGCCAGCGGGTTGCGCAGCACCTGCTGCATCAGCACCCCCGCCATGCCCAGCGCAGCCCCGGCCAGCAGCGCGCAGAGCAATCGCGGCCACCAGCTGACATGGGCCACCAGCTGGGCGGAGAGCAGGGCACTGTCTGCCTGGCCGAGACTGGCGGCATTCGTGACATCGGGGGATGACCACAACGCCGTCAGGCCCTGCATCAGGCTCAGGCCGTCACGGTTGAGGGCGAGGCTGCCCAGCACCAGCAGGGCCAGCGTGAGCAGACTGCAGGCTCTGCCGGGAGTGAGTCGAAGGGGACTGGGGGCGGAAGAGGAACGCTCTCTCATGACCTGCTCAGGGGTGGCCATCGGTGATCTCTCCCTCAGGTGCCGGCTCGCCGTCGAGTGCCGTGTCCGTGTGGTCGTTGAACAGATGATCGTCAAGCAGATCCTCGTCAAGCAGATGATCGGCGAGCAGGTCGGCGAAGCGATTGGCCGAGGGCAGGGCGCCGAAGCTCCATACCGGCGGCAGGAACAGCGGCGCCGAGGCAGCGCTGTTCTCACGCACGCCGGGCATGGCCTGCCACAGACCATTGCGCGCCAGGGCCTCGCGTCCGCCGGGTGGCAGGGGCTCCACCACCACCATGCGGCCCTTGAGGGTCACCAGCTTCTCGAGACTGACGGTGGCGAAGCCCCAGGCATTGGTATCGCCTTGCCAGGCATTGTCGATGCCCATGCGCTCGATCACCGCCTGGAACAGGCTGTTGTCACCGAAGATGCGCACATGGCGGTCATCCATGAACTGCACCATCAGCAGGGGGCGCAGCGCCTGGCCAGTGCGAGCGCTCTGCTGGCGCAAGGCGGCAGCGTAGCCGGCCAGTCGGGCCGTGCTCTGGCGAATCAGTTGCTCGGCCTGTGGCTCGCGCTGCGTCAGCTTGCCCAGCTGGCGGGTCGCCGCGACCAGCGTCTGCCAGGTGTCGGCATCCGGGGTATAGATGGCGACACTGGTGACCGGCGCGATGGTCGACAGGCGTGGCGTGAGGCTGGCGAGCATCGGGCTGATCAGGATGTCATCGGGGGCGAGGGCGGCCAGCTGCTCCAGATTCGGTTGGGTGCGCAGGCCGAGATCCCGCGTGCCTTGAGGTAGCGCCGGTTGAGCCACCCAGCTGGCGTAGGTCTCCACCTGGCCCACGCCCATGGCGCGCACCCCGAGTCCGGTCAGGGTCTCGGCCAGGGTCCAGTCCAGCGCCACGACGGGGCGATCGACGAAGCCCGCTGGTGCCTCATGGGCGTCACCCGTCGTGGCGGCGCTGGCGGACCCCGCGGCCAGCAGGCTCAGGCCGATCAGTGCCATCAGCCACTTCATACCGGCACCGCGATCTGCTGCTGGCCATGCGCCGGGGTGATCACCTGCATCTCGACGCCATAGATATCCTTGAGCGTGGCGGGATTCATCATCTCGTCGGGCGCGCCTTCGGCCAGCACCTTGCCACTGTGGAGCGCTACCAGACGGTCGCAATATCGCGCCGCCAGATTGATGTCGTGCAGCACGATGATGATGCCCAGTCCCAGGGTGTGGCTGAGATGTGAGACCAGCTCCATCACCTCGATCTGGTGGGCGATATCCAGCGCCGCCAGCGGTTCATCCAGCAGCAGATAGCGGCTGCCCTGGGCTAGCAGCATCGCCAGCCACACGCGCTGACGCTCGCCGCCGGAGAGCGTATCGACCTGCTGGTCGGCGAAGGCCTCGGTGTGGGTCAGTGCGATGGCGCGCTCGATGGCGGCCTCATCCTCGGCGCCGGGACGCCCCAGCAGGCCGTGCCACGGATAGCGCCCGAAGGCGACCAGCTCTCGTCCGGTCAGCGCTTCGGCGGCCGGCAGGTGCTGGGGGAGATAGGCCACGGCGCGTGCGAATTCACGGTTGCCGAATTCCGAAAGCGCACGCGCATCCAGCGCCAGCCGGCCGCTGGTGGGCTGCATCTGTCGTGCCAGCAACTTGAGCAGCGTCGACTTGCCGGACCCGTTGTGACCGATCAGGCCATGCACCTTGCCCGGCGCGAAATCCAGCGCGGAGGCTTGCAGCAGACAGCGCTGACCGAGGGTGAAGCGCAGTTGGTCGAGAGTGAACATTGAGGCGTCCGTCAGCCGCATTCGAGGCGGTGCTTGAAGGTGGAAATCATGATGAAGACCCGGGGATGTCGCCAGCGCGCGTCCTGTTGTCGGCCCGCTCACCGCGAAAGCAGCCGGCGGCCGTCAGTCGATCCGCACAATGGCGTTGCGCCTGCTGGACATAGCGGCCTGCCATGCGCTCCGAGACCCCCAGACGCTCGCCGATCTCACGCTTGGTCACGCCTTCCAGTCGATACCAGAGGAGTGACTGACGAAGATGGTGGGGCTGCTCGGCGAGCGCCTGCTGGATCACCTGAAGCTTCTGGCGCCGCGCGAGACAGCGCTCGGGGTCCAGGCGTGTCGCCGAGAGACGCTCGTCGTCGTCCTCCATTTCCTCGAAGACCGGGGCGCGCGACTGGTGGCGGTGATGATCGATGATCAGATTGCGTGCGATCCGATACAGCCAGGCGCGCGGATTGCGCGGCGGCTCCCCTGTCATCCTGAGGCGCAGATAGACGTCATGGCACATGTCTTCCGCCAGATCATGCGAGGCCAGCTGACGGGTCAGGAATCCGATCAGCTCCTGGTGATAGCGGGCAAACAGTGCGTCCAGCGACGCCAGCTCATCCTCGGCCACCGCGCTGGTGTCCGTCCGGGCGTCAGCCACCGGGCAGGCAGCCCGTGCCGGCGAATCGCAGGGGGGCCGTTGCGTCTGCAGGTCAGCGCCCTCATCTGAGCGGGCTTCTGTCAGTGCTTGGAATGCGCAGAAGAAAGAGGACATCCACGGCTCGCAATGAGGATTGGCGTGATGGGGCGCTCAATCATATTGGTGTTGCGAATCATTATCAATGTCTGTCTGGCAGGCACGCGTCTGACCGCCTGCGAAGCATTCGGAGGCGGTCAGACGCGCAAGGTGGGACTTGCGCGGAGGGGGCCGGCCTCCCGGATCACGTTCAGCGAGATGATCCGGGAGGCGCGACGCCGTCAGTGGCGGGCGAAGGCGGCGATGGGGTTGTCCAGCTCTCCCTTGAGTTGCAAGGCACCGGAGGGGTCGGTGAGGTCGACCATCTGCTGGTTGTTGCGCAGCTGCAGTCGGTTGAGGCACGACAGCGTGAAGCGTGGCGCGAACAGGTCGTGACGCGCGAACTTGTCGGCCATCTCCGGGTGCGCATCCTGGTAGTCATGGATGCAGGCCGCGACGCGTGACCAGAAGGCGTCTTCCGTCATCACCTGCTCGCGCACCAGCAGCGGTACCGCGAAGCGGAAGATGCAGTCGAAGATATCGGTGAGCAGCGACAGGATGCGGATCGGTTCCGGCACCTCGACCACCAGACGCTCGACGCCTGCTGGCAATTCCAGGGCACGGGTCTCGTCGGTGGCGAACAGCGCGGCCTCTTCGGCGATGTCCTTCATCAGTGCACCACACGGCACGCCATCGCGCAGGCGCATGATCAGGTTCTCGCCGTGGGGCATGAACACCAGATCATGCTTGAAGTAGCAGTGCAGCAGCGGCGTCATGTAGGCCGTCAGCCACTTGTCGATCCACGCTTCGGCGCCGATGCCGGAGCGCTCGATCAGCGCAGGCAGCAGTGCCTTCTCGTCGTTGTCGACGTGCAGCAGCGCGGCCATGGTCATCAGGCGCTCGCCCTCGTCCTTGACGTCTTCCGGGCTCTCGCGCCACAGGCTGGCCAGCATCTTGCGATAGCCGACGGCCGCCGGGTCGGCATCTTCCAGCACGTCATCGCGATAGCCGATGGCGGCGACTTCACGCAGCAGGCGGAAGCCCCATGTCTCGAAGGACGGGTCGGAGTCGATCAGCCCCTGCAGCCACTGGTTGATGGCCGGCGTGGCGCGCATGTAATAGGGCGACAGACCGCGCATGAAGCCCATGTTGAGGATCGACAGCGCGACCTTCACGTAGCGGCGGCCCGGCTGGTTGCGGTTGTAGAGCGTGCGGATCGACTGCTGGGCCTGGTAGCGGTCCTCGCCAAGGCCCAGGCACACGATGCGCTGGCTTGAGATCTCGGCGGCGAAGGTGATCGCCAGCTTGTGATTCCACTGCCACGGGTGCACCGGCATCATCAGGTAATCGGCGGCATCGAGGCCCTTGGCCGTCAGCTGATGCTCCAGGCGGGCCAGTTCGGCGTGACCCAGTTCCTCTTCCAGGAGACGGCGCGGATCGAGACCATCCACGCCGGAGTAATGCGCGTTGTCGCGATGCACGGCGATCCACACCAGCGCGAAGGGCTGTGCGGCCTCCGGCGCGTAGGCGCGATAGTCCAGCGCATCGAAGCCCATGCGGCCATTGTTGGCGACAAAGCACGGGTGACCTTCACTCATCGCCGATTCCAGGGTCTGGAAGGAGGCACCGGCCAGCACGCGGGCGGATTGATTCTCGCGCACGGCGCGCTGCATCTTCCAGGCGCTGGAAGCGAGCGTGGCGCTGACTTCCTCGAGATAGACCGGCAGCAGGCGCGGCGGAATCTCCAGCACGTCGTTGAGCTCCAGAATCAGCTCGCGGGCATCCAGCGGCAGGGCCTCGCCATTGGCATCCAGACGCTGAAGAGAGGCCGCGTCGATCAACCAGTGATCGAGCTGGAAGCGGCGCGCCACGAAGCGATATTCCACCGCACGACGACTGACGGGGGCCTTGTCGCTCGCCGGGGCAGACAGCGACAGGCGGTAATGATGCCAGCCATCCGTGATGCGGGCGTTGGTCTCGTCGGCACACTGCGGGTGGATCAGGCGCTCATGGCTGAATTCGGCCAGCGCCTTGCGCACCAGCAGGCGATTGGCCTGTTGCCAGTCCGGCCCGGTGAGATGCTGACCGGCCGCCGCCGGATTAGCAGTGACGGCGGTATCCAGTCGCGGGCTGCGGCTCGCCAGGGCGGCGCGGAAGTCCTGCGGGGTGCAGAAGCACAGACGCGCGGGCTTGCCGTCGAGATCCAGCGGGCCGTGATCGACGAAGCCGACGGCGGCATTCAGCGGGTGAATGGCGGTATTGCGGCTGTCGGGTTCGACCACCACGCGAGTGACCGGGCGGACTGCCTCACCGGTATCTGCGGCGTGCTCGTCACGGAACTGGCCGGCGAAGATCATCGCCATGATCGATTCGATCACCGCACGCGAGAAGCCGCTGATGGGGGCCTGGTCATCGCTGCGCGGCGCGATGAGGAAGTGAATGCCGAAGTCGCCTGGCTGCACGGCGTAATGCTTGCCGAGCGGGTCGTGTGCCGGGTCATACAGCTCGACCAGAAACGCCGGCTGGTCGTTGTAGAGACCGAGCCAGCCCTGGGCGTGGCGACTGTCTTCCAGGCCCTGATAGAAATCGTGCTTGGTGGTGAGCAGGTCTTCGCTCATGCCCCAGAAGCTGGCGCGCGCGCCACTGGTCCACTCGTCCACCAGCGCCATGTCGGCGGCGAGATCCAGCGGGCGCAGCGCGAATTCCGCTCGCTCCGGCGTGCTGTCATCCTGCGGCTTGCGCAGGCGCGCCTGGGCCTGTTCGAGTTCCACCGAGCGGCGCGTGAAACGTGTGCCGGGTACCGGGCTTAGCAGGTCGAGTGCCGGGGAGGTGTCCAGTGATGTCTCGCCGAAGATCTGCTGGGCCGGGGTCGCGGCGCTGTGGGCGTTGGCACGGGTGGTGGTGATGTCGACGGGCATGTTCATGCGGTGGTCTCCCGGTATTGCGCTGCGCGTGAGGACTCGGTGGGGGCGGTGCTGGACGAGGCGGTCTTTTCGCTGGCTGCACTGGCATGCAGGTCGGTCTCGCCGTAGGCCAGATGGGCGGCGGGCAGAGGCGTGAAGCCGTTGCCGTTGCCCTTTTCAACGCCCGGGGCGCCGAAGCTCTGGAAGGCGATGCGTCGCTCGATGGGATAGACCTCACGCCCGGTGATGGCGCGCAGGATGCAGCTGTTGCGGTAGCAGGCCATGCCCAGGTCCGGGGCGGCCAGCGAGTGGGTATGCAGCTCGGCGTTCTGGACGAAGATCTCGCCGGCAAAGGGCGACTGGTCACCTTCATTGCCTTCGGCGTCTGCGGTGCTCTGCGCGTCGACGGCGTAGAAGCGCCCGACGGCGTAGCGGCCTTCGGCGTCACGACGGATGCGTGATTCGATGCTCTTCAAGAAGGGCGGGGCGACGTAGTGATAGCCGGTGGCCAGTACCACGGCACTGGTCTCGTGGCGCCATGCCTGCTGCTGTTCGCGCTGATAGAGCCCCAGGCTGAAGTCGCCATCGGCGCTCTCGCGAGTCAGCGAGGTCAGCTCGGTATTGGTCATCAGGGTGGTGGGCACCACGCCCTGCAGCTGCTTGGCGTAGAGGGTGTCGTAGATCTCGTTGATCAGTTCGAGATTGATGCCCTTGTAGAGGCCCTTCTGGGTCGCCAGCAGGGTGTTGCGCTGTTCGCGCGGCAGGGCATGGAAGTAGTCGATGTAATCCGGTGACGTCATCTCCAGCGTCAGCTTGCCGTATTCCAGCGGGAAGAAGCGCGGCGAGCGCGTGATCCAGTTGAGCTGGTAGGCGTGCTGGTCGATCTCGCGCAGCAGGTCGAGATAGATCTCGGCGGCGCTCTGACCGGAGCCGATGATGGTGATGGCCGGCTGGGACGTCAGTTCGTCCTTGCGCGCCAGGTAGTGGGCGTTGTGGCACACGCGGCTGCCCGCCACCGGCACCTCGCCGCGTACCGCATCGGCAGCGCCGGGCAGATACGGTTGGGTGCCGGTGCCCAGCACCAGCTTGCGTGCGCGATAGGTGAAGGCCTCGCCGGTGCTGGGGCGAGTGCCGCGCACCACATAGATGTCGCCGACATGCTGGATGTCCTGGACCTCGTGATCGAAACGCAGGCTGGTCAGCTCGCGCGCCGCCCACTGGCAGTACTGGTTGTACTCGCGGCGCAGCAGGAAGAAGTCTTCGCGGATGTAGAAGTTGTAGAGCTTGTCATGCAGCTTCAGGTAATTGAGGAAGCTGAAGTGGCTGGTCGGGTCGGCCAGCGAGACCATGTCCGCCATGAAGGGCGTCTGCATGCTGGCGTCTTCCAGCAGCATGCCCGGGTGCCAGTCGAACTCGGCCTTGCGCTCCAGGAAGACGCCGTTCACGTCCTCCAGCGGCTCGCTCAGACAGGCAAGGCTCAGGTTGAAGGGGCCGATGCCGATGGCGACGAAGTCGAGCACCTCATTGCGCGTTTCAGCTGTGTCGGTGACGTGAGGAGTCGAGGTGTCATGCATGACGGCTTTCCTTTGCTTCTGTGGTGTGGCTGCGACGGCTGGCGGCGGGGGCATCGGCCAGTGCTGCGGCGTGGCTTGCCTGGGCCGTGGTGCTGACGGCGAGATGATGCGCCTTGACCAGCGCCTGACCATGCTGGCGGATCAGCTCGACCACCGCGGCGATGTCGTCGCGGGTGGTGTCCGGGTTGAGCAGCGTGAACTTCAGATACTGACGGCCGGAGACCTTGGTGGCGGCGACGATGGCTTCCCCGCTGCGCGACAGGCGCTTGCGGATCTCGCGATTGAGGGCGTCCCACTGTGCATCGCTGAGGGTGTCTTCGTTGGCGTCATGGAAGCGGAACACCAGGGTGCTGAGCTCCGGGGCCTGGACGACATCGATGTCCGGTGCCGCCGCGAGCAGCTGATGGCCCTCGCGAGTGAGGTCGATCACGCAATCGAGCATGTCGCCGAGGGCATCGGCGCCCATCAGGCGCAGCGTCAGCCACAGCTTGAGCGCATCGAAGCGCCGCGTGGTCTGCAGGCTCTTGTTGACCTGATCCGGTGTGCCCTCGCGGGCCTGGAGTTCCGGGTTGAGGTAGTCGGCGTGATAGGTGACGTGGCGCAGCTGGGTGCGATCACGCACCACGCAGGCGCTGCAGCTGACCGGCTGGAAGAAGGTCTTGTGGTAATCGATGGTGACGGAGTCCGCCATCTCGACGCCCTTGAGCCAGTGACCGTGACGACGCGAGGTGATCAGACCGCCGCCGTAGGCGCCATCGACGTGGAACCAGATGCCACGTGCATGGCATTCACGGCCGATGGCCTGCAGCGGGTCGATGCTGCCGAAGTCGGTGGTACCGGCGGTCCCGACCACGGCCATCGGAATCAGGCCTTCCGCGCGCGCCTTGTCCAGCGCCTCACGCAGGGCTATCGGGTCCATGCGGCGACGCTCATCCACGGCGACGGGGATGACGGCGTTGTGGCCGAGGCCGAGCAGGGCACAGGCCTTCTGCAGGCTGAAATGGCTGATGCCGGAGGCGAAGACGCGCAGGCGCCCGGCTTCCGGCGGCAGGCCGTGGGTCTGGTTGCCGGGGTGGTTGGGCAGCTTCTCGCAGACCGCGTCACGCGCCAGCAGCAGCGCCATCAGGTTGGATTGGGTGCCGCCGCTGGTGAAGATGCCGTCCGCGGTCGGACCCAGGCCCAGACGTTCGGTGGTCCAGTCGATCAGGCGCTGCTCGATCAGGGTGCCGCCGGCGCTCTGATCCCAGGTGTCGAGGGAGGAATTGATCGCGCCGAGCAGGCTTTCCGCCCAGACACCCGGCAGCACGACCGGGCAGTTGAGGTGTGCGATGTAGCGCGGGTGATGGAAATAGACGGCATCCTTCAGGTAGAGCGACTGGAGCTCCTCCAGGCCCGCTTCCAAATTCTCGAGGGGCGTCTCGAGATCCAGCTCGGCAAAGGCCGGGCGCAGGGCTTCCGGGGTGATGCCGCTGAAGGGTTGCTGAACGTTCTCGAGCTGTTCGGCGACCAGACTGCTGATGCGTTGCATGCCGGCCTGCCAGGCATCCATGTTGGCAGGTGAGAACAGGGCGGCGCTGGGCGAGCGGGACAGGGAGCTCGCGGCGGCAGCGGCCTGGGGGGCAGACGCGGGGGATCCTGCAGCCGCGCCATAGGTGGCGGCGGAATCATGAAGGCTGTGCATTACATAACCTTATGCGAATGTTCGCAGATAAAGACTTGGAAGAGACTCGCAGCCAGCCAGGGCAGGTGGCACAGGTGCGAGGACCAGTCAGGACATTCATCAAGTGCCGCGTGATGCGGTCGTTGTTGTTGGTGAAGCTGTTGGCAAAGCGGTTGGCGCGGTCAGTCACGCCTGCCGTGGGCATCGGCAGAGAGTGAGTCGTCACCGAGCGCCCCTGTGTCGGGCAATCTCGATGTCATGTGCGGCACACGCCAGAGGTATCAGATGATGAGTGGTTCAGGGCGATGGTGCCGGCGACATCCTTGCCGCCGGCGGGTCATGCGGGTCGATTCAGAATCGACGGACGGCGGACGTGTCGGAATCAGAAATCATAGGTCAGTGTCGCGGTCACGCTGCGCTCGGCACCGTAGTAGCAGAAGCTGGTGCTGTAGCAGGACGCGATGTATTCCTTGTCGAACAGGTTGCTGACGTTGAGCTGCACGCTGGTGCCGCTCCAGCCGACCTGGCTCAGGTCGTAGCCGACCAGGGCATCGACGAGTGCGTAGTTCGGGACCTTCTCGGTGTTCTCGGAATCCGCCCACATGTCGGCGTAGTAACGCACGCCAAGGCCGGCATTCAGGCCGGTCAGAGGGCCCTCGTTGAAGGCGTAGTCACCCCAGACGCTGACCTGGTGCTTCGGCACCTGATTGGCATCGTTGCCTTCGGTGCCATCTTCCGCCTTGGCATAGGTCACGTCGGTGTAGCTGTAACCGGCCTGCAGCGCGAAGTCGCGGGTCAGCTGGGTGCGGGCTTCCAGCTCCAGGCCCTGGGACTCGATCTCGCCGTAGGACGTGTAGTAGCTGTCTTCCGGGTCCTTGGAGGCGACGTTTTCCTGATTGATGCGGAACAGCGAGACGCTGTACTGATCACGCGTGCCGTTGGGCTGGTACTTCATGCCGACTTCCACCTGCTTGCCGGTGGTCGGGTCGAGCAGGTCGCCATCCTCGTCGGTGTAGGAGTTCGGCGAGAAGGACGTGGAGTAGCTGACGTAGGGCGAGATGCCGTTGTCGAAGCCGTAGATCAGGCCGATACGGCCGCTCATCTCGTTGTCGTTCAGCTCACTGCTGGTGTTGTAGTCGCGATCGGTATTCTTGATGTTGACCCAGTCCTGACGCAGGCCGGCGGCCAGGTTCCAGCGGCCCCAGCTGAGCTGATCCTGCAGGTAGACACCGGTCTGATCCAGTTCACGCTTCTGGTTCTCGGTGGCATAGATGGAGACATCGGCATCGCTGCTGCTGGTGACGTCCAGCGAGCTGGCGGTCCCGTATTCCCAGTCCACGTCATTGGTGCGGGTCTGATAATCGGCACCGAACAGCAGGGTGTGATCGATGTCGCCGGTGGAGAAGCGGGTCTCCAGCTGGTTGTCGACCGTCCAGGCACGCAGGCTTTCCTCGCCACCGGAGTAGTAGCGGGTCAGCTCGGTATCCGAGGCCCAGCCATAGGCGTAGACCTGCTCGAGATCCACGTCGGAACGCAGGTAGCGGAATTTCTGGCGCGCGGTGACATCGTCATTGAAGCGATGCTCGAAGTCATAGCCGAGCATGCGTTCGGTGCGATCGAATTCCTCGTAGTCCTCGTCGCCTTCGTAGAAGTCGTTGCCGAGCTTGATGCCGTCGTGGCTCACCACCGTGCCCTCGTAGGGGAGGCCTGAGTGGTAGCCGCCTTCCGGGTCCTTCTGGAAGTAGCCCATCAGGGTGACGGTGGTGTCGTCGGTGACATCCATGGTGATCTGCGGCGAGAAGGCATAACGCTCTTCGCTGACGGAATCGACCTGGGTGTCTTCGGCGCTGGCAAGGCCGGTCAGGCGATAGGCGATGCGCTTCTCGTCATCCAGCGGGCCGGTGAGATCGAAGGCCGCGCTGCGCTCGTTGTCGTCACCGACGGTGAAGCGCACCTGGCCGGAGTCCTGGAACTCGGGGCGCTTGGACTGCATCGCGACCAGACCGCCCGGCGAGGAGCGGCCGTAGAGGACGGAGGACGGCCCCTTGACGACTTCGATGCTGTCGAGGAAGTAGGGGTCGATGGTCATCGAGCTGTAGGAGCCCGAGTCACCCATCAGCTTCAGACCATCCAGGAAGGTGTTGCTGACACTGCCATCGGAGAAGCCGCGCAGGACCAGATAGTCATAGCGGTTGGAAGCACCGATCTGATTGGTGAACACGCCCGGCGTATAGTCCGCGGCACGCTGCACCGTCTCGGCGGCGCGCTTGTCGATGTCATCACGGGTGATGGTGGAGACAGCCTGGGGAGTTTCCAGGTAACCGGTCTGCGTCTTGGTAGCCGCCGTGGTGGTGACCGTCATGGTATCCAGCTGCTCGTCCTGAGCATCCCGATGGTCGGCCGCCACGGCCTGCCCGGTGAAGGGTAGGCTCAGGGCAATCGCCAGTGCCAGCGGGTGCCGTGGCAGTGAAAGCAATGGGGATTGATGCGGGTGTCGCGTGGCGGAGTCTTTCATGAGTGACGATGTTCCATCCTGAATGATGTTTTTGCGAATGCTTCTTGTTTGTCGTTCTCTCCTGAGGGAAGACGTACAGGGTTGGCATTTCTGAACCATGAATGAGAATTATTTTTGTTATCTGATGTCAGTGGGCCGTGCACGTGGCCTGCCGGGGGCTTCCGGTGGCGCTCAGACATGCAAAGACCGCCCCGAAGGGCGGTCTTTGTCAGAGGGCGGTCTTTGTCAGAGGGCGGTCTTTGTCAGAGGGCGGGCTTTGTCAGAGTGCGGTCCTTGGCAGAGGGGCGCCTCGACGGAGGATGGCGCCGTCGGGGGATCAGCGGTCCTGCATCTCGCCCTGCAGCGTGATGGGAATATCGCCGACCAGATTGCCATAGCCCAGCAGGCCAAGCAGGGTACTGCCGACCTGGTTCTTGGCGACTTCCGCACTGTCCAGCGCCATGGGCTCGGCGTTGGCGAAGCTCAGGCGGTCGGCACTCTCGCGGGTCACGTTCAGGGGCAGGGTATCGCGGTGAGTGCGGTTGCCATCGGTGGCCGTGAAGGGCACCTGCATGCGTGTCGTCCTGCCTGTCTCCAGCGCTGCCAGAGCCACGGGGTCCAGATTCAGTGTCAGGGTGGCGAGACGCATCTGACTGACGCCTGACAGCCACGGCGGCAGCTCGCCGACCTTGTCCAGCAGGTCGGTCTGACCGACGCTGAGCGGAATGCTCATCTTGCCGTCATCACCGACGGTGCCGCTCAACCCACGCAGGTGGTGGACGTGCTCGACATTGCCCTGCGCCTTCTGTTCGGTCAGCGTGGCGGTGGCGCCACTGGCATCCGGGATCAGCTGCCAGGCTGCCTGGCTGGGCACGCTGATGCCGATACCACTCATGGCAACGGCCAGGGCGAGGGCCTTGATAGGGGCGCGAAGGCGCTTGTGGAAGGAAGAGGTCCAGCGAAGAAAGGGAAATGACATGGTGACTCCTGATGGCTGGGCGCTACGAAGGGTGAGCTCTGTGCGGCGCATTGAGGCATTGGACACGCCAGTGGCGCAAGGGTTCGTGACAGGGTGGCAGGCGGGATGGGGCTGATCGGAGGCGGTGACGGCGGCTCGTGTCCAGCGAGGTCTATGTTGTTGAGTTTTCGGGCTTTCCTGACGCTTTGGCTTTCGCTATCATAGCGGCGCTGTCCGGGCCCATAGCTCAGTTGGTTAGAGCACTCGACTCATAATCGATTGGTCGCAGGTTCAAGTCCTGCTGGGCCCACCATCCCGAGGCGCTTTTCTGTAGCGCCTGCCAGGTCGCCATCGGCGGCTTTTTTTGTGCCTGCCCGTTTCGCCAGATCGATGGTTGTCCGCTTTCGGCTCTCCTCCGTGGCTCGTCGCCTTTCGCTGGCGGGGATCTCGGTTGCATGGGCTCGCATCAGCACGTCAGTCGTTCCGGCACGCCTTCGCTCCGCCAGATACCAGAACGCCCCGTGCCAGGTGGCGACGGGGCGTCGGCTCGAACGTCGTAAAGGACTGCTCTGATGTCACTGCCTTGCGGGCGGCGACGAATCCTTCATGTCACTGTCACGAGAATGGCGCGAGACGCTTCGGTGTCAGTGGTGATCACTGAGTCTCGTCTGCCATCTCATCCTGAGCGTCATTGGCGGCACCGCTGATCGCGTTGCCTGCCGAGGTCAGGGCATTGGCGGTTGCCTGACGAGTGTCCTGCCAGGCGCTGGCAGCAGTGTCCTTGGTCTCATCCCAGGCAGCGGCCGCACTCTTGCGAGTGTCCTGCCACCAGTCGGTGGTGTACTGCGGCTGTTCCTTGAGCTGAGCCTCATCCATGTTCACATGAATGCGATATTCGAGATTGTCGATGTCGTCACCCTGACGGGTTTCCAGCGTGAACTTGCCGGTCTCGACCACGTACTGCTGATCATCAAGGCCCAGCACTTCATCACTCTCGACCACCAGCGCGGCGACCTGCATGTTGTCGTCGAGCAGCACATCTTCCACTTCGCCCACGACTTGCTGGTCGTTGTTCTGCAGATAGACGTCAGCATCCATCAGTTCATCAGCGGAGTAGAGTCCCTGCGGATTGGCCATGGCCAGGCCGGAGGTGGTCAGCAGAGTGGTCGCGGTGATCGCACCCAGAATCTGTTTGCGGTTCATCTTGCTCATGCCGTACTCCTTGCGTGTCGATTCTTCATTGCCGTCTGCCCTGATGTAATCCGGCGGCGACTGCGTGGCGTGCTGCAGTGATGGGCCAATCAGGACATGGACGATGTCGGGCTGCCATCTCGTGCAGCCATGCTTCCTAAGATTCAGATGACGCGATCAAGTTTCAAGGGGGGAGTGGAAAAACTTGTACGGTAGTTCATGCGCTCGTCACGAATCAGGTGCACTTTTCGGCCAGCGAGATGCCGGCGTCTGGCGGGGCTACGGCGGTCTGCCGGCAGAACAGGAGGGCAAGGCATGGAGGTGTCCATCAGTGAATATCGACGGCCAACCGCGCTGTCATCCGTGCTGGCGGAGGAGAATGCCGCACTGTACCTGCAGTTTTCATTGCACGATCACTGAATTTGTAGCGAAGTGTTACGGTCGGGGCGTGACGATCGTCAGTGGTGAGATCGACATCTGCAGGGGGATCAACGCTGCGTAATCGCAGTTCAAGAGGGGAAGTTCAGGGTGTACGTTAGCTATACAGATACGTTTTGATACTCAGAAAAACTTGTACAGCAGTTTTCAAGTGTCTAACTTTGAGGGTGTCAGAGCGCAGCGAGGCCAACGATGAACGCCTCGCCAAGAGAGGGAATGGAGATCCGCAGCGTGCTTTTCAAGCCCTCGTCCTTTCCTTGCTCGAGATCTGGCAGGTCACGGTCGAATCTATTGAGGAAGGCCGTGAGAGTTTTCATCAAGGATCCAGCGGAGGGCATCGAGATGAACGCAGTGCGCAAGGTTCCCATGGAGTGTTCACGTTGTGGCAGCAATCGCGTCAATCTGGGAGAAAGCCCGGCAGATGACGACATCGTGAGCTGCGCCGAGTGCGACGAATTTCTCGGGGTGTGGTTCATGCTGCGCGACCGGCTTGAAGCCAGCGCTCGCAAGCGTGCCACCATCGACCCTGCCTTGATGGCCAACCAGGTGATCAAGCAGCTTGATGCACAGGCTTGAGATGTTCTACCCACTGACAGCCAGCAGGTGATGCGGCATTCATCAGTCGTCCAGCATGCTGGTCAGTGAGATGTGAGAGTCAGGCTTCGGCAATCGTCATCCTTTCGGTCAATCGTTCATTGCCGGAGCCCCGAGCAAGTGCCTTGTCAGAGGCGACATGAATTCGTGATACCGCTGGCGACTGTCCAGCGTCCTGGTCGACCCCCTCGGTGAGCGTTGCCTCCCGATTCAGGTCCTGTTCTGCCTGAGAGTGTTTTCCCGGCCATTGGCCGGGATTTTTTTGTGTGTCATCCGACAAGGCAATCAGCGTGTTTCGAGACAGCCTTGATCTGCATCATCCGTGGGAGTGTTATTCGTTTGTAAGATTGTCCTGTCAGGATGAGGCGCGTCTGATGCCCTGTCGCGGATGAGACATGCTGGAGATGCCTCGAGATATCCGGGACATCAGCAAGGAATCTGATATTTCTAACATAAAGTGCAATGGAGTCTGCGGCCTCGTGTCTCCATCATGCGCACGCATGCTGAGCCATGTCTGCATGATCCCCTTATCGAGAGCCTGGTCATGACAACGTCACCTCTTGCGCCGAAAAGGAGTTCGCGCATGTTTTCTACTTCAATCCCGACCAGTAATGGTCCTCGCTGCCCCGAGTGCAATGAATCATTGCATTGGCCAGCCTGTGATCTCCCCGATGAGCACCTGTTGAAATGCCCGAATGGTCATGTCCTGTGTTCCATGGGGGACTTCCGATTGGCAGCGCGTGAGATGGCACTCCAGGAAGAGTTTCGTCTGACGCGAGATGGTGCCCGCTCCCATGCGCAACGACGCCCACTGGAGCACTCCGCGAGAAATCGTCAGGATGCCATCGTCAGCGGTGAACGCATCAGCGCGGCTTGAGAGTTCGCGCATCCTGAGGTCTCCAGCTCATTGCAAAGCCCCCGCCCACGCCGGGGGCTTTGCGTTCCTGGCACACGACGCGAGCGGGAAGGGAGTCGTGTGCAGGAGGCAGGCAGCCGCCTCACGGCTGCTCTTCTCGACCTTCGGTGGCAAGCACGCCATGGGGTTGCAAGCAGGATGCCTGCCCCCATGTCTTTCACAACCGCATGGATCCTGCGCACTTCCCGTTCCCCGGGCTTGCGTCGTGGATGCATGCCTTCCAGAGACTGCACAGGAGGCTGTTACATGTCCGATCTATCCGAGGAACTGCGTATCCCCAAGCCGTGCCCCGACTGTGGTAGCAAGCGGATGCGCGTCTCTCAGGTGCACAATCCGGAAGACAAGGTCTTCTGCGCCTCGTGCGGCACTTACGTCTGCCTGTATGCGGATGTGGCCAGGATGCGCGAGGAGGGGGCGTCCAGTGAAGCCGAAGAGCTGCTGGAGCAGGCCGCCAACAAGGGTATCAAGAAGTAACGACATCACCGGGGTATCCGGAGATGCCATGCCCTGAAACGCAAGAGGCCCTCACGTCGGTGAGGGCCTCTTGCGTTTCAGGGCATGGCGCGAATCAGCTTTCGTCAGAGCCTGTCGGCGTCGATGCCTTGGCGATGGCGCCGGTGTTGTCGGCGGCTTCCAGCTTGGCCAGCATGTTCTGTGACTCACGCTTGAAGGCGGCCAGCGCCTTGCCGGACAGCGACTTGTTGTTCGGCAGCTGGACGCGCATGGCATCGACCTGACGATTGTTGACCATCACCTCATAGTGAAGGTGCGGGCCGGTGGAGCGGCCGGTATTGCCGGACAGGGCGATCTTCTCACCCATCTTCACGCGCTCGCCTTTCTTGACCAGAGGTCTGGAGAGGTGCAGGTAGCGGGTCTTGTAGCCATTGTCCATGCGCAGCACGAGGTAGCGGCCCGCCAGCGGGTGGTTGCCGACCAGTTCGACCACGCCATCAGCCGTGGACAGGACCGGTGTACCGACGCGAACGGCAAAGTCGGTGCCCTTGTGCGGGCTGATGCGACCAGTGACCGGATGGCGACGGCTCAGGTTGAAGGGCGAGCTGATGCGCGCCTTGTGAGCCAGCGGGTAGCGGTTGAAGGCCGGGTCGAGCCCCTTGCCGTCCGGAGTGTAGTAGCGGCCATCGGCGGCATTGCGCACCACGGTCAATGACTTGCGGGTACCCTCGTAGCGGGCGGCCAGAATGCGCGAGTCGGTGCTGGTGCCATCGATCATGTCGGACTCGACCAGCACCTGGAACTTGTCGCCCTTGCGGGTATCGCGACGGAAATCGATCTTCTTGCCCAGTACCTGGGTCAGCTGGGTGACATCCGCCACGCCAAGACCGGTGGCCTCCGCCGAGAGCGAGAAGCTGCCGCTGACGGTACCGGCGAACAGACGCTGGGTCGCTTGAGTGGCCTTCTCTATCTTGGCGACGCTGAAGGAATCCTGCTGAGGGTCACGCTTGACCATGAAGCCGCGACGCGCATCCTTCATGATGCGCAGCGCCAGCAGGTTGCCGTCCTCGTCGAGCTTGTAGTCGAGGCTGTCACCGATACGCCAGTGGGTCAGCACACGCTTGTCCGGCAGCGACTTGATGATGCGGGTGGTCTCGCGATAGCCGAGCCCCAGAGAACGCTCCGCCATCACGGCAAAGGTGTCGCCCGCCTGCACGGTGTAGGTCTGCCATTCCGGGACATAGACTTCCTTGGCTGCCAGTTCGGTCTGCAGCGTCGGGCTCTCGCCCAGCTCGACCGGATCGACGGACAGATCATCGTAGGAGGTCCCGCCGGCCTGCTCATCGGTCGCGGTGGCGATCACCGCCTCGGCCGTCTTCACGGCAGAAGGTGCCAGTGCCACGATCGGGCCGGGCTCAGCTTCACCGGCAGGGTAGTTGGCGTCGGTCAACATCACCGGCATGTCGAAGTCGACATCGATGACCTCACTCGGCGTCAGCGCGGAGAGCGGCACCTCGCCAGCTGCGCTCAGTGCCTGATGCCCCGCATCAAGACTCGCCGTGGCCAGCGGAGCAGGCGTCTGTTGCGCGTGCGCGATGGCAACCGGCAATGCGTTCGTCACCTCCGAGCTGGCATTGGCCAGGTCGATGGCGAGGTGGCGAGAGGCAGGTGAGATCTCTTGAGAGTCCAGAGTTTCAAGAAGCTTGTGAGCGCCCAGCACGGTGACCATTGTGGCAACAGGTAAAAGAAGATACTTGTGCACGCGTGGGAGCGAATGAAGGATTCGCAGCATAGTTGACCGATGATGTGATGAAGTGAACAGAACAGAAGACGACAGATTCGCATCCGAACCTTAACCAAGCTTTTGCGCATTCGATAGGCTGGACACATGTCCAGTATTAGGAATTCAACCCTGTTTTGATCATCAGGGGTCGTGCTAGCGGTGTCTGTTTTATGAGGACAGTCGAAAATCCCGCCATTTTTGCTTAAGAAACGCTGTTCTCACAGTAATATCTGCTTGCTGTTAAATTTTGTAACTTCGTCGAAATATTCTGCAAGTCAGTGCGTACATCACGAGGATAGCGTCCTGTTGTCAGAGGATTGTGACGCAGAGTGGCGAACGTGTTGGCACATGATGCTCTGGCGTCGCAACATGAGATCTCTGAAGGGGGCGAAGATTGTCCAGAGGGACAGTAGGGTGGCGTCGCTCGTGTCGCCCTGTCTCGCCTTTCGTGCGCCCGCGTGGCAACAAGAAATCAGTGGAGAATGTCCGATGTCGTCTCGAGTGACTCTGGCCCAATGGCAGATGCTGGCCGCCGTGGTCGATCATGGCAGTTTTGCCCGAGCCGCCGAGGCCGTGCACAAGAGCCCCTCCACGCTCAATCATGCGGTGCATCGCCTGGAGGCGTTGCTGGGAGTGCCGTTGCTGGAGCCGGTGGGGCGCAACGTGCGCCTGACCGAGGCCGGCGAGATGCTCCTGCGTCGCGCACGCCAGTTGATCGAGAGTGCCAGCGCGCTGGAGGATGTGGCCCAGGCGCTGTCACAAGGCATGGAGAGCGAGATAAGCCTGGCCGTGGACCAGCTGTTTCCCTCGGACCTGCTGGCCCGTGCGTTGGAGGGGTTCTCCGCGGCCTATCCCCAGGTACGGATACAGCTGCACGAAACCACCCTGACGGGTGGCAGTGAGCTCTGGGATGCCGGCCAGGTCGATCTGCTGGTCAGCGCGCTGCCACAGGAAGGGCAGCTTGGTAGCCTGCTGGTGCGGGAAACCTTCGTGGCGGTAGCAGCGCCAAGGCATCCCCTGCATGCGCTGGGACGGCCGCTGGATCTGCGTGATCTCGAACAGCATCGGCAGCTGGTGGTGCGCGACAGCAGTCGCTCGACAGGCATGGATGCCGGCTGGCTGAAGGCAGAGGAGCGCTGGACGGTGAGTCATCTGGCGACGTCCGTCGATCTCGCCGAGCGTGGCCTGGGCTTTGCCTGGCTGCCGCGTTCACGAATCTCGCAGGCGCTGACCCAGGGGGCACTCGTGCCCTTGCCCTTGCTCAACGGCGGCGAGCGTGAGATCGACATTCATCTCTACCTGCCTGATGCCGACAGCGCCGGCCCTGGCGTGCGTGCGATGGTCGAGCAGCTGCATCACAGCGTTCAAGGGGGGTGAAGCACTCCTGAGCCACATGAGAAAGCGGCTGGGGATTGGAAAAGCCTCTGGGCGCTACCACCTGTCAAAGAGGCGTCATTCGTTGCGTGCGGGGACCATGGCTCCTCTGCGATCCCTTGAATGGCTATCCTCACCTTGCATGACAGGACATTTCCTCATGGGCTTACTGGTCGATGGCACCTGGCAGAACCGTGGTTACGATACCGACAGCAATGGCGGGGAATTCAAGCGCGAGAGTGCCAGCCTGCGTGACTGGGTCGTACCCCCCGGTGCGGCCGAGCAGGGCCCTGACGGTCAGTCTGCCGTGCCCGCCGAAGTCGGGCGCTATCATCTCTATGTCTCGCTGGCCTGTCCGTGGGCCCACCGTGCGCTGGTGATGCGTTCTCTCAAGGGACTGACGTCGGTCGTGGGCATGTCCTACACCAGCCCCTATATGCTGGAACATGGCTGGAGCTATCTCGAGGAAGAGGGCTCCAGTGGCGATCCGATCAACGGCGTGCGCTACCACCATCAGCTCTACACCATGACCGACCCGCACTACACCGGCCGTGTCACCGTACCGGCGCTGTGGGATCGCAAGGCGGGGCGCATCGTCAACAACGAATCCGCTGACCTGGTGCGCATCTTCAACGACGCCTTCGATCCGCTGACCGGCAATGACCTGGATTTCTCTCCCGAGGACCTGCGCGGCGAGATCGACGCTCTCAATGCCGAGATCTACGACAAGGTCAACAATGGCGTCTACAAGACCGGTTTTGCCACCAGTCAGCAGGCCTATGAGCGTCACTTCACCGCGCTGTTCGCCTGCCTGGATTCACTGGAACGCCGTCTGGCCGACTCGCGCTATCTGGTCGGTGAGTGGTTGACCGAAGCGGACATCCGCCTCTTCACCACGCTGCTGCGCTTCGATGTCGTCTATCACGGCCACTTCAAGTGCAATCAGCGCCGCATCAGTGACTATCCCAATCTCTCGAATTACCTGCGCGAGCTGTACCAGTGGCCGGGCGTCGCCGAGACCTGCGATCTCGCGCAGATCAAGACCCACTATTACGGCAGTCAGCTGGCGGTGAATCCGACCGGTATCGTGCCCCTCGGCCCGATGCTGGATCTCGAGGCACCGCATGATCGTGAGCGCCTGACAGGGCAGGGCATTCGCCGCCACCACTGAAGCCATCGCTGCCGGGACGAGGCGTTTGGCTTCACGGCCTGGTTCGTCTGGCCTTGGCCAGCCAGCGGTCCAGCGCATTGCCGAAGTCGCGCTGCTCGCGCTGGCCATAGGTGGAGGGGCCGCCGGTGTGTTCGCCGCTGGAACGCATGCTCTCCATGAAATCGCGCATCTGAACCTTGGCGCGGATGTTGTTGGCATCCAGTGTCTCGCCGCGGCTCGTCATCACCAGGGCGCCTTTCTCGATCGCCTCCAGCGCCAGCGGCAGGTCGGACGTGATCACCATGTCGCCGGGCCGGGCGCGCTCGACGATCAACTGGTCCGCCGCATCGGCACCGGCAGGGACGGACAGCGCCTTGACATGCACCGAGCGTGGCAGCGGTACCTGATGATTGGCCACGAACCAGGTGGGGGTCGCGGTCCGCTCCGCGGCGCGGACCAGGATGTCGCGCGCCGCGCGCGGGCAGGCGTCAGCATCGACCCACAGCGTGGTGATGGGCTCGGCGGGTGAGGGGGTGGTGGGGTCTTGCACGTCAGTCATGCCGTCTCCTGTCAGAGGGAATTGGCGAGTGTGGCCTGCGCCGACAGACACCTGGCCTGCGACCAAGGTCAAAAGAAAGGATGCAGAATGCGCGAGGGACTGCTAGAATGCCAGCTCCTCGCATGTAGTGACCCACCATCCTGAGTAGCCGAAGCCGGTGATCGCCTTTCTTGACAGGCCTTCAGACGGTAATTTCGCGCCTCCCGGACCGAGTGGCGTAGCTTGCCCCGAGCCCTCCGTGACCCCTCGATCCTTCGATGTCCGGCCGCCGCGACGCAAGACCCGTCCCAGTCCACAGTGTGCATGATGGAGCGCCCCGAGACTCTCAAGTGGAGAGCCTCTGGTTGCTGTACGGTCGCCGCAGCGTTGTGCCTGATAGCGGAAATGCGTCTGCCATCAGAGCAACCCGGGCCCGTCCATGCCAAGACGTCCAAGCACTCGTACGTTTTTTCTGATGATGCCAGCGCCTCGTGCCTGACGGCATCGCCAGACGGAGCCCTTACGCTTCGTGTCGGTTCAAGCCGACCCATTCTTCAGCTACAAGCTTCACTTGTAGCCATTTAGGTGTGAGATATACATGACCACGACTTCCGTCGTCGATCGCTTCAGCGATCTTGCCCTGCTGCCTGCCGTCCTGACCTCTCTCGAGAAGCTGGGCTACGAAACACCGTCCCCCATCCAGGCCCAGACCATCCCGAGCCTGCTCGATGGCCGTGACATGATCGGTCAGGCCCAGACCGGTACCGGCAAGACTGCGGCCTTCGCTCTGCCGCTGCTGACCCGTCTGGACCTCGACCGCCGCGAGCCGCAGGTTCTCGTGCTGGCTCCGACCCGTGAGCTGGCTCAGCAGGTCGCTGTCAACTTCACTCGTTACGGCCAGTTCATGCGTGGCCTGGAAGTTGCCACCCTGTGTGGTGGTCAGGACTACCGCGAGCAGATGCGCAGCCTGAAGAGCGGCGCCCAGATCGTCGTCGGTACTCCGGGTCGTGTCATCGACCACCTGGATCGCAAGAGCCTGAAGCTCGACGGCCTGTCCGCCCTGGTGCTGGACGAAGCCGACGAGATGCTGCGCATGGGCTTCATCGATGACGTCAAGCGCGTCGTCGCCGATACCCCGAAGGAAGCACAGCGCGTGTTCTTCTCCGCGACGCTTCCGACCGAGATCGAGCGTATCGTCAACCGTTACCTGGTTGACCCGATCAAGGTGGCCATCAAGTCCGAATCCAAGACCGCTTCCACCATCGAGCAGATGATGGTGCGTGTCGAAGGCGGCGCCAAGCTGGAAGCGCTGTCTCGCCTGCTGGAAGTCGAGACCGTCGATGCCGCCATCGTCTTCGTGCGGACTCGTGCCGCCTGTACCACCGTCGTCGAGCAGCTGATGGCTCGCGGTATCTCCGCTGCGGCACTGTCCGGTGATCTGGACCAGTCCCTGCGTGAGCGTACCGTGACGCGTCTGAAGCGTGGCAAGGTCGACGTGCTGGTCGCGACCGACGTCGCCGCTCGTGGTCTGGACGTGGCGCGTATCACCCACGTCTTCAACTACGACCTGCCGGGTGACAGCGAATCCTTCGTGCACCGTACTGGCCGTACCGGTCGTGCCGGTCGTGAAGGTCGCGCCATCACCTTCGTTAGCGGTCGCGAGATGCGCAAGGTTCGCTGGATGGAGCAGGCCCTGGGCCAGCGCATCACCGAACGCCAGCTGCCGAGCGAAGAAGAGATCCGTGCTCACCGTGACGCGGCCTTCCGCGCTCGCGTCGTCGAAGCCCTGGGCAGCAGCTCCAATGGCCACCGCGCCCTGGTGCAGAGCCTGATCGAGGAAGGTCATGATCCGGTCGAGCTGGCCGCGGTCTTCGTCAAGATGGCTCGCGCCGAAGAGACGCCGATCCAGTCCCTGCCGAAGCCGGGTGCGCGTCGCAACGAGCGTCCTGAGCGCGGCGAGCGTCCGGAACGTGGTGAGCGTCGCAGCTCTGCGCCGGTCGCACGTGAAGGCATGAAGCTCTACCGTGTGGCCGTCGGCCATCGTGACGGCGTCAAGCCGGGCCAGCTGGTTGGCGCTCTCGCCAACGAAGGTGGCATCGAAGGTTCGCGCATCGGTCGCATCGACATCCGCAACACGCACAGTGTCGTGGAACTGCCGAGCGGTCTGCCGACCAGCATCGTGTCCAAGATGGCGCGTGCTCGCGTCGCTGGCCGTCCGCTGGAACTGGCAGAAGACGGTGCGGGCGCTCGTCCGCAGCGCCGTGAAGGTGGCAACGACGACCGTCGTCGCGCCTGATCAGGCCTGAGTCTGGCCGGCGCTGAACACAGTGCTGGCCACGGCTTCTGAAAAGACCGGTACCTCTCACGAGGTGCCGGTTTTTTTGTGCCTGGACAAAAGGCGTCACAGGGGCTGGTATCCTGTTCTGGCATAGCGGTGGAGCGTCCACCGTCCATCATTTCCCGAGGATGCCCACATGATCTCTTCACTCGATGCCCTGCACCGTGGCCTGAAGGCCGCGCCCGCCCGCCAGCTGATGCTGTGCGCTCTGCTGGCGACACCCTGGTTGTCGCTCAGCGCGGCCCACGCCGAGTCCGGCACGCCCGCCAGCAGCGCCACGCCGGAGATTCGCGTCCCGCTGGTCTCGCTGGAGGCCCTGCGGCTGTCACCGGTGGTCACGCCGCAGGGCGAGGTGCTGGGTCGGGTCGAGGATGTGCTCAGTGATACGCGTGGCCAGATCCATCGTCTGTTGATCCGTCCGGAAGGCGGTGACAAGGCGGCCAGCATCGACTTCACGCGCTTCACTCGTGAAGCCGTCAGTGATCCGCTCGCCGCCACGGCCCCCGGCGACATCCGCTACCGCCTGGTGCTCGACATGACGCCGGAGCAGCTGGCGGCACGCGCGGATCAACCGCTTTCCAATCGGCTCTCGCGTCAGCTGGAACGCGGCATGGGGGAGGTCGGCAACGGGCTGGACAGCTTCCGCAACCAGGCGGCGGAGGTGCTGCGCTCACTGGGCAAGCAACTTGAAGGTGAGGGCGATCGATAGCATCTGAGAGGGAGAGACCCGCAACCGCCGTGAGGGAATGCATGAGTAAGTGCATGAGTGAGTGGACGACAGCACTGCACGATTGGAATCTCGACCCTGCCGACGCCGTCGCCAAGCAACGCGAAATGGCGACGCGACTGACGCTGACGCCGCCCTGGGGAGCAAGCCCCGAGGACTGGCCGGCGACCATCACGGGGGTCGATATCGGCTTCGAGGATGCAGGCGAGGTGACACGTGCGGCGGTGGTGACGCTGGATCTGGCGACGCTGGAACCCCTCGAGCAGCAGCTGATCCGTCAGCCGACCCGCATGCCCTACATTCCGGGCCTGCTGTCGTTTCGGGAGCTGCCCGCTGCCATCGCCGCCATTGAGGCACTCGAGCGGCCGCCCGAATGCCTGATGGTGGACGGTCACGGCATCGCCCATCCGCGCCGCCTGGGTGTGGCGGCGCATCTTGGCCTGTGGTGTGACCTGCCGTCCTTCGGCGTGGCCAAGAAGCGTCTGTGCGGCAGGCATGGCGAGCCGGGCGATGCGCGTGGTGACTGGGTCGCGTTGACGGATCGCGTACGCGAGGCGGATGCCGAGCTCGGCATCATCGAGGACACCGCGCTGCCCAGACGCGAACAGCGCAGCCGGCTGGGCGCCGTGCTGCGGTCACGCCTCAACGTCAAGCCGGTGTTCGTCTCGCCGGGCCAGCGCATGAATCTGGAGACGGCGCTTTCGATGACCCTGCACTGTCTGGGCAAGACCAAGCTGCCCGAGCCGACCCGACTGGCGGATCAACTCGCCAGCCGGCGTCTCAAGCGGCTCCGTGATGCCTAGCGTCGCGTTACCTGTCTTCGCATTACCTGTCTTCGCGTTATCTGTCTCTGCGTTATCTGTCTTTGCGAGGCCTGGCGACGCTTAGCCTTCGATCTCCAGACGGCTTTGACCGTTGCCCGAGGGGCGCACCGCGATACGCACCGGAATGCGCTCATGCATCTCGGCCACATGCGAGATGACCCCGACGCGACGGCCGCTGGCTTGCAGGCCATCCAATGCCTCCATCGCCAGCGCCAGCGAATCCGGGTCGAGACTGCCGAAGCCCTCATCGATGAACAGCGATTCGATGCGCAGCTCGCCGGAAGCCATGCCCGCCAGGCCCAGCGCCA
Organism: Cobetia sp. 14N.309.X.WAT.E.A4; assembly: GCF_030397495.1. Classification (NCBI taxonomy): domain Bacteria; kingdom Pseudomonadati; phylum Pseudomonadota; class Gammaproteobacteria; order Oceanospirillales; family Halomonadaceae; genus Cobetia; species Cobetia sp. 14N.309.X.WAT.E.A4. The sequence goes on from NZ_JAPNXT010000002.1 coordinate 335,637, forward strand.
GTGCCAGCGAGACAAGGAAGGTCTCGCCGCCGGACAGCGAGTGAACGCTGCGCAGTTCATCACCCATCTCGGTATCCATCACCACCAGCCCCAGCGGGCTGGCGCCGCGGGCCAGACGGTAGCGACGTGCCAGATTGGTCAGGTGCAGATTGGCATGCTCGATCAGGCGCTCGAGATTGAAGGCTTGGGCGATGGTGCGGAACCTGGCCCCGCTGGCGCTGCCGATCAGCTCCGACAGCGCCCCCCAGCGCTGATGTTCGGCACGCGCGGCTGCGAGACGCTCGGCAAGCGCGGCGCTGCCACTGCGGCGCTGATCATCATTGAGTATCGCCGCCTGTGCCGTCTGATGGGCCTCGCGCACGGCATTGAGCGGTGCCTTGAGTGCCGTGATCAGACTGGCCAGCGCCTCGCCAAGCTCGCGGGTGTCGTCCTCGGGCCCTGGCGGCGCATCCGTCAGTGTGCCAGCGGCTCCTTCTTCCGGGGCCTCCTGCAAGCGGGCCTGCAGACGAGCATGCAATGCCAATGCCTGCTTGACCTGACCGCGAATGACGCCGAGCTCTTCAGCTCCTGATGCACCGTCTCCCGCGGTACCGTCTGCCTGCGTATCGTCTCCAGTCGTGTCCTCGGCGGGCGCTGCCAGCTGTTCGAGTGCTGCCTGCCAGTCGGAGGTCCGAGCGGCCTGCCAGTGTTTGAGCTGACGCGCATTGCGCTCCTCACACAGGGCATCCGCGCGTGCGACTCGCTCGTGGGCGCTACGCAGTTGCTGGCGCAGTGCCTGCAGGTCGTGATCCTCGACGGCCAGCAACTCCTCGATCCGCGCGTCATCCAGGCCAGGGTTCTCGGCCTGCCAATGCGCGCGTTCACTGTCGAGCGCGCGCTGCTCCTCTTGCAGCTCCGTCTGGCGTTGCTGCAGGTTGGCCTGCTGCTGCGTCAGCTGCTGTTGCTGGTCGCTCAGCTCTTGCAGCGCCTGACGCGCATCCTCCTGCTCATTGCGCATGCGGGTGGTCAGCGATTCGACCCAGTCGGACCAGTCGCTCACGCTGGCATGCTGTCGCCTGGGGTCTGCGCTCAGCTGCTGGGCAAGCGTGCCGCTCAGCTGCTCGATCTCGCTCGCCAGCGCCGCGATGCGTGCCTCACACTGCTGAAGCTGCGCTTCGCCATGCTGGCATTGCGTCGTCAGCGTGGCGTGGCGTGTCGCCAGTGCCTGGCGTTGCTCCCGCAGCGGCGTCAGCTGACGCAGCGTCGTCACCAGCGCGTTCTGACGGGCGTCCAGTTCGCCAAGGCGCTGCTCGATCAGTTCCAGTGCTCGTGCGGCAGGCAGCTGGGGCAGGGACTCAAGCAGCGGCTGCTCTGACAGCGAATGCCGAGCCAGAATGTCGGTCAGGTTCGACTGACAGGTCTGCGCCTGCTGCTGCAGACGTTGCCGCTCCGTGTGCAGCTGCGCCTGTTCCTGCTGCAGGTAGCCGAGCTGCTGCTCGAGACGTGCGTGCTCGTGACTGGCCGCCTCCATGGCGTGCTGCGCGGTGGCCGTGGCCTGTCGGCGCTGTTCAAGACGCTCGCGGGCCTGCTGTTCCAGCTGAGCGATCAGCGCCTCGGCCGGCGCGGCCTGAGCGGCGGCGGGGTGCTCATGGCTGCCACATACCGGACATTCCTCGCCATGGACCAGCCCACGGCGCAGCGCCATCACGTTGTCGCTGCGTGCCAGACGCTCCTGCTCCTGCTGGCGGCGCTCGGCGTCTTCCTCGTGGCGCGCCTGATCACGGGCCTGCAATGCCTGGGCCTGCCGGGCAGCCACTTCGCGCAACGCCTGTTGCTGCCGAGGCAGCTGCTGCTCCAGCTCGACAAGGCGCTGCTGGACCTCATCACGGCGGGCCAGGCCATTGATCTGCTCGCTGAGCACAGGTTTCAGCTGCAGCAATGCATCGCGCTGACGTTGCAGCTGGTCCCGATGGTCTTCGGCATCGCTCAGCGGCTGGCCGGACTCGTCGACTAGCGTCGCCTGCAGCTGCTGGAGTTGCTGATCCAGCTGCTGGCGCTGTCGATCCTGTGTCTCCAGCTCCTGCTGATGGTGGCCGAGCGTGTCGCGCAGGCGTTGCTGCTCACTCTGCTGGCTGACATGTGTCTCGCGCTGTTGTGCCAGACGCGAGGCCACCTGACGGGCCTCTTCCAGCTTGGGAAGTTGCTTGCCACGCCAGGCCTCGCAGCGCTGCATGCGTTCATCGGCGGCCTGCTTGTCGGCCCGGGCCTGCTCGGTGCGTGGTGACAGAGTGCCGAGCTGTTGCTGTACTCGGGTGAGCTGCGTGGTCAGCTGGGCATGCTGCGGCGAGATCGCCTTGAGGCGCAGCAGGGCAGGGCGAATCGGTGCGAGGGCTTCCAGGGCGCTGAGTTGCTCGCGCTGACGGGATAGCGCAGCACTGGCGGCGTGAGCCTCCTTCTGTTCAAGCTGCGCCTGACCCAGGGCCTGTTCGAGCTCGCCCGCCGTGGTGGTCCACTGGTGATAGGCCGTCAGCGCATCATGCTGTTCGCTGAGGCGGGTCATGGCCGTCTGGCGTAGACGGACCTCATCCTCGAGTGCCTGACGCTCGTCCGGGCTTGCCGGCAGCTGGCCATCCAGCTGGCGTTCGAGCTCGTTGACGGCCTCGCGGGCGCTGCGCTCACGCTCGTGGGCGGCGATCGAGATATCGGAGTAGTGGCCGGTGTCGGTCAGTTTCTCCAGCAGCTCCGAGCGCTCGTTGTCGTTGGCGCGCAGGAAGGCGCTGAACTCGCTCTGGGCCAGCAGCACGGCGCGGGTGAACTGCTCGAAGTTCAGTCCCAGTCTGTCGATGATCAACGCCTTGGCGTCATTGCTGGTGGTATTGAGGGTCTGAGCTGACTGGGTGTCATCGGCCGTGGGCAGCAGCTGGAGATGTTGCTTGGCGTTCTGCAGGCGCCCGCCGGGCTTGCCGCGCGCGCGGCTGACCGTCCAGCCGGCGCGATAGCGCAGGCCATCGCGGCCGATGAAGTCCACCTCGGCCTTGCCTTCGCCGCAGCCGCGCCGGAGCAGGCTGCGCGGGTCCTTGAGGGTCAGCTGATGCTCGCCGACATCCTCCAGCTGACCGCCGCTCGGGGTTTGGCGCAGGCGTGGCGTGGTGCCGTAGAGCGCCAGACACAGGGCATCGAGCAGCGTGCTCTTGCCGGCCCCGGTGGGGCCGGTGATGGCGAACAGGCCCGCATCGGACAGCGGCGCCTTCTCGAAGTCGACTTCATGCGCGCCGGCCAGTGAGGCCAGGTTGTCGAGGCGCAGGGCGAGAATTTTCATGCCTGACCTCCCTTGGCCTTGTCTGCCGAGGCTGTCTTGTCGTCCTGGCGACCGGGCTTGGTGGCCTTGCTCGGTTCCCCTGCCAGGCGTGCCTCACGCGCGATCTCGACCTCCTCGAGCAGCTGGGCGAAATCCTCGATCAGTGACGGGGCCGGCTCGCTGTCATAGGTGGCGCGATAGTGGCGCTCGAACAGCCCCATCGGCCCCAGTTCATCGAGCTTCACGCCCTTGGGCGCGCGATTCTCGGCGCTGGGCGCCGGATAGCGGGTGACCAGCTTGATCAGCCGCAGCGGCGCGTCTTCCAGCAGTGCCTCGATGCGCGCGCGCAGGTCGATCACGGGCGCCTCCAGCTGCACGCTCACCTCAAGCCACGGCCAGCGTGCCGGCTCGAGTTCACGGTCTGCCTCGGCGACCAGCGCCGTGAGCTGGGCGGTGATCTCGGTCAGCGGTGCCGGTCCGATGCGCGTGAGCGCGACATGGCAGGGCACGCGATGCTCCTCGACGCCCGCGAGCGTCTCGTCTTCGAGAGTGATCTCCAGCACGCGGTGACCGTAATCGACCTCGGAGAAGTCCATCGCCAGCGGCGTGCCGCAATAGCGGATACGCTCCTGGCCGCCCACGCGTTGCGGACGATGCAGGTGGCCGAGCGCCACATAGGCGATGTCGTCGGGGAACAGGCTGGTCGAGAGCGCCTCTTCGCCTCCCATCAGGATCGGACGCTCGCTGTTCTCGGAGACCTCGCCGTCTCGCATGTGCGCGTGGCCCATGGCGATCAGCGCCTCGCCGGGCTGGCGGGCGGCACGCGCCGCGCTGACCAGCTGCTCGTGCACACGGGCCACTCCCGCGCGATAGGCCTCGCTGCGGGTGCGCTCAGGCTTGTTCACGTCCTGCGACTCATTCTCGCCAGCACCCAGGCCGGTGACCTCGGCCGGGCGCAGAAAGGGCACCGCCAGACACAGGGCGCGGCGCTTGCCGTCGCGATCATGCAATGGCACCAGCAGATGCTGACAGTCGAGATGGTGGGCATCCCCTTTGTCGGCAGAATCATCGACCCAGCGCACACGGCCCAACGCATGGGTCTTGAGGCGGGCCAGCAGGGCAGCCGGCAGCTCGATGCGTGAGCCGGAGTCATGATTGCCGGCGATCATCACGATCTCAAGCGCCGCGTTCTGCTCGTGGGCGCGCACGATGAAGTCGTAGAGCAGCTCCTGGGCGGCGAGGCTCGGATTGACTACATCGAACAGATCACCGGCGATCAGCAGGGCGTCCGGGGTCAGACACTTGAGCCGTGCCAGCAGCCAGTCGAGAAAGGCGGCATGTTCGACATGGCGACTCTGGCCATGGAAGCTCTGGCCGAGATGCCAGTCCGAGGTATGCAGAAAGCGGAAGCTCACGATGCGTTCCTTGCGGTGTCAGAAGGAGAATCACGAACCCGGTCGAGCTGACGTCCGAGTCTGGATGTGCTCAGTGTACGGATTGCGTCTGGTTGGGCGAAGGGGAGGGCATCCTGTGTCGTGCATCTGGAGCGCATTTTCAGGCAGTTGATCTGGATCAATCCCGTTCACGGGCAAAATCGACAAAAGTCGCTACGCTGAAAGTCGAGGCCTGTGTCGAAATCCGACAAGCCCCGGCGATGGCAGCGTCAGGGTGGCTTCAGAAAAGCAGGAGTCGATGGACGACCAATGAACAACAATCAGGCCGGCAACATGGGAAGCCGTTGCCGATGCCCAGAGATGACAGGAAGGAATCGCAATGCGCCACGGTCTTTTTGCCTCACCTCGCCCCGATAACCTCGGCCTGCATGATGGGCTGCTGGCACCAGCCCCGAGTACCCCCAACGGGGTCAGCTCCCAGGCCTCCGACAGCAAGCATTACGTAGCGCCGCTCCCGATGCCGACGGACTGTTGCCTGAGCGCGATGGAGAAGATGCACAGCATCATCGAATCCATGGGGCATGCGGAAATCATCAGTACGGATGACGGTTATCTGCATGCGGAATTCCACACGCCCCTGCTGGGCTTCGTCGATGACGTGGAAATCGTCTGCAATGAACAGGAAGGCGTCTGTCATGTACGCAGCGTGTCACGCATGGGACATTCCGACCTCGGCAAGAATCGTCAGCGGGTCGAGGATATCCGTCATCGCCTCGAAGGCTGGGGTTACTGCAGCTGAAGCTGCCCCGAGAAGGGCATCGCTCACGTCGATGCGCCACTTTCACCTCGCCAATGCACCTGTGTGTCTCCCGACGACTTCCCATCACCCCGGTCGGCCTGTTCAGGCGCCGGGGTGTTTCGTCTGCGTCTTTCGTGCCTGATCTGCCTGGCCGGGCTTTCATGTCTCTTCGTGCGCTTGCGACATTTCGTGCCCCTCGCTGCAGAAACCGCCCGTAATCCGTGAGCGGGCGCTACCCAGCCACGGACGTGTTTGCTACTCTGGGTGCGTTACATGAGACGCATGACTGCATCGAGCAATATTGTGTTTTTCGCAATACAGTGATGCAGCGTACGCTGGCAGGATTCCGCACCATCGCCACGCCCGGGGCAACCCCGGTGCTTTCCGCCATTGCGCTCGCTAGGACGCCTGACCGTGGCGTCTGCGAGGCTTGTGCTGAAAGACGACACGACAACAAGATGCGCGACGCGTGAATCACTCTTGACCATCGCTGGACACCAGCCCCCGCTAACACAGAGATCCATGAACGATTCCGTCCCCGCAGCGGGCTCAGCCACCGCTGCCCACGATTTGCCCAACGAAAATTCGCTCAAGCGTGGTGACATCAAGGTACTTGGCCTGTCCGCACTCGGCGGCGCCCTCGAGTTCTATGACTTCGTCATCTTCGTGTTCTTCGCCACCGTCGTCGGTCAGCTGTTCTTCCCGCCCGACATTCCCGAATGGCTACGTCAGGTGCAGACCTTCGGTATCTTCGCCGCCGGTTATCTGGCGCGCCCGCTGGGCGGCATCATCATGGCCCACTTCGGCGATACGCTGGGTCGCAAGAAGATGTTCACGCTGTCCATCTTCATGATGTCGTTGCCGACCCTGCTGATGGGCATGCTGCCGACCTATGCCGTCATCGGCATGTGGGCGCCGCTGCTGCTGATCATCCTGCGCATCTTCCAGGGTGCGGCAGTCGGCGGTGAGGTGCCGGGGGCCTGGGTGTTCGTCAGCGAACACGTCGCACCGCGTCACAATGGTCTGGCCTGCGGCACCCTGTCGATGGGGCTGGTGGGCGGCATCCTGCTGGGCTCGCTGATGGCCAGTGCCATCAACAGTGTCTATACCCCCGAAGAGGTGAGTGATTTCGCCTGGCGGATTCCATTCATCATCGGTGGCGTGTTCGGGCTGTTCTCGGTCTACCTGCGTCGCTGGTTGCACGAGACCCCGGTCTTCGCCGAGATGCAGCAGAAGAAGGCGCTGGCCGCCGAGCTGCCATTGAAGATGATCCTGCGTGAACAGCGTCCGGCGATTGCCGTGGCGATGGCCGTCACCTGGGTGCTGACCGCCGCCATCGTGGTCGTGATCCTGATGACGCCGAGCCTGATCGCGGAGCTCGAGGGGCTGACTCGTGCCGCCGCCTTCTCCGCCAACAGTCTGGCGATCGTGGCGGTGTGCATCGGCTGCATCGTGTCCGGTTACATGGTCGATCGTATCGGTGCCGGGGTGACCCTGGTGCTGTGGAGCGCTCTGCTGGGCATCACCTACTGGGTCTTCCTGGCCACCATGCACTCGGACCCCAGCCTGCTGGTGCCGCTCTACTGCCTGACCGGCTTCAGCGTCGGCATCGTCGGCGCGGTGCCGAGCATCGCGATCCGCGGCTTCCCGCCGGCAGTGCGCTTCACCGGGCTGTCGTTCTCCTACAATGTCGCCTACGCCATCTTCGGTGGTTTCACGCCGATTCTGGTCTCGCTGATGATGACCGTCTCGCCGCTGTCGCCCACCTGGTACGTGGCGGCGCTGTCGCTGATGGGCGTGGTGCTGGGTCTGTGGCTGGCGCTCAGTCCGCGCGGCCGCGAGCTGATGGAAATCACTCGCTGAGCAGAGCACTGACTCGGCGCCAGGGCGCCTGTTCCCGACCAGTCAGGCATTCATCTGCCTGAAAACGCGCATCACCCTCCGGGGTGGTGCGCGTTTTCGTTTGGGCCAGCGCCGAGGCGACGCTAGGATGGAGGCACTCGTCACGCCTCGCTCTCGATTCGTCTCGCCTCGGCCATGAGGGCTCGGGGGCTTTGCCAGCAGGATGCCCGCATGTTTACCGTTCTTCACGCCAATCACCTCGAGGATCTGCGCGATCTGGCGCTCAAGGTGATCAAGGCCGCTCCCCAGCCTCCGCTGGTGCCGGAAACCTTTCTCGTCCAGTCCAACGGCATGGCCCAGTGGCTGAGGTTGTCATTGGCCGAGGCCGATGGCATCGCTGCCTCTGTCGATTTTCCATTGCCCTCAAGCTTCGTGTGGCGCGCCTATCGCGGGGTCCTGGGTGGCGTGCTGGGCGACGAGATTCCGGAGCTGTCACCCTTCGACAAGGGCCCGCTTGCCTGGCGTCTGCTGCGCCTTTTACCGGGCCTGCTGGCCGATGAATCCCAGGCGGAATGCTATGCGCCGCTCAGGGATTACCTGTGTCGCGATGAGCGTGGCCAGCTGATCGAGGCAGTCGGTGAGGGTGCCCTGCCTGCACTGCCCGAGGGGCCGGAGGCAGAGCGTCAGCAGTGGCAGCTGGCCTGCCAGCTGGCGGATCTCTTCGACCAGTACCTCAACTACCGTCCCGAGTGGGTGCGCAGCTGGGAGAGCGGGCTGGAGGATGACAACTTCCGCGATGCCTTCGCGCGTCAGCAGGCCGCAGGCGAGCTGCCCGCCAATCTGCTGCCGGACAACCTGCCCGCCAGCCAGAAATGGCAGCCGGCCCTGTGGCGCGCGGTACTGGCGGATGCGCCGCCCAGCAGCCGGCAACATCACCGTGCCGCTCTGCATGGTCGCTTCGTCGCGGCCGCGCGCGCGCTGGAATCACTGCCCTCATCACGCCGCCACCCGTTGCCGCCACGGCTGTTCGTGTTCGGCATCTCGGCACTGCCGGGGCAGACGCTGGATGCGCTGCATGCGCTGTCCGGGGTGATGGACATCTACCTGATGATCACCAACCCCTGCCGTCATTACTGGGGCGATATCGTCTCCGACCGCGAAGCCGTGCGGCGCAGTATGAGAGCCGACAGCCTGCGCATGGACAGCGAGCGCGTCGCGCGACAGCGTGCCCGTCACCCCGAGGCACCGGCGCTGACCGGGCTGGCGGAGGAGGAGCTGCACCTCAAGGCCAATCCGCTGCTGGCCGGGCTGGGTGCCCAGGGGCGTGACTTCATCGTCAATCTGTATGAATTCGAGAGCGCGCTGTCCGGGCGCGACAGCGGTTTCGATCTCGAACTGGACGTCTTCGTGCCGCGCATCAACGAGGATACGCCGCCCGAGCAGGCACCGTTGCTGCATCAGATCCAGGACGAGATTCTCGAGCTGGTGCATCCCGGCGAGCGCGCCCTGGCCGAGGGAAGTCCTCGCAGGCTGGAGGCGCAAGATGATTCCATCAGTCTGGTCAGCGCCCACTCGGCGCTGCGTGAAGTCGAGATTCTGCATGACCGCCTGCTGGCGGCCTTCGAACGAGCCCACGAGGCGGCCAGGCAGGGTGGGGGCGAACCGCTGCGGCCGCGCGACATCCTGGTGATGGTGCCGGACATCGACCGATATGCCCCCTATATCGAGGCGGTCTTCGGTCAGCTGCCGCCGGGCAATCCGCGCCATATTCCCTTCACCATCGCCGACCGGGTGGCCAGTCAGGCCAATCCGCTGCTCGGACTGGTCTTGATGCTGCTGGAGCTGCCGGAGCGCCGCCTCGGCGTCAGCGAGGTGCTGGATGCACTGGATGTCGCCGCCTTCCGGCGTCGCTTCGCCATCGAGGAGGGCGAACTTGAGCGCCTGCGGCGCTGGCTGGCCGACAGCGGCGTGCGCTGGGGACTCTCCGGTGAGCACCGTGAGCAGCTCGGCTTCATGCCCCTCGACGAGAACAGCTGGCGCTTCGGGCTCGAGCGCATGCTGCTGGGCTACGCCACCGGTGCCCCGGCGGCCGGCGCCCCGGCGGCCGGCGCCCCGGCGGCCGGCGATCCGGCGGCCGGCTCCCCAATACAAGGTGAGCAGAGCGCCGACCTGATGGACGGCCTGATGGATGGCCTTGTCGACATGAACGGCCTGAGCTTCGATGGCGTGGTGCCCTTCGATGAAGTGGCCGGTCTCGAGGCCGAACTGGCAGGCAAGGTCGGCGAGCTGATCGAGAGCCTGGATCGCTGGCGCCGCTGGCTGGACACCTCGCGTACGCCAGCGGACTGGGCGACTACGCTGCAGCGATTGTGGGAGGAGAGCCTCAGCCCGGACAGTGCCGAGGAATTCGACATTCTGGCGCGTCTGCAGGCGGCGCTTTCCCGCCTCGACAAGGGCTGGCAGCAGGCCGGTTTCGAGGGCTGTCTGTCGCTCAAGGTGGTGCGCGAGGCGCTGCGTGGCGAGCTGGACAGTGGCGGTCTCGCCCAGCGCTTCCTTGCCGGTCGGGTCAACTTCGCCACCCTGATGCCGATGCGTGCAATTCCCTTCCGCGAAGTGCACCTGCTGGGCATGAACGATGGTGACTACCCGCGCGTGCGCATGTCGCAGGATTTCGATCTGATGGCCAGCCGCCCTCAACCGGGAGACCGCTCACGGCGTGACGATGATCGCTACCTGTTCCTGGAGGCGCTGCTGGCGGCGCGGGATCGCCTGTCGATCTCGTGGGTCGGGCGTGACCAGCGCGACAACGGCGAACGGCCGCCCTCGGTGCTGGTCGGGGAACTGCTTGATTACATCGAGCTGGGCTGGACCCCCGAGACGCATGCCGAGGCACCGGGTGTCTCTCGCGAAGCTGCCCTGCGCGAGCGTCTGATCACCGAGCATCCATTGCAGCCCTTCTCGTGGCGCTATTTCCATGCCTACCAGGCGACGGCTGGCGATCTGTTCAGCTATGACGCCAGCTGGTCGAGCCTGTATCGCGCGGCGGATCATGCTCCAACCTCAGAGGCCTCCCCGGCGAATCAACGCGAGGCCAGTCAGGCGAGCGCGGCGGGGGCCGCCGCCTTGAAGCAGCTGGTGGAGCAGGCGCCGGAGTCCCATCTGCGTCTCGGCGCGGACTCGCTGGCGCGCTTCCTGCGTCGCCCCTGGCAGCTGGGGCTGGACCGCGTCGGCGTGCGCTTCCGCGATGCCGAGGTGCCGGATGAGGACAACGAACCCTTCGCCCCCGACGGGCTGGAGAACTTCACCCTGACCCGCGAGCTGCTGGACGCCGCGCTCACCGGACAATCCTTGCCGCTGGCCGCCGAACGTCTGCGCCGGGCCGGGCGGCTGCCGGCGCTGGGCTTTGCCGATGCCTTGATCGAACCGCGCCTCAAGCGTCTCGATCAGCAGCTGGCCAGCTGGCGCGATCAGCTCAGCGATGCCACCTCGCTGCCGCCGCGCACCCTCGAGGTACCGCTGATCATGCAGGATGAGGACGGCAGGCCCTTGCGGGTGACGCTCACCACGCGTCTGATCAGCCGTCGGCAACTGCGCGATGACGCCGAGGGCGAGAGCCGCCTGCTGGCCACGTTGGAGGCGACCCACTTCGGCACCCTCAAGCCCGGCAAGGAGGGCCGCTACAAGAAGCTCGGCAAGCCGCATCGTCTGCTGGCCGGCTATCTCGACTGGCTGATGGCCAACGCGCGCCCCGGACTCGGAGAAGTGGCGGGTGATCAGGGCACGCGCCGTGAAGGTTATCAGTGGCTGGCGGTGTTCGAGGACCGCTGGCTGCTGTTCCCCGCGCTGCGTATCGAGCAGGCCGAAGCCGCGCTGCGCCATCTCGTCAAGGCGTATGCCCAGGGCTGGCAGGCGCCGCTGGCCGCCGCGCTGGAACTGGCGACCACCCTCTGGGAGGTAGTGGGCGAGGAGGATCGCAGTGCCTTGTTCGGCGCACTCAAGGCGCAGGCCGCTGACGGCACGCCAACGCTTGAGACGGCGCTGGCCGCCATCCACAAGCCCTGGCTTGCCGACAGCCTGTCGCGCGCCATGGAAACCCGCTTCACGGAAGACATCTTCAAGGGCCCCCAGGCGCTCAGGCGTCAGGAAGGCGCGCTGGGCGAGCTGTGGCCGGAGTTCGATGCCTTCGCCCGTGCGGGCGGCGTGCTCAACAGCGTGCAGCTCTATCAGCCGTTGATCGAGAGCATGATCGGCGTGCGTCAGGGCATTCTCGGCGAGCGCGCGGTGGAGCTCTCCACCGGGAAGGGGCAGTCATGAGCGATACCAGAGGGGAAGGCATGAGCGGTGTGGAGAGTGGCGTGAGGAGTGGCATCGCTCAGGACAAGGAAGCGGCAATGAGTGACGAGATGGATCAGAGCCAGCAGGGCCAAGCCCTCGATATTCCGACGCTGCCGCTGCTCGGTCAGCATCTGATCGAGGCGAGTGCCGGCACCGGCAAGACCTTCACCCTCGCCGCGCTCTACGTGCGGCTGGTGCTCGGGCCCTTGCCCGGGCAGGTGGCCAGCGTGAGCTATCCGCGTCCGCTGACGCCGCCGGAGATTCTGGTGGTGACCTTCACCGAAGCCGCCACCGCAGAGCTGCGTGACCGCATTCGCGCGCGTCTCAAGCAGGCGCGTGAGGCGCTGCTGGGGCGTGCCAGTCCTGATCCGATCCTGGCCGAGTTGCTCGCGCCGCTGCTGACATCCTCACCTGCCGAGGACGCATCACGCCTCAAGGCCGCGGCGGCGCGGCGCCTCGATCAGGCCGCGCGCCTGATGGATGACGCCGCCATCTTCACCATCCACGGTTTCTGTCAGCGCATGCTCAGTCGGCATGCCTTCGATGCCGGCGGACGCTTCGGCGCCGAGCTGTTGCAGGACGGCCAGTCGCTGCTGACGCGTTGCGTCGAGGATTACTGGCGCTGCGAGTTCTATCCGCTGGCCCGCGAGTGGCAGGCCTTGATCCGTGGGCGCTGGGCCGGCCCGGAAGCACTGGGAGAGGAACTGCGCGGCCTGTTGCGTGACGGCACGCCACGCCCGCTGTATCGCGACGGTGAATGTCTTGAGGCCCCGCAAGACTTGAGCGAGCTGCTCGGCAATGCCGAACAGTGGCGTCAGCAACAACAGGCCGCGCGGCGCGCCGTCGAGGAAAGCTTCGATGAGCCGGCCATTCGAGACGTGATGGGCGAGGCCTTCGCCAGCAAGGCGCTCAACGGCAACAGCTACAAGGAGGCCGAGCTGGAGCCGCGCCTGGCGGCGACAGCCGCCTGGCTGGCCAGCGGCGAGCACGATTTCGCCGCCGACATGCTCGACAGCAAGAAGCTGTGCTGGCTGAGTCAGGCCAAGCTCGAGAAGGGCACCAAGAAGAACTGCCAGACGCCGCGTCACCCCTTCTTCGCGGCGCTGGACCTGCTGGCCGAGGTGCCGGCACCGGACGCCGTGCTGCTGGATCAGGTCGCCGTGCACGCGCGTGACAGCGTCGCCCGCGCCCTGATCTGCGAGAAGCGCCGTCTGGGACTCTGGGAATTCTCGGACCTGCTCAATGACCTCGACCACGCGCTGGACCCTTCGCTCAATGGCGAGGCCAGCCAGCGTCTGGCGCGTCAGATCCGTCAGGAACTGCCGGTGGCGATGATCGATGAATTCCAGGATACCGACCCGGTCCAGTACCGCATCTTCCGGCGCATCTATCCGCAGACGGTGGGCGATGGCTCGTGCGATGAGCCGCTCGATGAGCAGCACGTTGACGCTACTGACAGCGACGACGCTGACGAGACACCCAGCACGCTGTTGATGATCGGTGACCCCAAGCAGGCCATCTACGCCTTCCGCGGCGCCGATATCGACACCTATCTGGCGGCGCGCCAGGTCACCCCCTCGCGCTTCACCCTGCCGCGCAACTTCCGCTCCAGCGCCGCGATGGTGGCGGCGGTGAATGCGCTGTTCGCCCAGCATCCCGCGCCCTTCGGCAGTGAGGACATTCCCTTCCAGCCGGTCGAGGCTCAGGGCACGCGCACCCGGCTGGTGCTGCGGCATCCGGATGGCCGCGAAGAGGCCGCCTGTGCACTGAATCTGTGGTGGGCCAACGGTGAGCGCCTGAGCGCCGATGCGCATCGCCGCGACATGAGTCGCGCCTGCCGCACCCAGATCCAGACACTGCTCGAGGGCCAACAACGCCTGGCGGCGGGCGAGCCGGGGCTGGTGTTCATGGACGAGGGAGATGCGACGCCGCGTGGCGTGGCCGCCAGCGATATCGCGGTGCTGGTACGTAACGGGCGCGAGGCCGCAGCGGTGCGTGGGGCGCTTGCCGAAGGCGGTATCCGCAGCGTGTATCTGAGCGAGAAGAGCTCGGTGTTCGACACGCCGGAGGCCTTCGAGCTGCTGCAGCTGTTCGAGGCTGTCGCCCATCCGCGGGATGACCGTCGTCTGCGCGCCGCGCTGGCGACACGCCTGCTGGCGGATGACCTCTCGCTGGTCGAGCGTCTCGGCGTGGATGAGCTGGCCTGGGAGCGCGAGGTCGAGCGCTTCGATGGCTATCACCGTGACTGGCAGCGGCGCGGCGTGCTGCCGATGCTGCGCGGCGTGATGCGTGACTTCCGGGTCGGTGAGCGGCTGGCGGCCCGCGCCGGGGGGGAGCGTGCCCTGACCGACGTGCTGCACCTGGGGGAGCTGGCCCAGAATGCCGCCCAGCGGCTCGATGGCGAACAGGCGCTGCTGCGCTGGTGGCATCAGGCACTGGAATCCGGCCATGAAGCGCTGGACAGCGACAGCCTCAGTCAGCGACTGGAAAGTGATGAGGGGCTGGTGCGGGTCGTCACCATCCACAAGTCCAAGGGGCTTGAGTATCCCATCGTGCTGCTGCCGTTCATGGCCAGCTTCCGCGCCGCCGAGCCGGACAGGAATTTCGGCCTGCTGACCCTCAAGCAGCGCTGGCTGACTGTGGCTGAAGAGAAGGCAGAGGCCGATGCACAGCAGGTAGCCGGTGCAAAGACCGATTTGCCCGCGGCGGCAGAGCCGGACATGGCGCTGGATGACAGCATCCTGGTCAAGAAGCCCTCCAAGGAGGCCATCGCGGCGGCCGACCATGCACGCCTGATGGAAGACGTGCGTCTGCTCTACGTGGCGCTGACACGGCCCAAGTTCGCCTGCTGGCTGGGGCTGGCGCCCATCGGCAAGGGCGGCTTCAGCAAGCAGCTCAGCCTGCCCGTCACCGCCATCGGTTATCTGCTCGGCATGAGTGACAACGAGGAGATCGAGGCCAGCGCCATCGAGGCTGCCTTGCGCCGCTGGTGTGAACAGCAGTCGGCCGGACTCGCTCGCGTGTCCGGTCTGCCGGAGTTGCCCGGTCATGACTATCAGCCACCGGCGGAGCGCGATCAGCACTTCCACGGCGCGCGTTACTTCGCCGGCGGCATCGAGGATGACTGGTGGATCGCCTCCTACACCGCCTTGCTCACGGATGCCCGTCAGGTGACGGCGGCGCTGGAAGACACCGGCGATGCCGAGGATGACCGCGTGCCGGAAGGCGCCACCGAGATCGCGCTGGAAGAAGGCGAGCAGGGCCTGACGCGCCCGGACCGCGAGGTGGCAGGCCAGTCAGGCCCGCTGCTGGCGGGCGGCCTACCGATGACGGTGGGCGAGATCCACCTGCATGATTTCCCGCGTGGGCCGCGTCCGGGGACCTTCCTGCACGGTCTGCTGGAGGCGGTCGATCTCGATCGTCTCGGTGCGGATGACTATCGCGGCGAGCTTGAGCGGCTGGTGGGCTCGCGACTGCATTTCGGTGGCTTCGATGCCAGCTGGCAGCCACGTCTCACCGACTGGTTGGAGCAGGCACTGACCCGTCCGCTGCAGGGCTTCGAGGGCGAGCCTATCCTGCTCAATCGGCTGGAGGCCTGGCAGCCGGAGCTGGAATTCTGGCTGCCGGCCGTGCACGCGCGCAGTCTGCCGCTGGACGCCGTGGTCACCGCGCTGGAGCCGTTGCCACGCTCGCGGCCCAGGCTCGCGCCACGCCGCATGCACGGCATGCTCAAGGGCTTCATCGATCTGACCTTCCAGTCCGGCGGGCGCTGGTACGTGCTGGACTGGAAGTCCAACTATCTTGGCGAGCGCCCCGAGGACTACCTCGGTGAGTCACTGGCCCGCGCCATGGTAGAGCACCGCTACGACCTGCAATACGTGCTCTACACCCTCGCGCTGCATCGTCTGCTCAAGGCGCGCCTCGGCGAGGACTACGATTACGAACGCTGCATGGGTGGCGTGCTGTATGTCTTCCTGCGTGGGCTGGATGCCGGCGGTGATTCACCCGCGCTTGCGGTGGATGCCGAAGGGGAGACGCCTGGCGTCTTCCAGCGCCGGCCATCACAGGCGCTGATCGAGGCGCTGGATCTCTGGCTGGGCGGTGACAGCTCCGCATTGGATAGCCTGCTCCTCAACACCACCGACACCACGCCACTCACGCAAAGCGGCCAGCAGGGGGCCTTCGATGTCTGACGCCACGCCTTTGGAAACGCAGCAGCACAGCGCTGCCCCTGACGCCCCGACTGCCGAGACCCTGCTCGCGACGCTCGGCCTGTGGGTGGAGCTGGGCTGGCTCAGGCGAGTCGATGCCCATCTGGTGCGCTTCATGGCGCGTCATGTGCCGGAGGCCCCGGCCAGCGTGCTGCTGGCGGCTGCGCTTGCCAGCCACCAGCTGGGGCGCGGGCATGTGTGCCTGTCGCTGTCGCGGGCGCTGGCCGAGCCACGCGCGACCCTGTCGCTGCCACCGCTGGAGCAGTCCGAGGCGCATCTTGCCGAGGTCAGCGTGGCCCTGCCGGAAGCCTTCCTGGCG
Source organism: Cobetia sp. 14N.309.X.WAT.E.A4 (assembly GCF_030397495.1). Lineage (NCBI taxonomy): Bacteria > Pseudomonadati > Pseudomonadota > Gammaproteobacteria > Oceanospirillales > Halomonadaceae > Cobetia > Cobetia sp. 14N.309.X.WAT.E.A4. The sequence continues at coordinate 351,814 of NZ_JAPNXT010000002.1, forward strand.
GATCTCGATGCCGGCCGCTGGGCCGAGCAGCTGGCGGAATCGCGGCTGGTCAGCGTGCTGGCGCAGGCCGATTCCCCGGCAGGCCATCTGCCGCTGCGCCCGCTGGTGCTGGTGGGCGAGCGCCTCTATCTGCGCCGTTACTGGCAGGCCGAGCGTGAAGTCGCGGCGGGGCTGCGTGCGCGGATGGGGCCGAGCGAGGAGGGCGAGACGCGGGTCAGCGATGCGCTGGGCGAGCGTCTGCGTGAGCTGTTCACCAGCAATCAGCCGGACCCCCATGGCGCGCCGGACTGGCAGAAGCTGGCTTGTGCCCTGGCGCTGCGTCAGCGCCTGACGGTGATTTCCGGCGGCCCCGGTACCGGCAAGACCACCACCGTCACGCGCCTGTTGGCACTGTTGCAGGCGCAGGCGCTCTCTGGTGGAGCTGGCGGTGTGGAGGTGGAGAGCGGTGTGGTAGGCAGTGTCGGGAGCGATGAGACAGGCCATCCGCATGAACGGCGGGCGCTGGATATCCGACTGGTCGCCCCGACCGGCAAGGCGGCCGCGCGGCTGTCGGAGTCGATCCGTGGCGCGGTGGCGAAGCTCGAGGTGCCAGACGCGGTGCGCGCCGCCATCCCGCGTGAGGCAAGCACCGTGCACCGCCTGCTGGGTGCGCGTCCGGATTCCCGCCACTTCCGCCATCACGCCGGCAATCCGCTGGCGCTGGACCTGCTGGTGGTGGATGAGGCCTCGATGGTCGATCTCGATCTGATGGCCGCACTGCTCGGGGCGCTGCCTGCCCATGCCCGCCTGATCCTGCTCGGCGACAAGGACCAGCTGGCCTCGGTGGAAGCCGGCGCCGTGCTGGGCGATCTCTGCGAGCATGCGCTGCCGCCGCGTTACTCACCGGCAGTGTGTGCAGATCTCGCCCGCCTGACCGGCGAAACGCTGGATGAGGCCATCGCCACGCCGGATGTCTCGGAGACGCAGGATACGGCAGACCGCGGCCGACTCGCCGATCACGTGGTGGTGCTGCAGAAGAGCTACCGCTTCTCCGCCGACAGCGGTATCGGTGCCCTGGCGCATGCCTGCAATGCCGGAGACCGCCAGGCGTTGCGCGCCGTCTGGAAGACAGGCTACAGCGATATCGCCTGGCTGAAGCTCAGCGGCCCGGAGGACCGCGATCTGGAGACGCTGGTGGTCAATGGCTATCGCCCGGCGCTGGAGGCCGTGCGTGAGCGGCGCCCGGCACGAGAGGTGATCGATCTGCTGCTCGAGTTTCAGCTGCTGTGCGCGCTGCGCCGTGGCCCCTATGGGGTCGATGGCCTCAACCAGCGGGTGGCACGGGTGCTGATGCGCCGTGGCCTGATCGCCGAGGAACGCGGCTGGTACGCCGGGCGTCCGGTGATGGTGACGCGCAATGATCGCGCGCTGGGGCTCTACAACGGCGATGTCGGCATCACCCTGCCGGACCCCGCCGCCGGGGGGCGCCTGCGCGTGTTCTTCCCGGTCGAGGAGGAGGTGTCGTCAGACGCCGAGCGTGATGGGCAGGACACCGAGATCCAGCGCTTCCACCGTGGCGTGCGCGCGGTATTGCCGTCTCGCCTCGAGGCGGTGGAGACGGTCTTTGCGATGACGGTCCACAAGTCGCAGGGCTCCGAGTTCCGCCATGTGGTATTCGTGTTGCCTGAGGGAGCCAACCCGATTCTGACTCGTGAGCTGGTCTACACCGGCATCACGCGGGCCAAGTCGCGGGTCACGCTGGCGGGCACCCGCCGCGAGACGCTGGAAGGCGCCATTGAACGACGCGTGGTGAGAGCCAGCGGGCTGGTGCTCTAGACCGGATGCCGACGGATGATCGTCAGGTCTGGCCCCGCTGCGCTCGACAGGAGGAGGGGACATGACGGATGTCAGCAGTCGCGTGAAGGGAAGGGCGCAGCCACAGAGCGAGATGATTGCCGTGCCGCTGGCCACGGCGGCCAGCCACCTCAAGGACCCGCAGGCGGCGGTGGCCGAGCTGGCCCGAAAGCTTGATGACTCGCTCGGTGGCCGCCAGCGGCTCGGCGGGGTGCTGTTCTTCTGCTCGGCGGATTACCCCCTCCCGGCACTGGGTCAGGCGCTGGCCGATGCCTTCGGTGAGGTAGCGGTGAGTGGCTGCACCACCGCCGGTGAGATCACGCCCGAGGGCTATGCGCGCGGCTCCATCACCGCCATCGGCCTGGCGCGCAGCGACTTCGCGCTGGCGCAGGTGTTGATCGATGATCTGAGCGGTTTCGACCTTCCGCGTGCCCAGGCGCTGAGTGATGAGCTGCTGTCGCGCTGTCGCGAGCAGGCCGTGGCGCCGGTGATGGGCAACAGCTTCGCGCTGACGCTGCTCGATGGCCTCTCGAGCAGTGAGGAGCAGGTACTGGCGACGCTGGATGCGGCGCTGGGCAGCATTCCCGCCTTCGGTGGCTCCGCCGGGGACGACAACCGGTTGGCGCATACCTATGTCTACGCCGACGGGGTCTTCCATGATCAGGCGGCGGTCGTGGTAGTGATCAATACGCGGCTGCCGTTCGAGGTCATCAGTACGCACCACCTCACACCGCTGGCCGACAAGCTGGTGGTGACGGCGGTGGACCGCGATTCACGCCGCGTGCTGGAGCTGAATGCCGAGCCCGCCGCCGAGGAGTATGCGCGGCTGGCCGGTGTCGCGCCCGAGGCGCTGGAGGAGGCGGTCTTCGCGCGCTGCCCGCTGGCGGTGCGCATCGGTGAGGCGCATTACGTGCGCTCCATCCAGCGCGTGAATGCCGATGCCAGCCTGAGCTTCTACTGCGCGGTGGAGACCGGCATCGTGCTCACCGCCATGCAGGCCACGCCGATTCTCGCGCAGCTCGAGCAGCGGCTGACCGAGGTGGAGGCGCGTCTGGGGCCGCCCGCGCTGACCATCGGCTGTGACTGTTTCCTGCGGCGCATGGAGATCGAGGCGCTGGGGCTGGAGGCAGAGGCTTCGCGTCTGCTTAGGCATCACCGGGTGATCGGCTTCAATACCTACGGTGAGCAGCATCACGGCATGCACATCAACCAGACCTTCACCGGCGTGGTGATCGGCCAGCGCCGTCTCGCGGCCGATGGCACGGGAGGACAGGATGGCGCCTGATACGCCGCTGACAGATTCCCGAAAGGACGGCCTGAGCGCTGAACTCGCCGCCCTCAAGGCGCGCAATCGCCAGCTGGAGAAGATAAACGCCGCCCTGATCGAGCGGGTCGAATCCAGCAGCCCTTCACCGAGCGCGCCCTACGCCGCCTTCGAGCACGCCGTCCTGCTGGCGGATCAGGTGCGCGAGCGTACCGACACCCTGCACCGCACCCTCGATGAACTGGGGGCACTCAATCGACGCCTCACCGCCGCCAAGGCCGCCGCCGAGGCGGCCAACCACTCCAAGACCCGCTTTCTCGCCGCCATCAGTCATGATCTGCTGCAACCCCTGAATGCCGCCCGATTGTTCGCAAGCGCCTTGGAAGAGCAACTGGCGAGGCTGGCACTTGATGACCCCACGCCGGGCGACGCTTCGCCGGGCGTCTCTTCGCCGAGCGACGCCTCGCCTGCCGAGCTGGTGGCGCGGCTGGGGCGCTCGCTGGCCGATGTCGAGAGCCTGCTGGGCACGCTGGTGGACATCTCGCGGCTGGATGCCGGCGTGCTGACGGCCGATGTCGCCACCTTCCCGGTGCGTGAGCTTCTGGATGTGCTCGCCGAGGAATATCGACAACTGGGCGCCGCCCGTGGGCTGGAGCTGCACTACGTGGCCAGTCACCTGAGCGTCGAGTCAGATCTGCAGCTGCTGGCGCGCGTGATACGCAATTTCCTGAGCAATGCGCTGCGCCATGTCCCGGATGGCTCGACGCGCGGACGCGTGCTGCTGGGGTGTCGCCGGCGCGGTGACTGGCTGGAGATCACCGTGGCCGACAACGGCCCCGGCATCGCCGAGCATCAGCGTGAGGTGGTCTTCCAGGAATTCCGGCGTCTCGCACCGCGCCAGGACAACGAGCAGCGCGGCCTCGGGCTGGGACTGGCGATCGTCAAGCGCATCACCGGCCTGCTAGAGCACCCCCTGTCGTTGGCCAGCACCCCGGGGCGCGGTGCCGCCTTCGCGGTGCGCGTGCCGATTCGACAGCCTGCCAATGTGATGGGCCCGTCGCCTGACGCGCCTTCTCCTGGTCAGTCTTGCGCGTCACCGCTCGCGCAGCCGCTGCTCGATACCGTTATCTGGGTGGTCGAGGATGATCGGGAGGTGTGTGCCGGCATGCAGTCATTGCTCGAGGGCTGGGGCGCGAGTGTCCACTGCGCCGATACCGCCGAGGTGCTGTTGCAGCAGGCGCTGGCCGCGCCGCAGGTCTTGATCGTCGATCATCAGCTGGGTGACGGGCAGCCCGATGGTCTGGCGCAGGCACAACGCCTGCGCAAGCGTTGGCCAGACTTGCCGGTGGTGGTGATCAGCGCGGACCATTCGGCGCCGCTCAAGGCCAGGGCACGCGCGCTCGGCTTCGGGTTTCTGCTCAAGCCGGTCAAGCCGCTGCGCCTGCGCCAGCTGTTGCTCCATTGTCGTTAGCCTTCGCGGGGAAGGAAGAGGCAGGAGGGATTGAAGGAGACTATCAGCTACCGCGCTGAATTTTAATGAGAACTAATCGTATTTAGCATGTATGCTCGTGTCATGACATCCCGCATCCCCTTTCTCTGTTCGCGGGCCATTGATCTGGCAGGTTTCCCCCCCATGCTGAATATCATGTCCGATAAATCCGTACGTCATGCTGCCAGCATGTCGCTGGGCAGTGAAGGTGAAGCCTCTGCTGTCGGCGGTGTGCGCACTGCATCCCCTCTGTCCCTTGCGGGACGCCTGCGTCGCGCGCTGCCGTTTCTCGGCCCGGCGATGATCGCCGCCGTCGCCTACATCGACCCCGGCAACTTCGCGACCAACATCGAGGCCGGCTCCCGCTATGGCTATACCCTGCTGTGGGTGGTGCTGTGGGCCAACCTGATGGCGATGTTGATCCAGACCCTGTCCGCCCGGCTGGGGCTGGCCACCGGCAAGAATCTGGCCGAGGTCATCCGTGAACGCTTCCCGCGCCCGGTGGTCTGGGCCTTCTGGGTGCAGGCGGAGATCGTGGCCATCGCCACCGATCTGGCCGAGTTTCTCGGCGCGGCGCTGGCCTTCAATCTGCTCTTCGGGCTCAGCATGCTGGAAGGGGCGCTGTTGACCGGTGCCATCACCTACGCGGTGCTGGTGATGCAGCGCTACGGCTTCCGCATGATGGAGATGATCATCGGGGCGATGATCCTGGCGGTGTCGGCGGGATTCCTGCTCGAGATCATCCTCAGTCGTCCGCCGGTGGAGCCGATCATCTACGGCCTGCTGACACCAGGTTTCCCGGATAGCCATGCCATCTTCCTGGCGGCCGGTATCCTGGGCGCCACCGTGATGCCCCACGTCATCTACCTGCATTCCGCGCTGTCCCAGAATCGCATCCGGGTGCGTGACAGCGGTCAGCGCCGTCGCGTGATGGGCTACTACCGTCTCGATGTGATCATCGGCATGGCGCTGGCGGGGCTGATCAACATGGCGATGCTGGTGCTGGCCGCCAAGGTCTTCCATGGCAATGGCGAGACCGGCGTGGCCTCCATCACCGAGAGCTACAAGCTGCTGTCGCCGCTGATGGGCCAGAATGCCGCGAGCCTGATCTTCGGCTTCACGCTGCTGCTGGCGGGGCTGTCCTCGTCCATCGTCGGCACCCTGTCCGGGCAGGTGGTGATGCAGGGCTTCGTCAGCTTCCGCATTCCGCTGTGGCTGCGCCGCGTGATCACCATGGCACCGGCCATCGCCATCATCCTGATGGGGCTGCCGGAGCAGCAGGTGCTGGTCGCAAGCCAGGTGGTACTCAGCTTCGGGATTCCCTTCGCGCTGGTGCCGCTGCTGATGTTCACCGCCAATCGCCGCCTGATGGGGGACCTGGTCAATCGTCACTGGGTGACGGCCATCGGCATGCTGGTGGCAGCGGTCATCATCCTGCTCAATGGCTATGTGCTGGTCGGGGAGCTGATGTAGGGCGAGTCACTCTGTCCCGACACCTGATGGGCAACGCCCCGGTTCGCGCCTCATTCGTGAGCGCTGGACCGGGGCGTTTCGCGTCGTGGGGCGGCAGAGGCCTCACTCGGGCCTGACACGGCAGGCAGGGCGTGGCTGGCCAGCAGGATCGCCTGTACCCGGCTGGCGACCCCCAGCTTGTGCAGGATGGCGGAGACATGCGACTTGACGGTGGTCTCCGCCACGCCCAGCTGCCAGGCGATCATCTTGTTGGACTCGCCCAGCACCATGCGCTCCAGCACGCCGCGCTGCTTGGTGGTGAGGGTCTGCCAGCGCCGCGCGAATTCAGCATCGCTGAGGCTCGGCGCCAGTTGGGGCGCTGGCGGTGGCACTGGTAACGATGATGCTGGTGCCGATGATGCAGATGCAGATGATGCTGAGAGCGGCGCTGGACGCGGCGCAGCGCGCATCAACTGGGCAGGCACGTAGACCTCCCCGGCCAGCATGCGTGCGAGGGCATCGCGCAGGGTCTGCGCCGAACTCGACTTGGACAGATACCCCACCGCACCGAGCGCCAATGCCTCGAGTACCGTCTCGCGCGCCTCGTGGGCGGAGAGAATCGCCACCGGCAGCCAGTCTGCCTCCTCGCGCAGGCGCGCCAGGCCTTCCAGGCCGTGGCTGTCGGGCAGGTCGAGATCCAGCAGCAGCAGGTCGAGGCTGTCAGCATGATGAGCGATCACGCTGAGCGCTTCCTCGAGACTGGCGGCCTGCAGCAGCTCGTATTCTGGCGTAGAGCCGTCAGCGACGGCCAGATTCAGGGTACGACTGATGGCATCACGGAACAGCGGATGGTCATCCGCGATCAGCAGACGGTACATGAAGGCTCCTGGCCGGTCGTTGGCGGGCGATGTTCTGGTCATGACGTTCCAGGCCATGGCTTTCCTGATCATGACCTTGCTGACAATAGCTACCCTGAGCATAACGTCATGGCGTGGTGTCGTGCCTTGCGGCCTTCGCGGTATGGCCCGTCTTTCCTGTCCCCACCTGTCTTCCTGTCCCATCTTTCTTGCCTGCCGGGTTTCTCCCTTTTCTCCTCCCAAGGGATGAGACGGTTTCCGCCCATGGGCGCATGTCGCGAATGCCACAAGTGAACAAGACTGTGAGGGTCGCCTGATCAAGCAGTTCTTGATGCAGTCATTGATGCAGTCGTTGACGGTCAGGCGAGGGACAGGAACGCCATCTCCTGTCCACGTGACTTACAACAACAGGTCGTCGATCACGAGCGCCACTCGTGAATCCGACCCACAGGAGTTCGCCATGATCTACGCCTCCCCGGGCAGCGCCGACGCGCTGGTCACGTTCAAGGACACCTACGGCAATTACATCGGCGGTCGCTTCGTCGAGCCGGTCAAGGGGGAATATTTCGACAATGTCAGCCCGGTGACGGGCGAGGTGTTCTGCCGTATCCCGCGCTCGAGTGCGGAAGATATCGATCTCGCGCTGGACGCCGCCCACAAGGCAGCCCCCGCCTGGGACAAGACCTCGGTGCAGGAGCGCTCCAACATCCTGCTCAGGATCGCGGATCGCATCGAGCAGAATCTCGAGATGCTGGCGGTCGCCGAGACCTGGGACAACGGCAAGGCGGTGCGCGAGACGCTGAACGCCGATATCCCGCTGGCGGCGGATCACTTCCGCTACTTCGCCGGTTGCCTGCGCTCCCAGGAGGGCACCGCGGCGGACATCGATGCCAATACCGTCTCCTATCACTTCCACGAGCCGCTGGGGGTGGTGGGACAGATCATCCCGTGGAACTTCCCGATCCTGATGGCGGCCTGGAAGCTCGGCCCGGCGCTGGCGGCCGGCAACTGCGTGGTGCTCAAGCCGGCGGAACAGACCCCGGCCTCGATCCTGGTGCTGGCGGAACTGATCAATGACCTGCTGCCGGCAGGGGTGCTCAACATCGTCAACGGCTATGGCGCCGAGGCCGGACAGGCACTGGCGACCAGCAAGCGCATCGCCAAGATCGCCTTCACCGGCTCCACCCCCGTGGGCTCGCACATCCTCAAGTGCGCCGCGGAGACCATCATTCCCTCCACGGTGGAGCTGGGCGGCAAGTCCCCCAACATCTACTTCGCCGACATCATGAATGCCGAGCCCGAGTTCATCGACAAGGCTGCCGAAGGGCTGGTGCTGGCGTTCTTCAATCAGGGCGAGGTGTGCACCTGCCCGTCACGCGCTCTGATCCAGGAAAGCATCTACGACGACTTCATGGCCCGTGTGATGGAGCGCGTGAAGACCATCAAGCGCGGCAATCCGCTGGATACCGACGTGCAGGTCGGCGCCCAGGCCTCCCGCGAGCAGTTCGACAAGATCATGTCCTACATGGATATCGCCCGTGAGGAGGGTGCCGAGGTGCTCACCGGCGGCAGCAGCGAGCAGCTGGAGAACGAGCTGGCCAATGGCTATTACATCCAGCCGACCCTGCTGAAGGGCAACAACGCCATGCGTGTCTTCCAGGAGGAGATCTTCGGGCCGGTGGTCGCCGTCACCACCTTCCGTGACGAGGCCGAGGCGCTGGCCATCGCCAATGATACCGAATTCGGTCTCGGCGCCGGTGTCTGGAGTCGCGACATGAACGTCGCCTTCCGCATGGGGCGCGGTATCCAGGCCGGTCGCGTGTGGACCAACTGCTACCACCAGTATCCCGCCCATGCCGCCTTCGGTGGCTACAAGAAATCCGGTGTCGGTCGCGAGACCCACAAGATGGCACTGGAACACTACCAGCAGACCAAGAACCTGCTGGTCAGCTACGACATCAATCCGCTCGGCTTCTTCTAGGCCTGACCGTCAGCGCCACCGAGGCTAGTGGCGCTGAATCCACCTCCCGCGATGCCTCCTCGAGGAATTCCTCTCGATGCCCGCGCCAGATCCGACTTGCTTGATCTGGCGCAGGGCAGGGAGCACCGCGTCTGGTTTCAATGAAGAGGCAGGTCCGGGGCGTGCGCGAACACTGGCCCTCGCTCACGACCGGACGGGATCGCACTCTCCGCCTGATCTCTGGCTCGCCTTTCCAAGGTTCGTCTTTCGACAATGAATGAGGAGTCCATCATGGATAACAGCATGAAAGCCGCCGTGGTACGTGAATTCGGTGCACCGCTGGTGATCGAGGAAGTCGCGGTACCACGACCGGGGCGTGGCGAGATTCTGGTCGAGGTCGCCGCCTCCGGGGTCTGTCATACCGACCTGCACGCCGCGCATGGTGACTGGCCGGTGAAGCCCAACCCACCGTTCATCCCGGGACATGAGGGAGTGGGGACCATCGCGGCGGTGGGCGAGGGTGTGACCCACGTCAAGGAAGGCGACCGGGTCGGGGTGCCCTGGCTCTACTCGGCCTGTGGCCATTGCGAGCATTGTCTGGGCGGTTGGGAGACGCTGTGCGAGAGCCAGCAGAACACCGGCTATTCGGTGAATGGCGGCTTTGCCCAGTACACGCTGGCGGATGCCGGCTACGTGGGGCGTCTGCCGGACAGCGTGGGCTTCGTGGAGATCGCGCCGGTGCTGTGTGCCGGGGTCACGGTCTACAAGGGGCTCAAGATGACCGACACCCGTCCCGGTCAGTGGGTGGTGATCTCGGGGATCGGCGGGTTGGGTCACATGGCGGTGCAGTACGCCCGCGCCATGGGCCTGAACGTGGCGGCGGTGGACGTGGATGATGCCAAGCTGGATCTGGCCCGCCGTCTGGGGGCCACCGTGACCGTGAATGCCATGAAGGAAGATCCGGCAGCCGTCATCAAGCGCGAGATCGGCGGCGCGCACGGCGCACTGGTGACGGCGGTGTCGCCGAAGGCCTTCGATCAGGCCCAGAACATGCTGCGCCGTGGCGGTACCCTGGTGCTCAACGGCCTGCCGCCGGGTGACTTCCCGCTGCCGATCTTCTCCACGGTGCTCAACGGCATCACGGTGCGTGGCTCCATCGTCGGCACGCGTCAGGACCTGCAGGAGGCGCTGGACTTCGCCGCGGAAGGCAAGGTCGCGGCCACCGTTCAGACCGGCAGGCTCGAGGACATCAATGACATCTTCGGGCGCATGATCGACGGCAAGATCGAGGGGCGCATCGTGCTCGACATGAAGTCTTGAGGCGTTCAGTGTCCTGAACTTGAACTCTCTCCACCGACGACAGGTCTGCAGGATTCGGCAGGACTCGGCAGGCGGCAGGAGACCAGACACGACAACGCCAGCCCCGGGGCTGGCGTTGTCGTATCTGGCATGGCCGTGTGCGTCAACTCTTACGCGGGCACTTCAAAGAGCTCTCCATGACGAGCTCGGGCTTTTGCTCATACCGTGCCGAATTTCTCGTTCTCGCCCATGTCCGGGGTGTGGTCCTTGTCGAGGTTGGCGCGCGCAATCTCATAGAGTTGATACGCCTTGCTCTCCTTGGCCTTCCAGTGCTCACCGGATTGCACCTTGACCTCCAGCAGAGTGACATCGGGGTCATCCTTGCCTTCCGGGAACCAGGCGGCCACGAACGGATTCCAGAACTTGTCGATCAGGCCCTGATCGCGGTGCAGATTGGCATGACCGCTCAGCGACACATAGACGCCATCATCCTGATCGGAAAAGCTCAGGCAGACCTCGCTGTCCTTCTTTGCTTCAAACACCTTCTCGGCACTGGCTCGCGTGAAGAACCACAGGGTGCCGTCGTAGTCATCCTGCACCAGATGCATCGGGCGGGCATGTGGCATGCCGTCACCCTGCGTCACCAACATGCCGACCTTCACATCCTTGATCAGCTTCCAGATCTTCTGCTTGTGCTCCGGGCTCGACATCGTGTGTCACTCCTTTGCCTCATGCGAATGAAAATCCGACTGGCTAGCCGTTGATCAAGACCTTGGAGCGACACTTCACAACTTCAAGGGATGATGATGAAGCTTTCGCTTGATAAGTCAGCACTTGATGAATAAAAGCTTGATAAATCAGAGCTTGATGAATCAGAGCTTGATGAGTCAGCGTTTGATTCAGGCGCCGAGTCGACTCACTGCGCCGCGGGAGCCTGCCATGCCTCGCTGCCCCACAGCGGCACGCTGCTCAGCGCATGCTTGAAGCTGCCGCTGGTTTCCTTGGTGCTGTAGGCGATGTAGAGCAGGCTCTGGGAGTCACGGTCCAGAATGCGCCGGATCTTGAGGCTCTTGAGCAGCACGCTCTTGGACTTGCGATAGACCTCCTCGCCACTCTTGGAGGTGTCGATGTCGGCGAGCATCGCCGGGGTGATCGGGCCGGTCTGGCGGCAGGCGATGCTCATGTCGGAGGGGTCGGAGAAATCGAGATTCGCCTCGATGTTGCTCAGGTGACAGGTCACGCCCGGCACCTTCGGGTCGATCAGGCTCTCGATCTTGATGTCCTTGGTGGTGAACAGGCCCAGCGAGACATCCCCGACCTCATTGTCGTCACAGCCGGCCAGCAGCAGGCCAGAGGCGATCACGCCCAGCAGGGCGGCACGAGGGGATAGGCGGCGCAGTCGAGTCATGGGGTCATCCTTGAGTCAGTGGGTAAGGCGAAGTCGGCAAGGCGATGATAGCGTGTCGGGCGACGTCCGGGCCTCACTCATCGCCGAAGACGTGCAGATTCAGCGGGTGGGAGCTGCCCAGCCACATCACGCCCTGGGTGTGATCAAAGAGATCATCACCGGTGCCGGCATGCACGAAGATGTCCAGCGTGCCGCGATTGAGTGCCAGCCACGGGATGATGCGCCCGAAGTCTTCGGGAGCGAAGGACAGCTGACAGCTCCACAGCGGGTGCGGGCCTACCGGTTGCTCATGGAAGCGACCGACGCGCAGCGGAAAGTGCTGCTCGGCGCGGGCCGCCAGCTCGCGAGCGGCGGCCAGACCCTGCTCATCGGTGTAGTAGAGATGTGCGTGGTAGTAGTGGATCTGCGGTGTCATGGCGTTGCCCCGGTCATTCTCGAATGTCTGTCTGAAAGCGTGGCCCAGAAGGTCATGCTGGCTGGCGGCAGAGGTCGCCAGGCGTGATGGCGCGGGGAGATCAGCCCCAGGCCTTGTAGATCAGCTGTACGCCGACCAGTGCCATCGCGAGGATGATCAGGCGGAAGAACAGCCTCTCGTTGACGCGGGATTGCAGCCACAGGCCGCTCCTGACACCTGCCCAGGCCACCGGCACCAGCAGCAGCGAGGTGGACAGACTGGTGAGGTTGACCTCGCCCAGCGCCACGTAGGGGCCCAGCTTCATCAGATTCATGCCTGCGAAGATGATCACCGTGGTGGCGATGAAGGTCTCCTTGGGATGCTGACGCGGAATCATGTACAGGTTGTAGGGCGGGGCGCCGGCGTGGGCGAAGAAACTGGTGAAGCCGGCCGTGGCACCGGCAGGAATGGCCAGCCAGCGCGGCAGCGGGTTCCTCGCGGTGGGCTTGAACAGCATGTAGGCGGCGAACAGCAGCGAGATGACGCCCAGCAAGCCACGAATCATGTTCTCGTTCAGCTCATCGAACAGCACCACGCCCACCGCGATGCCGATGGCGGCGCTGGGCAGGATGATGCGCACCTCCGACCACAGCTGCTTGCCCCACCAGGCGCGAGCGCTGAGAAAGTCCATCACGATCAACAGCGGCAGCAGGATGCCAGCCGCTTCCAGCGGACCGATGGCGAGCGCCATCAGCGGCACGGAAAGCGAGCCGAACCCGCCGGCGAAGCCGCCCTTGGAGATGCCGGTCAGGTAGGTCGAGAAGACGATCACGCTCCAGGCCAGGGCGGAGTAATCGGGCAGGGTCAGCAGAGAGTCGAGAAGATCGGTCACGGGCAGCTCTTGTCAGTGGCAGTCAGGACGAGGCCGAGGCGTGTCATTCTCGCCATGTCGCTCCCGTCATATCGTGCTCGCCATGTCGTGGTCAGGTGTCGTCACGCCGTCGGCGTCATGCCATTGTTGAACAATTCCGTCCGGTCTTCATCCCGACACGCTGCAATGAAGTCTTTCCCTTGACGCACCAATGCGCTAAAAGGCGCATGTCGCACAGTGTTTTCTTTCGAGACACTGGGCGAGCAGCCTGATCTGGCAGGAGCTGTCACGACGCCTGTCGCTCGTTGGTCGAACAATCTCTGAGGTGGCGATGTCACGCGCTCCATTTGAAATCAGCGGTACCCGCATCGCGCCGGGAACGCGGGCCCAGGTCGATGTGCCTGTCGCCAAGCTCTACACCCACGCGCCGTTGCATATCCCCGTCGAGGTGGTGCATGGCCGTCAGCCCGGCCCGGTGCTGCTGGTGTGTGGTGCCATCCATGGCGACGAGATCAACGGTGTCGAGATCGTGCGTCGCCTGCTCAAGAGTTCCAGCCTCGCGCGGCTGCGCGGCACCTTGATCGCGGTGCCCATCGTCAACGTCTTCGGCTTCGTGCAGCACACGCGCTACCTGCCGGACCGCCGTGACCTCAACCGCTGCTTCCCGGGCAGCGAGAGCGGTTCGCTGGGCTCGCGGGTGGCGGCGCTGTTCCGTGAGCAGATTGCCGATCAGGCCACCCACATCATCGACCTGCACACCGGCGCGATCCACCGCACCAACCTGCCGCAGATTCGCGCCACCATGAGCGGCAGCGACGCCACGCGTCAGATGGCGGATGCCTTCGGTGCACCGGTACTGCTGAACGCCGAGCTGCGTGAAGGCAGCCTGCGTGCCTATGCCAGTGGCCGTGGCGTGCCGGTCATCACCTATGAGGCCGGCGAGGCGCTGCGCTTCGATGAGTGGGCGATTCGTCCGGGTGTCAGCGGCGTGAAGCGCGTGATGCGCTCCATCGGCATGCTGGCCAAGGACCGCGACCGCAAGCCCAGCTCCCGCGCGGTGGAGATGTCCAACGGCTCCAGCTGGGCGCGCGCCTCCATCGATGGCATCGTCCAGAGCCGCGTGGGCCTGGGAGACCGTGTCGAGAAGCATCAGGTGCTGGGCATCGTCGCCGACCCCTTCGGCAACAGTGAAAGCGAGGTGCTGTCGCCGGCGGATGGCATCATCATCGGCATGGCCAATCTGCCGCTGGCCAACGAGGGCGAGGCGCTGTATCACGTGGCGCGCTTCCATGCGATCGATGATGCCGAGAGCGCCGTCGACAACTTCCAGCAGCTGTTCGTGCCGGACTCCATCTAGGCGGTTTGTTTCACTTCAGGCCACTTAATGGCCCTGTTGCTGGTAGTGACAACGCAAACGCCCCGCTCAATGAGCGGGGCGTTTGCGTTGTTGCAGCAGCCTGTCGTGTCGTCGTCGCCAGTGAAGATGACGACGAGTGCGAGATCAGCCGTGGCTGGTCTGGGTCTCGAGCGGGCCGTCATGACGCGCTTCCGCGCCGTGCATCCAGTCGACCAGCTTGCCGGCGAACACCAGCAACAGCAGGCCGCCGAGCACGCCGGTGATGGCGATGCCACCGAACACGCTCATGGCACCGGCTTCGCCGACCAGCGAGCCGATCATCCCGGCCAGATAGTTGGCCAGTGCCACGAAGGCGAACCAGGCCCCCATCATCAGCGCGCCCATGCGAACCGGCGACAGCTTGGTGACCATCGACAGGCCCACCGGCGACAGGCACAGCTCGCCCAGGGTGTGGAAGAAGAAGGCACCGACCAGCCACATCATCGAGGCGCTGCCCGCGGCTTTCTGCTCCAGCACCGCGCCGATCATGCACACGAAGCCGATGCCGAGGGCGATCAGGCCGAAGGCGAACTTGACCGGTGAGCTGGGCTCGCGGTCATTCATGCGTGTCCACAGTCCCGCCAGCAGTGGCGAGAGCAGGATGATGAACAGCGGGTTGAGCGACTGGAACCAGGCCGCCGGGACTTCAAAGCCCATCAGCATGCGGTCGGTGTAGTCCTGCGCGTACAGTGCCATCAGGCCGCCGCCCTGCTCGAAACCAGCCCAGAACAGGATGGTGAACAGGCCCAGCACCAGGATGACCTTGATGCGATCGCGCTCCTCGCGGCTCAGCGGTGTCCTGGTGGTGCTCCTCTTGCTCAGGCGTGCCTCGCGTCTGGCGCTGGGCTCCACGCCGAGCTCGCCCAGATGGCGAGGCGCGAAGATCAGCTGGATGGCGACCGCCAGCAGCATGCCGATACCCGCCACCAGGAAGCCGGCGTTCCAGCCATAGCCTTCGGCCATGGAGCCCGCGACGATACCCGACAGCAGCGCACCGAGGTTGATGCCCATGTAGAAGATGGTGAAGGCGCCATCACGACGGTGATCGCCCTGTGGATAGAGATCGCCGACCATCGTCGAGATGTTGGGCTTGAACAGGCCGTTGCCGACGATCAGCAGGCCGAGACCGACGTACAGCAGCATCTCGGCATCCAGACCACTCATGTCCGGTGGCACGGCCAGCACGAACTGGCCGGCCGCCATGATCAGACCCCCGATCAGAATCGCGCGGCGTGCGCCCAGCCAGTTGTCCGCCAGTGCGCCGCCGAACATCGGCGTGATGTACACCAGCCCCGTGAAGATGCCATACAGCTGCAGGGCATCGCCCTGATTCCAGCCCAGCCCGCCGCTGGTGACGGCATCGGTGAGATAGAGCACCAGCAGGGCGCGCATGGCGTAGTAGGAGAAGCGTTCCCACAGTTCCGTGGAGAACAGCAGATAGAGTCCGGCCGGGTGCCCGAACAGCTCACGGCTGTTGGCTCCGGAGGGGGAGGATGTGGACATGGAACCTCGAAGGATGTGTCAGCATGAGCAGCGCAGTCCGTGATGGGGGACTGCATGGACCGGTCCACAGGTCTGTGGGGGAAGCCGGTGACGGAGCCGTTGTATGGCCGTCAACACGTCAGCACGACGTGACGATGACGTGACCTGTTGTTGTCCGCATGGTCAGTCATTCTGCGCGAGACGCCCTTGTCAGACAATCAAACGAAAGTCATGCATGTCATTGGTATTAAAGGAGTTATCAGCTTATACAGCGACGCAGGGTTGCGTGTTTCGGCATCTGTGAATGTTCTGTCATCGCGCCTTTCCCGATAGGGGCTGCCGGTCGCTGGATCGATGGATCGACGGATCGACGGATCGTTGGGGATGTTGAGAACATGGGAATGCCAGAACGACGACACCCGGCACATGGGCCGGGTGTCAGTGGACGGTCTTCTGGAAATGCTGGGTTCCTGAGGAAAGGGGCAGAGGCTGCCGGATCAGGCCTGTTCGACCTGTGTCTCGGGCCGGTGCTCCGGCACGCGCGCCATGGCGTCATCGATCACCTCGATGCCCGCACCCGGCTTGTGGGCGTTCTCGGAGACATGGCGGCGGAACTGGCGGCCGCCCGGCTGTCCCTGGAACAGCCCCAGCAGATGGCGGCTGATGTGATTGAGGCGCACGCCCTCGGCGAGACGCTTCTCGATGTAGGGGCGGAAGGCACGCAGCGCATCGTGGCGGCTGGTGTGCGGATTCTCGGCCTCGCCGTACAGCTCGCTGTCCACCGTCGCCAGCAACCAGGGGTTGTGGTACGCCTCACGGCCGACCATCACGCTGTCGACATGCTCCAGCTGCGCGTGCAGCTCATCCATCTGCTTCAGGCCGCCGTTGATGCCGATATGCAAGGACGGGTGCGCCTGCTTGAGACGGTGCACGCGGCCGTAGTTCAGCGGCGGCACATCGCGGTTCTCCTTCGGCGACAGGCCCTGCAGCCACGCCTTGCGTGCATGCACGCTGAAGGTCTCGCAGCCGGCGTCGGCCACGGTGCTGATGAAGCGCTCGAGATCGGCGTCCTCATCCTGATCATCGATCCCGATGCGGCACTTCACCGTCACCGGAATCTTCACCTGCGCCTGCATCGCCGCCACGCATTTGGCCACCAGCTCCGGATGGCCCATCAGGCAGGCACCGATCATGTTGTTCTGCACGCGATCGCTCGGGCAGCCGACATTCAGGTTCACCTCGTCATAGCCCCAGCTCTCGGCGATCGCCGCACACTCGGCCAGCGCCTGCGGGTCACTGCCACCCAGCTGCAACGCCAGCGGATGTTCCGTCTCGTCGTGGCCGAGGAAGCGCTCGCGGTCCGGATTGAACAGCAATGCCCCGGTGGTCACCATTTCCGTGTACAGCAGCGTACGACGGCTCAACACGCGCGCGAAGGCGCGGTAGTCACGGGTCGTCCATTCCATCATCGGCGCGACGGAGAAGGTGCGGTCAATCGGTGTCATCGGCATGGCAGTCATATCGGCTGGTGTGGGAGCAGGGGACGGAGCATCAGGTGCAGGCGCTGTCGAGACAAGCGGGGGGTGATTCTAGCAGCATGTGAGGCGAAGCGCCGAGTCAGAGGGAGCCGCGAGCCATTGCTCCGCTCATGGCTCAATGCGTGTTGTTGACCTTCAGCGCCTCGATATCCTGGGCGATGTCTTCGGCGAGCTGGCGGACGGCGTCGCTTTCGCCTTCACGCTGGGCGTAGGCGCGCAGGCCCATGACTTCGGCCTGGAGGCGGCGACCGAGGCGTTCCGGCTGGTGAGCGGGGCGCTCGGGGTCGACGAGTTCACCGGCGTCGCGGGCGTCCGCGAAGGCCTGGCGGAAGCGGGCTTCCATGCCGGCGAGCAGTGTCTCGACCTTGTCGCGGGCGGCCTGTTCGCGCTCACCGAGTTCCAGCAGGCTCTTGGCCAGCATGCAGGCGCGTGACGGGACTTCGCTGTCACGTAGTCCGCCGAGCTTGCGAATGTAGGCGGCGAGGGCGGTCAAGGGCGAGTCGTGACTGGCCATCAGGCTTTCCATCTCGCGCAGGCTGCGCGCGGAGTAGCACTCCAGCGCTTCCTGGAAGAGGCCATCCTTGCTGCCGAAGGTGGCGTAGATGCTGCCGGGACGCATGTCGAGCGCGCGCTCGATGTCCTTCAGCGAAGTGGCATGAAAGCCCTTCTGCCAGAAGAGATTCAGCGCCCGGTCGAGGGAGTCCTGGCGGTTGTGCAAGGTCGCGCGTGGCATGGCTGTCCTGACGATGGGGTTCGCGAGTGTCGCCTGACTCCACACAGTGTGGAGGGGAGGCTGATCCCGAGGAGCAAGGTATTGAGTGAGTACTCAATTTTAACTTGAATGACCGCTCAAATCCAGCTAGTGTGTCCCACGACAACGTAGTGAAGTGCATGAGCAGGTCTTTTTTTGAGCAATTGCTCATCATCATGGGTAGCGACGACGTTCACGACGCCTCCCCAGCCCTGCCATTGCGCTCATCTCGTCCATCATATTGAAGGAGTCATCATGACCGATTTCACGCTGCATACTGCCGATACCGCCCCGCAGGACAGCAAGCCGCTGCTCGACAAGTCCGTCAAGGCCTTCGGCATGGTGCCGGGTCTGCACGCCGTGATGGCAGAGGCGCCGGGCCTGCTGGAAGGCTATCAGGTACTGCACCAGCTGTTCCTCGACAGCAGCTTCAATGATGAAGAGACCACCGTGGTGTGGCAGACCATCAATGTCGAGCACAACTGTCACTATTGCGTGCCGGCACACACCGGTATCGCCAAGGCGATGAAGGTGGATGACGCCATCACCGAGGCGCTGCGCAACGAGACGCCGCTGCCGACCGAGCGCCTGGAAGCCCTGCGCACCTTCACGCTGGCCGTGGTGCGTGAGCGTGGTTTCGTCGATGACGCCACCGTGCAGACCTTCCTCGATGCCGGCTACACCAAGCGCAACGTGCTGGAAGTGGTTCTTGGCCTGTCCCAGAAGGTGATGAGCAACTACACCAATCACCTGGCCGAGACGCCGATCGACGAGCCGTTCAAGAAGTTTGAATGGCACAAGCAGGGCTGAAGCCGCAGAACGGATGATGCATGACCTGCGAGAGGGGTGAAGCGCGCCGTCACTCAATCTTAATGAAAATATTTCTCATTAGTGTTGACGGACGCGTGCTCGCGACCTAATCTGGGGCCATCGCTTCCCCGCCATGGGCAGCGGTGCCCCGGTCAGTGGAGTCAGGCCCCTTTCCGGGAGGCTTCTCATCAGACGTTTTACGGTCCTTGCCAGCGGCTCCCCTCACGGGTGAGCCGCTTTTTTCATGCGCAAAAAAAGACGCCTCCTTCGCTTGCACGAGGGAGGCGTCCGGAAGCGCTTCTCGAGTCATTCGCTTTCCCTCTGCCAATGACAGGGAGGAAGGCTTGCGAGTCGAGCGGTGCTTCGTGCCCGCCAGAGTGTGGATGTCAGGTCCGAGGCGGGCGTCTCATCAGGCCAGTCACGACCTTGATATTCTGGCGGCATGATACGTCAGCTCATCGATGGAGGCCAGCCGTGATGGTGAGATAAACGCTGTCTCAATGGTTAATGAAAATAATTCTCATTGGTATTGACGGGCGATCCGTCAGGGCATAATCTTGGGTCATCGCTTCCCGCCATGGAACGCGATGGCCAGAACAGCGGAGTCAGGCCCCTGTTCAGGTTTCTCCTCATCAAGCTAGTCACGGTCTTCGGGCGACTCTTCGAGTCGCCCTTTTTCTTGGCGGTGTCACGGCTGTCAGCGTCTGTCGCGCCTTTCTCCTGCCTCTGTCAGGCCCCGCACTCCCGGTATCTCGTCTAGAATGGCCTTTCCTTCAGGTCATTCACACGGGACCGTGCATGATTACCCTCTATCGCCTTCATGAAGACGGGCGCCTGCGTGGCGAGCAGATCGTGCTGCCCGACATGTCCGACGGCGAGGCGCCGCAGCTCGCCGACAGCCATGAGCAGGCCAGCGCCCTGCATGCCGAGCGGCTGGCCAGTGATGAGCTGGCACCTCCGGTACTGGTGCGTGGCGATGTGCTGTGGATCGACCTCTGTCAGCCCGATGAGGCCGAGCAGCGCTGGGTGAGCGAGCAGTTCAGCGTGGAGCTGCCGAAGATCGAGGAGCTCGAGGAGATCGAGTCGTCCTCGCGATTCTATCTGGCCGGCGATGGCATCCATGTCGTCTCGCTGTTTCCCCATCGCAGGGGGCGCGAACCGCAGACCGCCAACGTCGCCTTCCATCTGCACGGGCGGCAGCTGATCAGCATGCGTCACGAGGAGATCGGGCTGTTGCGGCTGTTCCGCAATCATCTGCGTCGCCAGCGCCTTAGTCCCCAGGATGGCTGGGACGTGCTGCTGGCATTGCTGGCGATGAAGGTCGATTACCTGGCGGATGAGATCGAGGACATCTATCGCGCGCTGGAGGTACTGGGCAAGCAGGCGGTGCATCCTGAATCGCTGGAGGACACCCTGCATGGCATCCTGCTGCAGGAGCGCTACAACGACAAGGTGCGCCAGGCCCTGCTGGACAGTCAGCGGCTGTTGCGTCAGCTGACGCGCCATCTGCCCGCCGAGCCGCATCACAAGGCTCGGCGTCAGGAAATTCGCGACATGCTGCGCGATGTGGATTCGCTCAATCCGCACACCACCTTCATCTTCGAGAAGGTCAACTTCCTGCTGGATGCCTCGATCGGTTTCACCAACCTCGACCAGAGCCGCATCATCAAGATCTTCTCGGTCGCGGCAGTGGTGTTCATGCCACCGACCCTGATCGCCAGCATCTATGGCATGAACTTCCACTGGATGCCGGAGCTGGACAAGGACTGGGGCTATCCCTTCGCGCTGTGCCTGATGGGGGCATCGGCTCTCTCGACCTACCTGTTCTTCAAGTGGAAGAAGTGGTTGTAAGTCGCTGATCAAAGGCAAAAAAAAGCGCCTGGCGTCGTGAGACGGCCAGGCGCGCAAATAGCTTGCATTACTACACTGAAGATCGCCACCGAGGCCCGGGATGGGCCGACGGCGAAACCGCGCGTGCGGGTGTCGCCATGCAGACCAGTCACCGGGACCCGGTGGGATGAGCAGTGCAACTACCTGAGCGCGAACCTGAATCGCCTGACTGCGCCACGCAGGCCAGACGCTTCACGGTCTAGTCCGGAAGCAGACGGTCGATGCCGCGACGCGTCTGCTCCCGCATGTTCGAGGTGCCCAGTATAGGGCGACGCGCTTTGGAGAATAAGCGCGTACAATCGAAAACTAGGGTTTCCAATATGGAAACATGTTCGCGTGGTCACGCAGGTCGCTCGTCAATGGGCGTCTGGAGCTGAATCAACTCTGGAGTATGGAATGGCGACGCTTGATGCTCTGCGGGTCTTCGTCGAGGTGGTGCGAGCGGCGAGCTTCACGGCAGCCGCGAGACGCCTGGGAATTTCCAAGTCGCTGGCGTCCAAGCGCGTGGCGGCACTGGAGGAGCAGCTGGGGGTGAGTCTGATCAATCGCTCGACTCGCAAGTTGCATCTCACCGAGGCGGGGCGCATCTATTACGAGCACGGGCTGCGCATCCGCGAGGAGCTGGAATCCGCCGAGGCGCGGGTGCAGTCCGTCACCTCCCAGCCGATGGGCCAGCTCAAGGTCTCGGCGCAGGTGTCGTTCGGCTTCATGTATCTGGCCGCCCCGACCACCGCCTTCATGCGCCGTTATCCGGATGTCAGCGTCGAGATCCTGCTGGAGGATCAGCGCTTCGAGCCCATCGATGAGTCGGTGGATCTGGCGATTCGCATGGGACCGTTGCCGGATTCCTCGATGGTCTCGCGGCCTCTGTGCAAGGTGGTCTATGGCCTGTATGCGGCACCGGATTATCTGGCGCGCGTCAATGCCCCGCCGGTGCAGCCGCAGGACATCCGCGCCTTCGATACCATCTTCTACGGCAATTACGATCTGGGCGCCCACTGGCGCTTCACGCTCAACGGGCAGCCCTTCGATGTGGAGCCGGAGTCGCGGCTGGTGATCAACAATCTGCTCGGTGTGGTAGAGGCGGCCAAGGCCGGTTTCGGTCTCGCCTATCTGCCGACCTTTTCCGCGCGTGCAGCAGTGGAAAGCGGTGAGCTGGTGCCGTTGCTGCAGCCCTACTGGAATGAGCACGGCTCGATGGTGGTGCTGTTCCGCTCGCGCAAGTACCTGCCCGACAAGACGCGTGCCTATCTGGACTTCATCACCGAATGGTTTCAGGAGCATCTGCAGCTCTGATCGCCCCCGCAGCTTCCGTCACCAGTCGATCGGCTCGCCGGCCCAGTCACGGAAGCCGCCGCTGTCCTCTGGCGACAGCTCACCCGCCACCCGCAGCAGGCGACGCGCCACGTAGCCTGGCGTGAACAGCTTGTGCTCGGGGACCCGCGCCTGAAAGGGGGCCGAAAGCCCGGTATCGGTGGTGCCCGGATGCAGCGCGACCAACACAGCCTCGGGATTGCGGCGCGCGATCTCGATGGCGGCGGTCTTCAGCAGCATGTTGTGACTGGCCTTGCTGGCACGGTAGGCATACCAGCCGCCACTGCGGTTGTCGCTGATCGAGCCGACCCGCGCCGAGAGCGAGGCGAAGATCAGCGGCGTGCGCCGGCGCAGGCGTGGCGCGAGCATCCCCAGCAACAGGGCCGGGACGAAGGCATTGACCTGATGCAGGCGCGTCAGCGCGGCCATGTCGAGATCCTCGAGACGTTTCTCGGGCCACAGTGCCGCGTGCTGCTCAAAGGCTTCCTCATGCAGCAGCCCCATGGTGTTGAGGATCAGTGCCGGTGGCTGACCTGGCCTGGGCTCGTTCTCCTCGTGCTTCTCCTTGTTCTCCTCCTGTCCCGTGTCATCCAGTTGCTCGCGGAGCCAGTCTGCCAGCCGCGCCATGCCCTCGTCGGTGGTCAGGTCAGCCTGCAGTGAGGCAAGTGCGGGATGTGCCGGCAGACGCGAGACGTCACGGCTGACCGCCAGCACCCGGCCGCAGCGTTCGTGGGCGAGCAGCTCTTCGAGCATCGCGCGTCCGATACCGCCCCCGGCACCCGTCACCAGAGCGGTGAAGCCCTGTGGGAGGCGTGTGAAGGTGTCAGCGGCCAGTGGTTGATCCTTGAGTGTGGATTCCGTCATCGTCCCTCCCGCGAAAGCGTTCATGTCAGGCCTGATTCGTGGTGCGCGCCATCAGGCGTGCCAGCCGCGAGTCGGCCTGCAGTGTGGTCGGCGTGGCATCTTCCTTGAGTCTCCCTTCTTCCAGCAGTGCCAGACGCGCAAAGCGCTCAAGCCCCAGCGGCTGATGGGTGATCATGATCAGGCTGCGTCCCCGGCAGGCCGTGAGAATCGCGCTGATCACCCGCTCGGCACTCTCGCGATCCAGGCCTTCACAGGGCTCGTCGAGCAGCACGATCGGGGCGGGCGAGAGCAGCGCCCGTGCCACGCCGAAGCGACGCAGCTGGCCTCCGGACAGTGAACGGCCCCCCTCGTCCGGGAAGCCAGCCAACCCCTGCGGCTGTCGGGCCAGCCACTCGCCAAGCCCCAGGCTTTCCAGCATGTGGATGAGTGTCTCATCACTGGCCTCAGGCGCGGCCAGGCGCAGATTGTCAGCGTAGCTTGCGCAGAACAGATGCGTGTCCTGCGGACAGACGGCGAAGCTTGCGCGCAGTGTGGCCTCGTCGAGCGACTCAAGCGCCACACCGCCCAGATGAATGCTGCCGGAATTCGGGGCATGGAAGCGGCTGAGCACTTCCAGCAGGGTGCTCTTGCCGCTGCCGGAGGGGCCGAGCAAGGCCAGATGCTCGCCCGCTGCCAGGCTCAGCGACAGCTGCTCGAGCACCTGAGTGTCGCCATGCGCGACATTCAGGTCATGGATCACCAGTTCATGCCCGACAGGCGTGGCGGCGGCGGAGTCCTCCGGAAACTGTGGCGCCGGGGTATCGGCCTGTACCTGGTTGAGGCGCGCGGCCGCCGACAGGCAGCGGCCCAGCCCCTGCCAGGCCAGCGGCAGGGGGGCGAGGGCTTCGAAGGCACCGAGGATCGCCAGCAGAAACAGCGCCAGCAGGCGGCCGTCGAGCAGCTCGCCGGCATGGGCGGTCACGTCACCGACAGCCGTCTGCGTCTGGGGCGCCATCTGCATGACGCCGAGCAGGGCGACCCCTGCCAGCGTCAGCCCCAGCAGCGTATGGCTCAGCCAGGTGGCCAGCGCCTGACGACGCGCCTGGGAGCGCTCGATGCGATCACGCTCGGCCTGTTGCTCCGCCAGGCTGGCAAGCTCTGCCTGCCAGCGTCCGTAGATGACCAGCTCGCCCAGGCCCTGCAGTCGCTCCAGCAGACGGGCACGCAGGTGACTGGCGGAGGCCTGATGGCGCATGGCATCGCGGCTGCCAAGATGCCAGGCCAGCCACGGCACCAGCCCCCCGGGCAGCGCCAGCCCCAGCACGGTGATCAGCGCCAATGTCGGCGCGAAGACACCGATCAGCGTACCGGCGGCGAGGATGGCACACACCGCCACCAGTGACGGAATCAGCACGCGCACATAGAGGCTGTCGAGGGCATCGACATCCGCGCCCAGACGCGTCATCAGCTCGCCCTGCCCGGCACGCTGCAGAGCGGCGGGGGAGAGGGGTTCGATGGCGTCGAACAGACGACGACGCAGGCTGGCCAGCAGGCGCAGCGTGCCTTCGTGGGTGGTGACGCGCTCGCCATAGCGTCCGGCGGTGCGCGCCAGTGCCAGTCCGCGCACGCCAGCTGCGGGAGTGAAGAAGTTGAAGGCCTGGGTGGCCGCGACGCTCACGCCGGCCACGGCGGTGGCGGAGAGGAACCATCCCGACAGCGCCAGCAGCCCGGTGGCTGCCAGCAGGGTGATCAGCGCCAGCAGGGCGCCGACACCCAGCCAGCCCCGGTGCTCGCGCATCAACGCCAGGTAGGGACTCAGTTCGCCAAGCGATGGTGGCCGGGCGGTCGGGGGGACGTCAGGGGGTGTCATGCATCACCTCGCGGGCTGGTGGCCTGCAGGTGCCGATCTTCCACCAGGCGGCCGCCTTCGAGACGGATCAGCCGCTGGCAGAGTGGCAGCAGTTCGGGACGATGTGTGAGCAGCAGCAGGGTGCGGCCTTCGCCGAGGCGTTGCAGTGCCCGGATCACACGCGCCTCGCTCTCGGCATCCAGACTGGCGGTGGGTTCGTCCAGCAGCACCAGCGGCGCATCATGCAGGAAGGCGCGCGCCAGCGACAGGCGGCGTGCCTGCCCACCGGACAGTGGCTGACCGCCCTCGCCAAGCGGTGTCGCGAGTCCGTGGGGCAGGCTGGCGTGCCATGTGGCCAGGTCGGCCTTGGCCAGCGCGGCCTCGAGTTCGTCGTCGCTGGCCTGAGACTTCGCCAATCGCAGGTTGTCGGCCAGCGTGCCGGACAGGACCACCGTTTCCTGGCCCACCCAGGTGGCCGTGCCGGCCGGGAGACCCTGGGTCAAGGGATGTCCATTCAGAGACAGCATGCCGTCGGCGACCTCGACGAAGCCCAGCAGCAGGTTGAGCAATGTCGACTTGCCCGCCCCCGAAGAGCCGGTGATGGCGATTCGTTCACCGGCGGCGATCTGCAGTGACAGCGGGCCCAGCGCGGGGGGCGTGTCCGGGAGCTGGCCGGCATGGCGCACGCTCACGTCCTGCAATCTCAGGGCGCTGAAGGTGATGGGGCGGGTCGCGCTGCGAGGCGGCGTGGTGTTCACGTCGTCAGGCGTCTGCTGACGGGAGAAGGGGGTGGCACCGACGATCGGCGCCAGGTCGAGCGCGGCCGCTTCGGCCTCGGCCTTGGCGTGATAATGCACGCCCAGCTCGCGCAGCGGCTGATAGAACTCGGGCGCCAGCACCAGAATGAACAGGGCGGTCTGCAGCGTCAGCGGTGCCTCGTCCCAGGTGCCGAACTGCAGATGACCGAGGAAGTGAAAGCCGAGATAGACCGCCAGCAGCGCGATGGACACGGCGGTAAAGAATTCCAGCACCGTGGAGGACAGGAAGGCGAGGCGCAGCACACGCATGGTGCGCTTGCGAAAGGCGTGACTGACGGCCTCGACCTGGGCGCCGCGTCTGGCGCTGCCGAACAGCTTGAGCGTCTTCAGGCCGGTGAGCAGGTCCATGAAGTGGCGCCCCATGCGGTCCATCTCCTGGAATTGCTCGCGGGAGCGCTTGCGCGCCGCGATCCCGACCAGAATCATGAAGATGGGCACCAGCGGGGCGGTGATCGCCAGAATCAGGCCCGCCGCCCAGTTGAGCGGAAAGACGACCGCCAGCAGCAGCAACGGGATGAGCCCGGCCAGGCGAGTCTGGGGGCGAAAATCGGCGTAATAGCCATGCAGCGACTCGACCTGGTCCCAGACACGGTTGGCGAGGCTGGCGCGGTGCTGGCGATGCACCCACAGCGGGCCGAGTTCGGCGAAGCGCTGCAATAGACGCTCACGCAGGCGGCGACGAATCTGCTGACTGGCACGGGTGCCAGCGTAGCTGCGCAGCCCGCCAAGCGCGCCTCGCAGCGAGAGGCTGGCCGCGAGTACCGCGATGGCCGGCCACAGTGTCATGAGCGACTCGCGCTCGATCGCCACGCCCTGGGCGAGGCGCGCGATGCTCCACGCCTGTGCCAGCAGCACCAGGGTCGAGAGCAGGGCGCAGCCGATGGCGATGTTCGGCCAGTGGCCGCCAGCTCGGGCCAGGGTCTCCAGCCAGCGGCGTGGCACGAACTCAGGCGACGAGGCGTCAGCGTCAAGGGGGGAGGCAACATCAGACGAGGCGGTGGTTCGGGACATGCTGGCTCCTGCCGGTGGTGGCAGAGGGGGTGGTGAGAAGGCGCGGGCGCCAGGCGTCACGGCGGACGATCATCGGGCGTCAGCTTACCGCCGTGGAGGCGTTGGCACACGGTGACGCACTGTCGCACATCTTCACCTTGCGTATAATATGCCCCCAGTACAGGCTGCCGAATTGAAGCGTGTTGGCCGGGCACCACTTGCCAGGCTGGTTCGAGATCTTGTCGCGCCTCGCGCCCGGCCGTCATCTCGAGACGCTTTTCGACACCCTTCTTGACACTCCCCCTGAAATACTGGACTCCACATGACCGTTCGTACGCGTATCGCACCGTCGCCGACTGGTGATCCCCACGTCGGCACTGCCTATATCGCCCTGTTCAACCAGTGCTTCGCTCGTCAGCACGGTGGCGAGTTCATTCTGCGTATCGAGGATACCGATCAGACCCGCTCCACCGGTGAGTCCGAGCAGATGATTCTCGACTCGCTGCGCTGGCTGGGCATCGAATGGTCGGAAGGTCCGGATGTCGGCGGCCCCCATGGTCCGTATCGCCAGAGCGAGCGTGGCGACATCTATGCCGCGCATTGCCAGCAACTGATCGATGCCGGCCACGCCTTCAAGTGCTTCCGCACCAGCGAGGAGCTGGATGAGCTGCGTGACTCCCGCAAGGCCGAGGGTCTGCACATGGCGCTCAAGCCGTCCGATCTCGCCCTGCCGGCCGAGGAAGTGGCACGTCGTGAAGCGGCGGGTGCGCCCTTCGTCATCCGCATGAACGTACCGGAAAGCGGTACCTGTGTGGTCAAGGACATGTTGCGCGGCGAGATCGAGGTCGACTGGGCCCAGGTCGATGCGCAGATCCTGCTCAAGTCCGATGGCATGCCGACCTACCATCTGGCCAACGTGGTGGATGATCACCTGATGGAGATCACCCACGTGATGCGCGGTGAGGAGTGGATCAACTCGGCGCCCAAGCATCAGCTGCTGTATGAGTACTTCGGCTGGCAGATGCCGGAGCTTTGCCACATGCCGCTGCTGCGCAACCCGGACAAGACCAAGCTGTCCAAGCGCAAGAATCCGACGTCCATCCTGTATTACCGCCGCATGGGCTATCTGCCGGCGGCCGTGATCAACTATCTCGGGCGTCTCGGCTGGTCCATGCCGGACGAGCGCGAGAAGTTCACGTTGAGCGAGATGCAGGAGCACTTCGACATCCAGCGCGTCTCCCTTGGCGGCCCGGTGTTTGATGTCGAGAAGCTCAGCTGGCTGAACGGTCTCTACATCCGTGACCTGTCCGAGGACGAGCTGCTGAGCGAGCTGCGTCAATGGGCCTTCAACGAGTCCTACGTCAAGCAGATCCTGCCGGAAGTGAAGCCGCGCATCGAGACGCTGTCCGAGGCGATTCCGCTGGCGGGGCACTTCTTCTCCGGACTGCCGGTCATCACGCCGGACGACTTCGCCAAGGCCAAGCTTCAGGGCGAAGATCTGGTGCGTCAGATGCAGTTCCTGACCTGGAAGCTCGAGGCCGTGAGCACCTGGGACAAGGAGCACCTGCTGGCGGAAGTGAAGCTGCTGTCCGAGCACTTCGAACTCAAGATGAAGGACTTCCTGGCGCCGGTGTTCGTGGCGGTGACTGGCTCGGCGACCTCCACCTCGGTGATGGATGCGATGGTCATTCTCGGTTCCGACATGACCCGTGCACGTCTGCGTCATGCCGTGGCAGTGCTGGGCGGCGTCTCCAAGAAGGCTGCCAAGCGCTTCGAGAAGGAATATCGCGAGCTGTAAGGGTGTCAGTGATGCCTGAAGGGCCCCCATGGCGAACGTGTGTCATGGGGGCATGCGCTGCAGCAGGGCGCTGAGCCTTCTCAAGGCGCTGTCGGACTGCCCTGGTGGCCCTGATGAGGCGCGCGACGGAATTGTGTGAAAAAGAAGTTGACGACTACGAGGCGGGTCAGTAATATACGCCTCGTTCTTGAGAGACGGGGCCTTAGCTCAGCTGGGAGAGCGCAACACTGGCAGTGTTGAGGTCAGCGGTTCGATCCCGCTAGGCTCCACCAAGTTTCTCAAGCGACTGCGTCCCATTCGTCTAGTGGTCCAGGACACCGCCCTTTCACGGCGGTAACAGGGGTTCGAACCCCCTATGGGACGCCACTCTTCTGACATCTCGAGTCGCCTGTGATGGCCTCGGGAAGTCAACAAAAAGCACACCTTGCGGGGTGTGTTTTTTTTGTCTCTGATTTCGGCTTATGCACAGCCGGTGTGTCGCCCGAAACGCATGTTATCCCCAAGTCGCCCTTGACATCGCTGTTGTGTTGTCCACTGCGCGGCCAGGACGTGAACTTTCCTCATACTCCCCCTCGAAGTGCGGCCATCCGGTCTGCGCTTGCTCCTGCATGCCAAAATTTTCTTTTATATCAATGGCTTATAAGCTGGTTAAAAATTGTGCAATCTGTTGGTAAGCCCGCTGTCATGCAGGTTGGAAGCGCTTGTCTAAGGGTTATCAACGAGGTTATCCACAGATAGTGTGGAAAAAGGCAGCGCAGCGTGACGGTGACAGGGTTGTTGCAATGCGGCATCAAGAAAGCGCCGATTCCAACGTCTCGCTGACGCTGGAATCGGCGCTTTTCATCGGGCGGCTTGCACGGCTAGCAGGACGTCATTCGTTCAGTGCCTGATTCGCTGCGCGATGACGCGGGCGAGGCCGCTTCGAATGGGGAGGGCTCGCCTCATCTGGCCAGGCGCTTGAGCAGCGAGGAGGTGTCCCAGCGGCCGCCCCCCATGCTCTGGACGTCGGCATAGAACTGATCGACCAGCGCCGTCACCGGCAGGCTTGCCTCGATGCGGCGTGCCTCCGCCAGACAGATGTCGAGGTCCTTGCGCATCCAGTCGACGGCGAAGCCGTGCTCGTACTCATCGCGGATCATGGTGGCGTGTCGGTTCTCCATCTGCCACGAGCCCGCTGCGCCTTTGGAGATCACCTCGATCACCGCCTCGCGATCCAGTCCCGCCTGCTCGGCGAAGTGCAGTCCCTCGGAGAGCGCCTGAACCAGTCCGGCGATGCAGATCTGGTTGACCATCTTGGTGGTCTGGCCGGCGCCGGTCTCCCCGATACGCTTCACCATGCGCCCGTAATGCGCCAGTACCGGTGCTGCGCGATCGTAATCTTGCGGGTCACCGCCGCACATGATGGTCAGCGCGCCATTGATGGCCCCCTGCTGGCCGCCAGACACGGGGGCGTCCACGAAGCCGACCGAATGCTCGCGCGCTGCCACGGACAGCTCTCGCGCCAGATCAGCGCTGGCCGTGGTGTGATCCACCAGCAGTCCTCCCTCCGACAGACCGGCCAGTACGCCATCGGCGCCGTAGGTGACGCTGCGCACGTCATCATCATTGCCGACGCACATCAGCACGATCTCGGCGCCTTCCGCGGCTTCTCGCGGCGTGGCGTGATGGGTGCCGCCGTACTCCTCGCACCACTGTTCGGCGCGCGAGCGGGTCCGGTTGTAGACGCGCACTTCCCATCCTGCGCGTGTCAGGTGGCCGGCCATGGGGTGACCCATGACGCCGAGTCCGATGAAGGCGGCAATGCGTGGCGTTGCGTGTGTCTCTGACATGCGAAGGGCTCCTGGCCATCTATCAGCGAAAGGCGGACTTGCTGGGCATGACGGCGGTGTCGGTACCGCGTGACATTACGCTAGCACGTCTGGCGTGGGGCGAGGGACTGTATATGACTGATGGCTTGTGCAGGAGGGGTGACAGGGGCGTGAGGCAGGCGAGCAGGGCAGGGGCGTCAGAAACGAAAAAACCGCCTCCTGAGAGGCGGTTTCGGTCGGCTGCCGGGGTGCGACGTGGCTTACTTGGCCGGGTAGTCGCGCTGCGGGTGGCCGGTGTAGAGCTGGCGCGGGCGGCCGATACGATGGCCACCGGCGATCATCTCGTTCCAGTGGGAGATCCAGCCGATGGTGCGTGACATGGCGAAGATGACCGTGAACATGTTGGTCGGGATGCCGATCGCCTTGAGGATGATGCCGGAGTAGAAGTCGACATTCGGGTACAGCTTGCGCTCGATGAAGTACTCGTCTTCCAGTGCGATCTGCTCCAGACGCTTGGCGATCTTGAGCTGCGGATCGTCGGCCATGCCCAGCTGCTCCAGCACCTCGTCACAGGTCTCCTTCATGACCTTGGCGCGCGGATCGAAGTTGCGATAGACGCGGTGTCCGAAGCCCATCAGCTTGAACGGGTCATCCTTGTCCTTGGCCTTGTCGATGAAGCGCTGGATGTTCTCCTCGGAATCCTCACCGATCTCATCGAGCATGTTGAGCACGGCCTCGTTGGCGCCGCCGTGTGCCGGGCCCCAGAGTGCCGCGATGCCGGCGCTGATGCAGGCGAACGGATTGGCACCGGTGGAGCCTGCCAGACGCACGGTGGAGGTCGAGGCATTCTGCTCGTGGTCGGCGTGGAGCATGAAGATGGTGTCCATCGCCTTGGCGAACACCGGGTTGATCTTGTACTCCTCACACGGATTGCCGAACATCATGTACAGGAAGTTCTCGCCGTAGGAGAGGTCATTGCGCGGGTACATGAACGGCTGGCCGATGTTGTACTTGTGGCACATGGCCGCAAGGGTCGGCATCTTGGCGATCAGGCGCACCGCACTGACGTAGCGTTCCTTCTCGTTGTTGATGTTCAGGTTGTCGTGGTAGAAGGCGGCCAGGCCACCGACGACGCCACACAGGATCGCCATCGGGTGGGCATCACGACGGAAGCCCTTGAAGAAGTTGACGATCTGCTCGTGCACCATGGTGTGGTTGCCGATCAGTTGCGCGAACTTGTCGTACTCTTCCTTGTTCGGCAGCTCTCCGAACAGCAGCAGGTAGCACAGCTCTATATAGTTGGAGCTCTTGGCCAGCTGGTCGATGGGGTAGCCGCGATGCAGCAGGACGCCTTTCTGGCCATCGATGAAGGTGATGGAAGATTCGCAGGCGGCGGTGGAGACGAAGCCCGGGTCGTAGGTGAACATGCCTTCGGCGGTCAGGCCGCGGACATCGATGACGTCCTGGCCGAGCGTGCCGGAATAGACCGGAAATTCGATGGTCTTGTCGATACCGTCTACCGTCAGTGTCGCTTTCTTGTCAGTCATGCCGACCTCCTCATTATTCGCGTAACTCTTTGACTTGCTTGCCATGCCGGGCTTGCATCAATCCCGCCCACTATAGAAGCCCGCCAAAGATTGTCAATTCGCCACTCGGCGTAGAGACGTGCGATGCTGCGCTGTGCGTCAGTTTCCCGACGTTTGTCGTTCCATGCCCTTCAGGTTGCGTCCTGATCGCCGCATTTTGTGCAATTCGTGGTTGCGGCTATGCGACGTCGTGTCATTTGTCATGCCAATGGCCAACCCCTATAATCCTCCGTCGCGCGACTGGCGGGAAATTCGGCTCGGTACCGTGGATGGCCTGCGCCCGAGACCCTTCCTCAAACCACCGCCCCTGCGGGCTTGCGTCCGTGTTGGGCCAAGAGAGTGTGTAAGAGCCGTGAATAGCAAACGACCCGTAAATCTCGATCTGACGACGATCAAATTCCCTCTCCCTGCCCTTACTTCAATCACTCACCGTATTACCGGCGTGATTCTGTTCGTGGGCCTGGTGTTCGCGTTGTGGGCACTCGATGCCTCGCTGTCCTCCCCGGAAGGGTTCGAGGCAGTGCGTGACACCCTGGCAACCAATTTCCTTGCCAAGATCGTGGCCTGGGGCCTGCTGTCTGCCCTCGGTTTCCATTTCGTGGCAGGTATCAAGCACCTACTGATGGACATGGATATTGGTGTCGAACTTGAAAGTGCGAATCGCAAGGCGCAGGTCACTGTCGTGATCAGTGCCGTTCTCGTGGTCCTGGCGGGAGTCTGGGTATGGTAAACAACATCACCAATTTCAGTCGCAGTGGTCTGTCTGACTGGGTGCTGCAGCGTGTGTCTGCCGTGGTTCTGGCAGCCTATTCCGTGTTCATGGTCGGCTATCTCCTGCTGCACCCGAACCTCGATTACGCCACCTGGAGTGGTCTGTTCGAGAACACGGCAATGCGCATCTTCTCTCTGATGGCATTCATCGCGATTGCCGCACACGCCTGGATCGGTCTGTGGACCGTGGCGACCGATTACATGAAGCCGACCGCGTTGCGCTTCGGTTTCCAGGTCTTCGTCATCCTTGCGTTGTTCATCTTCTTGGTCTGGGGCGTTCAAGTCCTGTGGGGAGCCTGATACATGTCCACCATGCGTAGCCTGACATTCGACGCGATCATCATCGGCGGCGGCGGCGCTGGCCTGCGTGCCGGTCTCGAACTGTCCCAGTCCGGCAAGAAGACTGCCGTGCTGTCCAAGGTCTTCCCGACCCGCTCGCACACTGTCTCTGCCCAGGGCGGTATCACCTGTGCCATCGCCTCTGCTGATCCGAACGACGATTGGCGCTGGCACATGTATGACACCGTCAAGGGCGGCGATTACATCGCTGACCAGGACGCGGCTGAATACATGTGTACCGAAGGCCCGAAGGCGGTCTTCGAGCTGGAGCACATGGGTCTGCCGTTCTCTCGCTTCGACAATGGCCGCATCTATCAGCGTCCGTTCGGTGGCCAGTCCAAGGACTTCGGCAAGGGTGGCCAGGCAGCACGTACGTGCGCCGCGGCTGACCGTACCGGCCACGCGCTGCTGCACACGCTGTATCAGGCCAACCTGAAAAACGGCACCGTCTTCCTCGACGAGTGGTACGCCATCGATCTGGTCAAGAATGCCAACGGCGACATCGTCGGCGTGATTGCCCTGTGCATCGAGACTGGCGAGACCGTCGTCGTCAAGTCCAAGGCCACCGTTCTGGCCACCGGTGGTGCGGGCCGTATCTACGCCTCCACCACCAATGCCCTGATCAACACCGGTGACGGCATCGGCATGGCACTGCGTGCCGGCCTGCCGGTCCAGGACATGGAAATGTGGCAGTTCCACCCGACCGGTATCCACGGTGCGGGCGTGCTGGTCACGGAAGGCTGCCGTGGTGAAGGTGGCTACCTGGTCAACAAGGACGGCGAGCGCTTCATGGAGCGTTACGCGCCGAATGCCAAGGACCTCGCGGGCCGTGACGTCGTCGCGCGCTCCATGGTCATGGAGATCCTCGAAGGTCGTGGTTGTGGCGAGAATGGCGATCACGTCTTCCTGAAGCTGGATCACCTCGGTGAGGAAGTGCTCAACAAGCGCCTGCCGGGTATCTCCGAGCTGTCCAAGACCTTCGCGCACGTCGATCCGACCAACGCGCCGATCCCGGTCGTGCCGACCTGTCACTACATGATGGGCGGTATCGCCACCAACGTGCACGGTCAGGCCATCGCGCAGAACGAAGACGGCACCGACCGCATCGTCAACGGCCTCTATGCCGTGGGTGAAGTGGCCTGCGTCTCCGTTCACGGTGCCAACCGTCTGGGCGGCAACTCGCTGCTGGATCTGGTCGTCTTCGGCCGCGCGGCAGGCAAGTACATCGAGAGCGCGCTCAACGAAGGCATCGAGTACCTCGAGCCGACCCAGAGCGACATCGATTCTGCCCTGGTGCGTCTGAATCGCTGGAACGAGTCCGAAAGCGGCGAGTCCGTGCCGGAACTCAAGCGCGAACTGCAGCAGATCATGCAGAACTCCTTCGGCGTCTTCCGTCAGGAAGACAAGATGGAAGAAGGCGTCAAGCAGCTGTCCGAGCTGCGTGAGCGTATCGCCAAGGCGGGTCTGGCTGACAAGTCCCAGGTCTTCAATACCGCGCGTATCGAAGCCCTTGAGCTGGACAACCTGATGGAAGTGGCGGAAGCCACCGCCATTGCGGCCCTGACCCGCAAGGAAAGCCGTGGTGCCCACTCCCGTTACGACTTCCCGGATCGTGATGACGAGAACTGGCTCAAGCACTCTCTGTTCTTCCCGAACGAGAAGCGTGTCGGCAAGCGTGACGTGAACTTCGCGCCGAAGACCGTCGAGCGTTTCGAGCCGAAGATTCGTACCTACTGAGTCTGACAAGCACCAGTTCGCACTCGCTCGAGTTCACGCTCGCTTGAGTTCGCCGTGACCCAGGTGCGTGCAGGGCATCGCACGCACCTGACCCGTTTGCCCGGAGGGGAAACCATGCTTCAGGTATCCATATACCGCTACAACCCTGAAACCGATACTGCGCCGTACATGCAGGAGTTTCAGGTCGACACCCAGGGCCGTGACCTGATGGTGTTGAACGTGATGGAAATGCTCAAGGAACAGGACAGCTCGCTGGCCTATCGTCGCAGCTGCCGCGAAGGTGTCTGTGGTTCCGACGGCATGAACATGAACGGCAAGAACGGCCTGACCTGTGTCACCGCGCTGTCCGAAGTCGTCAAGGACAACAAGCTGGTGCTGCGTCCGTTGCCGGGCCTGCCGGTCGTGCGTGACCTGGTCGTCGACATGAGCCTGTTCTACAAGCAGTACGAGCGCATCCAGCCGTACCTGCTCAACGACACGCCGGCCCCGGCCATCGAGCGTCTGCAGTCGCCGGAAGACCGCGACAAGCTCGACGGTCTCTATGAATGCATCCTGTGTGCCTGCTGCTCGACGGCCTGCCCGTCCTTCTGGTGGAACCCGGACAAGTTCGTCGGTCCGAGTGGTCTGCTGCAGGCCTATCGCTTCCTGGCCGACTCGCGTGACACGGCCACCAAGGAGCGTCTGAGCGAACTGGACGACCCGTTCTCCGTATTCCGCTGTCGCGGAATCATGAATTGTGTCGCGGTTTGCCCGAAAGGTCTGAACCCGACACGTGCCATCGGCAAGATTCGTGAGCTTTTGCTGGCAAACGCCACTTAAAAGCCGAGCGCTAGCTTGTTATGATTGCACGTCAGCTGCGGCAGGGTGTCACACCTTGTCGCAGCGCACAGCTTGCTGGAGCCGGTGCCTTGTGCACCGGCTTTTGACGATAAAAGAAGACTCAGATGGTGAAGGCCTCCATGGTTTCGCCATACAGGGCATAATCGAGTGACGCCGACAGCGCTTGTCCGGCGCCTACCCCACCCCATCAGTCAGGGTGACCGAGAGATGCAAGAAGGCACAATGGAGTTGATGTGGCGCACTTCCCATATGAGCGGCGGGAATGTCCACTACGTAGAAGATCTCTACGAGCGTTATCTTGTCGACCCGAACGAGGTTCCCGACGAGTGGCGCAACTACTTTGATACTCTGCCGCGTCATGACGGCAGCCCCTCCCAGGATGTTCCGCTGACCCCGATCCGTGAGCAGTTCTACGAGATGGGTCGCAACAGTCGCCGCTCGGTGGCTGTCTCGGCGGGCGAGAGCAGCGAGAACAAGAAGCAGGTTCGTGTTCTTCAGCTGATCAACGCCTATCGCTTCCGTGGCCACCAGAAGGCGGACATCGATCCCCTCGGTCTGCGCAAGCCGGCACCGATTCCTGATCTTGAGCTTTCCTTCCACCAGCTGTCCTCCGCTGACATGGACGTCGAGTTCCAGACTGGCTCGCTGTTCCTCGGCAAGGACGTTGCACCGCTGAAGGAAATTCACGCCGCGCTGGAGCAGACCTACTGCCGCAGCATCGGCGCCGAGTTCATGCACATCGTCAATACGGAAGAGAAGCGCTGGCTGCAGCAGCGTTTCGAGTCCGTGCGTTCCAAGCCGAACTTCTCACGCGATGTCCGCCATCACGTGCTGGAACGTCTGACCGCCGCCGAAGGTCTCGAGAGCTACCTCGCCAGCAAGTACCCGGGGACCAAGCGCTTTGGTCTGGAAGGCGGCGAATCCTTCATTCCGATGATGGATGAGCTGATCCAGCGCAGTGGCAAGTACGGTACCAAGGAAGTCGTGATCGGCATGGCTCACCGTGGCCGCCTCAACCTGCTGGTCAATCTGCTGGGCAAGAGCCCGTCCGAGCTGATCGAGGAATTCGACGGCAAGAAGCAGATCGCCAAGGGCTCCGGTGACGTGAAGTACCACCAGGGCTTCAGCTCGAATGTCATGACACCGGGCGGCGAAGTCCACCTGGCACTGGCGTTCAACCCGTCGCACCTGGAGATCGTCTCTCCGGTGGTCGAGGGCTCGGTGCGTGCCCGTCAGGATCGTCGTGAAGACGCCGAGGGTGACAGCGTACTGCCGATTTCCATCCACGGTGACGCGGCATTCGCCGGTCAGGGCGTGGTGATGGAAACCTTCCAGATGTCGCAGACCCGTGCCTACAAGACGGGTGGTACCGTTCACGTCGTCATCAACAACCAGGTGGGCTTCACCACCTCGCGTGCCGATGACGCGCGTTCCACCGAATACTGCACCGACATCGCCAAGATGGTTCAGGCGCCGATCATCCACGTCAATGGTGACGACCCGGACGCCGTGCTGCACGCCGCCCAGGTCGCCATCGACTATCGCCAGCAGTTCAAGCGTGACGTGGTGATCGACCTCGTGTGCTACCGCAAGCGCGGTCACAACGAGGCGGACGAGCCGTCCGGCACCCAGCCGCTGATGTACGCCAAGATCAAGTCCCAGAAGACCGCTCGCGAGAAGTATGCGCAGCGTCTGGTCGAGGAAGGCGTGCTCAGCGAGGAAGAGACCCGGCAGCTGGTGGATCAGTACCGCGCGGATCTCGATGCCGGCAATCACGTCGCCAATGCCCTCGTGAAGCAGCCGAATACCGGTCTGTTCGTCGATTGGACGCCGTACCTGGGCCACGAGTGGACCGGCGATGCCGATACCTCGATGGACATGAAGCAGCTGCAGGCGCTCGCCAACAAGATGTGCGAAGTGCCGGACGGCGTCTCGGTCCAGCGTCAGGTCAACAAGATCTACGAAGACCGTCGCAAGATGGCCGCCGGCGGCATGCCGCTGAACTGGGGCTTCGCCGAGACGCTGGCCTACGCCACCCTGGTGGATGCCGACCATCCGGTACGCATCACTGGCCAGGACGTGGGTCGTGGCACCTTCTCCCACCGTCACGCGGTGGTGCACAACCAGAATGATGGCAATACCTACGTGCCGCTGCAGCACATCAAGGATGGTCAGGCGACCTTCACCATCCATGACTCCTACCTCTCCGAGGAAGCGGTGCTGGCCTTCGAATACGGCTACGCCACGACCATGCCGACGGCATTGGTGGTGTGGGAAGCCCAGTTCGGTGACTTCGCCAACGGTGCCCAGGTGGTGATGGACCAGTTCATCTCCTCCGGCGAGAGCAAGTGGGGCCGCCTGTGCGGTCTGACCATGCTGCTGCCGCACGGTTACGAAGGTCAGGGGCCGGAGCACAGCTCCGCGCGCCTCGAGCGCTATCTCCAGCTGTGTGCCGAGCACAACATGCAGGTGTGCATGCCGACCACGCCGGCGCAGATCTATCATCTGCTGCGTCGTCAGGTCATCCGCTCGCTGCGCAAGCCGCTGGTCGTGTTGTCGCCCAAGTCACTGCTGCGTCACAAGGAAGCGACTTCCACCCTCGACGAGCTGGCCGATGGCCGCTTCGAGATGGTGCTGGCCGACAAGGGCAATCTTGAAGCTTCCAAGGTCAAGCGCGTCGTGCTGTGTGCCGGCAAGGTCTATTACGACCTGGCAGGCTATCGCGCCGAGCAGGGCCGTGAAGACGTTGCCATCATCCGTGTCGAGCAGCTCTATCCCTTCCCGAAGGAAGAGCTCCAGGCCGCCATCGCCGACTACGAGAATCTCGAGCAGGTGATGTGGTGCCAGGAAGAGCCGCTCAACCAGGGTGCCTGGTATCAGAGTCAGCACCACATGCGTCAGGTCGCTGATCAGCATCATCAGGGCCTCGGCATGAGCCTGGCCTTCGCCGGACGCCCGGCCTCTGCGGCGCCTGCCGCGGGCTACATGTCCGTTCATAACGAACAGCAGCGCCAGCTGGTCGACGACGCCTTCAACAAGTAAAGGCCCGCGACCCGCAAGGGCACCGAGAGAGAATCGAGTTAAGGAACTCCAATGGCTATCGATATCAAAGCGCCGTCTTTTCCGGAATCCGTCGCCGAAGGCACAGTGGCGACCTGGCACAAGCAGCCCGGTGACAGCGTCGAGCGCGACGAGCTGATCGTCGAGATCGAGACTGACAAGGTGGTGCTGGAAGTGGTGGCACCGCAGAACGGCACCCTGGGCGAGATCAAGGTCCAGGAAGGCGAGACCTGCGAGTCCGAGCAGGTACTGGGTACCATCGGTGACGCAGACGCCGCATCTTCCGACGAGAAGAAGCAGGCGCCCGCTGAAGGCAAGGACGACGCCAAGGCCGAGAGCAAACCGGCCGCCGGTGGCGAAGGCGAGACGCTGGAAGTCAAGGCGCCGAGCTTCCCGGAATCCGTCGCGGAAGGCACTGTCGCCACCTGGCACAAGAAGGTCGGTGACGCCTGTGAGCGTGATGAGCTGATCGTCGAGATCGAGACTGACAAGGTCGTGCTGGAAGTCGTGGCTCCGGCAGATGGCGCCCTGAGCGAGATCAAGGTTCAGGAAGGCGAGACCTGCGAGACCGAAGCCGTGCTGGCACTGTTCAGCGCTGGTGCTTCCGGTGCCGCTGCTCCGGCCGCTGAGGAAAGCGACAGCAAGTCCGACGAAGGTCAGGACGAGAAGGTCGGTGACAAGATTCTCGCGCCGGCCGCTCGCAAGATGGTCGCCGAGCACGATCTGGACGTCAGCAAGCTGGTCGGTACCGGCAAGGGCGGTCGCGTGCTGAAGGAAGACGTGGCCAAGGCCGTCAAGGAAGGCACCGCAGCCAAGTCCGCTGCCAAGCCTGCTGCCGCACCGAAGGCCGCTGCACCGAAGGCCGCTCCGGCCTTCGAGGGCGAGCGTCCCGAGAAGCGCGTGCCGATGAGCCGCATGCGTCAGACCATCGCCAAGCGCCTGGTCAATGCCCAGCAGACCGCCGCCATGCTCACCACGTACAACGAAGTGGACATGAGTGCGGTGATGGAGCTGCGCAAGCAGTACAAGGACACCTTCCAGAAGGTGCACGACACCAAGCTCGGCTTCATGGGCTTCTTCGTCAAGGCGGCCACCGAAGCGCTCAAGCGCTTCCCGGACGTCAATGCCTCCATCGATGGCACCGACATCGTCTACCACGGTTACCAGGACATCGGCGTTGCCGTGTCGTCCGATCGTGGTCTGGTCGTGCCGGTCCTGCGTGATACCGACAGCATGAAGCTTGCTGATGTCGAAAAGACCATCGTCGACTTCGGTCAGCGCGCGCGCGCCGGCAAGCTGGGCATCGATGAGATGCAGGGCGGCACCTTCACCATCACCAACGGCGGCATCTTCGGTTCCCTGATGTCCACGCCGATCCTGAATCCGCCGCAGACCGCCATCCTGGGCATGCACAAGATCCAGGAGCGCCCGATGGCCGTGAACGGTCAGGTCGTCATCCGTCCGATGATGTATCTGGCGCTGTCCTACGACCACCGCATGATCGACGGCAAGGATGCAGTCCAGTTCCTCGTCGCCATCAAGGACCTGCTGGAAGATCCGGCTCGTTTCCTGCTCGACGTCTGAGACTGCAACGCCTCACGCCCGGGGCTTCCCCGGGCGTGTGCGGCCCCGATGGGTGACAGGTTGCCCATCGGGATGCCAATCCGAATCGAACTGCACCAACAGGAAGAGACATGGCCGATAAATTTGATGTAATCGTCATTGGCGCGGGCCCCGGTGGCTATGTGGCTGCCATCCGCGCGGCTCAGCTGGGTCTGAAGACTGCCTGCGTCGAGAAGTGGGTCAACAAGGAAGGCAAGACCGTCCACGGCGGCACCTGCCTGAACGTCGGCTGCATCCCGTCCAAGGCGCTGCTGGAAACCTCTCACAAGTTCGTCGAGGCACGTGACGAGTTCGCCGAGCTGGGCATCAAGGCCGATGGCGTCGAGATCGACGTGGCCAAGATGATCGAGCGCAAGGCGCAGATCGTGAAGAACCTGACCGGCGGCATTTCCGGTCTGTTCAAGGCCAATGGCGTGACCGCCCTGGAAGGTACCGGCAAGGTGCTGCCCAACAAGCAGGTCGAAGTCACCGGTCACGACGGCGAGAAGGCGACCTACGACGCCGAGAACATCGTCATCGCGTCCGGTTCCGTGCCGGTCGAGATTCCGCCGACGCCGCTGACCGAAGGTCTGATCGTCGATTCCACCGGCGCCCTCGAATTCACCGAGACGCCGAAGCGTCTGGGCGTCATCGGTGCCGGTGTCATCGGTCTCGAGCTGGGTAGCGTGTGGAGCCGTTGCGGTTCTGAAGTCACCGTGCTGGAAGCGGTTGACAGCTTCCTGCCGATGGTCGATGCCGCTGTCGCCAAGGAAGCCCAGAAGCTGCTCAAGAAGCAGGGTCTGGACATCAAGCTCGGCGCCCGTGTGACCGGTTCCGACATCAAGGACAGCGAAGTCGTCGTCAAGTACACCGACGCCAACGGCGAGCAGGAACAGACCTTCGACAAGGTCATCGTCGCGGTCGGCCGTCGTCCGTACACCCAGAGCCTGCTCGACAGCGATGTCGGCATCAATCTGGACGAGCGTGGCTTCATCCACGTTGATGACCAGTGCGCGACCAGCGTGCCGGGTGTCTACGCCATCGGTGACGTGGTACGTGGCCCGATGCTGGCCCACAAGGCCTCCGAAGAGGGCGTGATGGTTGCCGACATCATCGCCGGCCACAAGGCCGAGATGAACTACGACGCCATTCCGAGCATCATCTACACCTTCCCGGAAGTTGCTTGGGTCGGCAAGACCGAGCAGCAGGCCAAGGCCGAAGGCATTGAAGTCAAGACCGGCAGCTTCCCGTTCGCGGCAAGCGGTCGTGCCATGGCCAACAATGCCACTGAAGGTCTGGCCAAGATCATTGCCGACGCTGAGACTGATCGCGTCCTGGGTGTTCACATCATCGGCCAGCATGCCGGTGAGCTGATCGCTCAAGGCGTGACGGCCCTCGAGTTCGGCGCCAGCGCCGAAGACCTCGCGCTGATCTGCACGGCTCACCCGACACTGTCGGAAGCCGTACACGAAGCCGCGCTGGCCGTTGACGGGCATGCGATTCACATCGCAAACCGCAAGAAGCGCAAGTAAGCGTCCTTCCGAACAAGAGGCGCGTCGCCCCGGCCAGGCCGGGGCGAACGGTGGCAGCCGCATCTCGCGACTGCCGTTCGAGTCTAATGCAACCAATGGCATGACACGATGAACCTTCACGAGTATCAGGCAAAACAACTGTTTGCCGACTATGGCCTGCCGGTGTCCAAGGGCTTCGCCGTTGACACCCCGGAAGACGCTGCTGAAGCGTGCAAGAAGATTGGCGGCGACAAGTGGGTCGTCAAGGCACAGGTCCACGCAGGTGGCCGCGGCAAGGCCGGCGGCGTCAAGCTGGTCGAGAGCGCACAAGCCGCTTCCGACTTCGCTTCCCAGTGGCTGGGCAAGAACCTGGTGACCTACCAGACTGACGCGAATGGTCAGCCGGTCACCAAGATTCTCGTCGAGAACTGCACCGATATCGCCGAAGAACTGTACCTGGGTGCCGTCGTCGACCGTACCACTCGTCGCATCGTCTTCATGGCTTCCACCGAAGGCGGCGTGGAAATCGAGAAGGTTGCCGAAGAGACACCGGAAAAGATCCTGAAAGCCGAGATCGATCCGCTGGTCGGCGCTCAGCCGTACCAGGCGCGTGAACTGGCATTCAAGCTGGGTCTGAACCCGACCCAGATCAAGCAGTTCACCAAGATCTTCCTGGGTCTGGCGAAGATGTTCGCCGACAAGGATTTCGCGCTGCTGGAAATCAACCCGCTGGTCATCACCGACGAAGGCAACCTCCACTGCCTCGACGGCAAGATCAACATCGATGCCAACGCCGTCTACCGTCACCCGGACCTGCAGGCGATGCACGATCCGTCTCAGGAAGACGAGCGTGAAGCGCATGCTGCCAAGTTCGAACTGAACTACGTTGCCCTCGACGGCAACATCGGCTGCATGGTCAACGGCGCAGGCCTGGCGATGGGCACCATGGACATCGTCAACCTGTCTGGCGGCAAGCCGGCCAACTTCCTCGACGTGGGTGGCGGTGCTACCAAGGAACGCGTTGCAGAAGCGTTCAAGATCATCCTGTCCGACGACAACGTCAAGGCTGTTCTGGTGAACATCTTCGGCGGCATCGTGCGTTGCGACATGATCGCCGAAGGCATCATCGGTGCCGTCGAGCAGGTCGGTGTCAACGTGCCGGTCGTGGTGCGTCTGGAAGGCAACAACGCTGAACTCGGCGCCAAGAAGCTGGCCGAAAGCGGTCTGAACATCATCGCTGCTACCAGCCTGACTGACGCGGCGCAGCAGGTTGTCAAAGCTGCGGAGGGCAAGTAATGAGCATTTTGATCGACAAGAACACCAAGGTGATCTGCCAGGGCTTCACTGGCGGCCAGGGTACCTTCCACTCTGAACAAGCCATCGCCTACGGCACCAAGATGGTCGGTGGCGTGACGCCGGGCAAGGGTGGTCAGACTCACCTGGGCCTGCCGGTGTTCAACACCGTCGCGGAAGCCGTTGCCGAGACTGGCGCTGAAGCGTCCGTCATCTACGTGCCGGCACCGTTCTGCAAGGATTCCATCCTTGAAGCGGCCAATGCAGGCATCAAGCTGATCGTCTGCATCACCGAAGGCGTGCCGACTCTCGACATGCTGGAAGTCAAGGTCAAGTGCGACGAGCTGGGCGCGCGTCTGATCGGTCCGAACTGCCCGGGTGTCATCACTCCGGGTGAGTGCAAGATCGGCATCATGCCGGGTCACATCCACCAGCCGGGCAAGGTCGGTATCGTGTCTCGTTCAGGCACCCTGACCTATGAAGCCGTCAAGCAGACCACTGACCACGGTTTCGGTCAGTCCAGCTGTGTCGGTATCGGTGGCGACCCGATCCCGGGTTCCAACTTCATCGACATCCTCGAGCTGTTCGAGAAGGACCCGAAGACCGAAGCCATCGTCATGATCGGCGAGATCGGCGGTTCCGCTGAAGAAGAAGCGGCTGCCTACATCAAGGCGAACGTCACCAAGCCGGTCGTCTCCTACATCGCTGGTGTGACTGCGCCTCCGGGCAAGCGCATGGGCCATGCAGGCGCCATCATCTCCGGCGGCAAGGGTACTGCCGACGAGAAGTTCGCGGCTCTGGAAGAAGCTGGCGTCAAGACTGTGCGTTCACTCGCAGAGATCGGCGATGCCATCAAGGAAGTTACTGGCTGGTAAGCCTGTGATCTCCTGACAGCGCTCGGCGGCAACGCTGAGCGCATGTCACCGAAAGGGCAGACCCACCGGGTCTGCCCTTTTTTCATGTCTGTCATTTGGTGAGGGAGTCATTGTCGGGAGCGATATCTCATGAAAATGCGCATCACATCGCCTTCGCCACCCCAGACGGCAGGTGCGTTTGGATCAAGCAATTGCTAATCTGATGAGGTTCATTGGCACCTGACCAAGCGACACGTGCAGATGCCCCACGGCGAAACACGACTCACTGATGAGGATGTTCCATGCTCAAGACCTTCCCCGCTGTCACGCGTTCCGCCCGCCTGCTGGCGCTGCTGTCTCTGCCGTTGGTTACCGGCATTCCGCTGATGGCCAGTGCAGATTCCGGCGCCGCGGCAGCGTCCGCTCCTGAAGCCTCGGCGAGCATGCAGGTGCCTGCCAAGGGCATCGAGTCCGTGACCAGTCGTGAGGATGTCGCCACCGTCCAGACGCGTCTGGAGAAGGCGCTCGAGGCCAAGGGGCTGACGCTGTTCAGCGTCATCGAGCATGAGGCGGGTGCCGAGAAGGTGGGGATGGAGCTTCCTGCCACGCATACCGTCATCTTCGGCAACCCCAAGGTCGGTACCCTGTTGATGCAGTGCAATGGTTCG
The DNA here is from genome assembly GCF_030397495.1 of Cobetia sp. 14N.309.X.WAT.E.A4. NCBI lineage: Bacteria > Pseudomonadati > Pseudomonadota > Gammaproteobacteria > Oceanospirillales > Halomonadaceae > Cobetia > Cobetia sp. 14N.309.X.WAT.E.A4. Next base: position 396,189 of record NZ_JAPNXT010000002.1, read on the forward strand.
GCTGCGCTGGATCTCCCGCAGAAGATGCTGATCCGTGCCGTGGAAGGGGGCAGCGTGATCGAGTGGAATGATCCGCAGTATCTGGCCAATCGTCATGATCTGGATGACTGCAAGCTGCCGCTGGACAAGATCGGTGGGCTGCTCAAGGGCCTGGCGGCCGAGGCAGCGGGGCAATGAGACGTGAAGACGCCACGTTTCAGCGCTGATCCTCCCAGTCTGGACGACACTGACACGAGCACTGACATCAGACACTGACATCCGTTTCTGACATCCGTTTCTGACATCGCGCAGGACGAAAAAAGCCGGACTCCCTGAGGAGTCCGGCTTTTTCATGTGTCACCGCTCGCTTTTCTGTAAGCCGTCCTTCCGTGAGTCCTACAGGGCTTCGCCGTTGTGCTTGAGCCACTGTACCGCGCGGTCCGGGTAGTCCGTGAAGACGCCATCGACATCGGCGTCGACGAAGAACACGCGCAGCATGTCATCATAATCGCTGGCCCAGTCAGGGATGCGACCCTCATCAAGCCGGAAGGTATAGGGCATCACGATCAGGCCTGCCGCATGCGCTTCCTTGACCAGCGGCGTGACCTTGATGTCGTCCCGGGTCGAGCTGTCCTCGATCACCATCGGCTTCCACGGCCCGATGCCATCGGCATAGCCGGCAATCCGCTGCATGGCCCCATCCTGGTACATCCAGTCATAGCTGTAGGGCTCGAGCTTGCCATCCGAGCCCGGCTGGAAGGTCATGTCCCAACTGGTCTCGCCCATCAGCTGCACCAGTCGCAGGTCCATGCCCAGCTCGGGCTGCAGCGTGTCGTGGATGCGTTCGAGTCCATTGGGATCAAAGACCTGCACGATGGCATTGTCGTCATGGTCCACATAGCCGTACTGCTTGAGCGTCTCGAGGACGGCTCTGGAGATTTCCTTGCCCTCGGACTGATGGAACCAAGGGGCCTTGATCTCGACATACAGGCCGACATCACGGCCCGTGGAGTGATTCAGGCCCTGGATCATCTCGATCTCCTCGCTCAGCGTATGCAGACCGAAGTGGGACTTGCCCAGCGGGAAGCGCTCGGGGTAGTCCGTGACACGCTCGCCATCCTTGACGGTGAAGCCCTCGCTGAAGGCCAGCTTGCGCAGCTCATCCAGGGTGAAGTCGATGGCATAGTAGCGGCCATCCTCACGAGCGCGGTCCGGGAAGACATCGGCGACATTGGTCACGCGATCCAGAAAGCGATCATGCAGCACCACCAGCTGATCATCCTTGCTCATCACCACGTCCTGCTCAAGGAAGTCGGCACCCTGGGCATAGGCCATCGACTTGGCGGCCAGCGTGTGCTCGGGCAGGTAGCCCGAGGCACCACGGTGAGCCACGACGACCTTGTCGGTGCCATGGCCGGGGTCGATGCTGCGCAGCGTCGCGTCATCGGCGAGGGCAGTGGAGGCCGTGGTCACAAGCAATGCGCCCATCACGCCAAGACGCGTGAGTGAGCGGTGAGTCAGGAAATGAGGGGAGCCGGACATGTGGGATCACCTTGGATGTGGTTATTGTATGGACGTTCAACATCGAATCATTACCATAACAAACACTTATCCAAATGGCGATGAGCAATGGAAATGAATGATGATGCGCAGGAGCTGTCCGGCAGAGGTGGGTCGCTGGGGGTCAGGCCGAGGGCGAGCGACGATTGAGCAGGCGGGCCAGCATGCCGCGTCCCGCCATCACGAAGAACACCGGGGCACCGGCGATCAGGTAGAAATAGAAGGTGACGGCGCGCCAGATGACGACGGCGGCAGCGGCGGTGGAGGCACCGATGACAGGCCCCAGCAGTGCCGTGGACGAGAGTTCGGCACCGCCTGCACCACCGGGCAGCAGCGTCAGTTGCCCGGCGGCGAGCGAGAGCATCTGCACGATGAAGGTCCAGCTCCAGTCGATGTCGCGCCCAAGTCCCGCGACGGCCAGATAGAGGATGGAATAGCGCAAGAGCCAATGGGCGCAGCACAGCAGAAAGATCAGGCTCAACGTCAGGCGAGGCAGGGCGAGCGTCTCGATCAGTGCATGGCGGAAATGGATCAAGGCACGCGCCAGTCTGAGGCGCGAACGATGGCGTACCTTGAGCCAGCGCAGCAGGCGGCCACTGGCCTTGATCAATCGTCGATGATGCTTGCCGAGCGCCGCCAGCAGGCCGAAGCCGATGATCAGCAGCAGCGCCGGCACGGCCAGCATCCAGCCCAGGCGTAGATCGATGGTATGCGACAGTGCGTAGAGCCCGATGCTGGCGAGCGCCGAGAGAAAGAACAGCATGTCGGTCATCTGGTCGACGGCAAACACCGCCGAGGCGTGTGCCGGGCGTACCCCCTGACGTGCCAGCAGCCCCATCAGGGTGAGCGGGCCGCCACTGCCACCCGGCGTGGCGCTGATGGCGAACTCGGTGGCCATCACCATGCCCAGTGCACGCCGCTGTCCGAGGTGGCCGCCACGCCCGGCCAGCAGCAGGCGCAGGCGTCCAGCATTCAGGTTCCAGCACATCACGATCATGCCCAGCATCAGCGCGAAGGTCTCGAGGGGGAACTGGCGCAGCTGGCTCCCCAGCCCACTGCCGCCCAGCACCAGCGGCACGGCGATGACCAGCACCAGGCCGGCTCCCAGCATCCACAGGGCGCGATTCATGGTGGATTCTCGTGTTCAGGCGATGGGTGGAAGGGCATGGTGCCCAGGGCATGCTGCGGGAACTCAGGCAGCACTGTCGGCATTCCGTCGATCGGCGGTGAGCAGCCCCTTGTGTGTCAGCCAATCGAGCTTGGTCATCGGCAGGTAGCCATCATCCAGCAACCGTGTGACAAGTCGTGCCCAGTAGTCTCGCGAGCCCGTGTGGCGCATGTCGACCGGATGCAGTCCGAGGCGCAGGACATCGGCGTCACGCTCACGCGCCATCTTGCGTTCCGTGACCCAGCGGGACATGGCGCGCCGCGGCGCGGAGCGCGCGCTCCACACCAGTCCCGGAGCATCGATGGGGGTGAAGTCCGGCAGGCGATAGAGGTGCTGAGGGTCGCTGGTGTATTGGAAGTCCAATGCCTGCAGGGCGCGCCGTGTGCCGTCACTCATCAACCAGGCCGGTGCCACGAAGCCCGACAGCGGCCAGCCGAGCCGCTTGAACAGGGCAGCGCCTTCCTGAAGACGCCGTCTGGCTTCGCTCTCATCGAGGGGGTAGAACTCGCCTTCCCAGGTCAGTACGCGGCGCATCACGTAATCACGTGGCGTGCGGGGCGGCGGCGCATCATCGCAATGATGAAAACCATGCAGCGCCAGCTCATCGCCCTGCTGTCTGCGGGCCTCCAGCAGGGCAATGAACTCGGGAGCACTCTCGAGAGGGTTGCGATGGTGGAAGTCCGGCACCACCAGCCAGGTGATCGGGCAGGGATGGCCAAGTCGCTCCTGACACAGCTCATCCATCTGATTGACGAAGTCGCGATAGTCCTGCCAGGTCTCGGGAGCGATGTCGTGGAGGACCAGCAGGAAATGCTTTCTGGCGGCTGGAGACTCACCCATGTGTCACCTCTTCCAGTATCGGTTGCAGCTGAGTGCCGGTGACGGCGCGATAGTGATCGAGCAGTCCATCCACCACGCGGTCCCAGTCATGGTGCTTCTCCACATGACGACGCGCCTGGCGACCCAGGGCCGCCGGGTCATTGGCGAAGATGTCCTGAACGGCACGCGCCATGGCATGCGGTGCATGAGGATCACACAGCTGGCCACAGCCCAGCGGAACATTTTCCGCCAGCGCACCGGCGCGAGCGGCCACCACTGGCGTGCCGCAGGCCATGGCTTCCAGCACGACCAGACCGAAGGTCTCCTGTGTGCCGGCATGCAACAGCACATCGACGGAGGCGACCAGTCGTGCCACCTCCGCGCTGCTGCAGAAATGGCCGGTGACACTGACATTGTCCGGCAGGTGGCGAGGCATCCCGGAGCCGATCAACAGCAGATGGTAATTCGGGCCAAGCAGACGGGCGACTTCCAGCAGCTCGTCGAGATTCTTCTCGCGTGAACCGCGGCCGGCGAAGGCCAGCAGTCGCACGTGATCCGCCAGGCCAAGTTCACGTCTCAGGTCCTGATCCCGGCAATCGGGGTGGAAGGTGTTCAGATCGACGCCCAGTGGCTGGATGTGGACATTGCGTACCCCGAGTCGATCCAGTCGCCTCGCCATTACGTCACTGGGTGCCAGCACGCGATCGAAATGGCGATAGAGGCGCTGCACATAGCGATCGACATTGGCCCCCGACCACTCGCCGAGACGGTTGGTGATCAGACGTGGCAGATCCGAGTGATAGAAGCCGATCACCGGGACATCCAGCTTGCGGCCTGCATCCAATGCCGCCCAGGCGGTGACGTAGGGGTCACCCGCCTCGATCACGTCCGGCTGCAGTGCCAGCAGGGTGCTGACCCAGCCTCCACGCCTCAGCGGGAAGCGGTAGCCATTGCCGAAGGGTATCGGGGGTGCCGGGACGTGATAGAGGTCATCGCTGACACTGGAGGACTCTCCGGGAACCAGCAGGCTGTGACGAATGCCTGGTCGGCTTCGTAGGCGTCGTCGCTTGGCTTCCAGATAGGTTCTCACGCCGCCGCTGGACGGCGCATGAAACATCGTCATGTCTGCAACGTGGAGCATCTATTTGATTCCGTTGTGTTTTCTGGCAGACAGCGCCGAAAGGTCAATTCTTGTGCCCAGTCTGAGTCTGCTATTGATCTGGGGGGGAGAGGGGTGGGCTTCAAGTAGGCTTTTGGGAACGCGGAAGTCATGTTGCGCAACTGGCTCTGCTTTCCGGTCGCTGGCTACCCCCTGCACTCAAGAGTGAGACGCCAACCCTACGCCATGGATGGCGTGACCCATGTGACAGCGGCCGGAGGATTTTGTGCGATGCCAGCCGAGGAGGCGTCATGCTGGCCCAGCAGCGAATGCGTTTGCGGACACAACACGGTTGCGGCGTTGGTGAGCCGCGGTGCAGACAGAACGTGATGCGGGGGGAGTGATTCAGGGGAGTGATGCGGGTAGGGGACTCAGGGGACTGATGCGGGAAGGACGTGATACTGGAAGAAAGTGATCAAGGGAGATAGTGAAAAAGGGAGAGAGTGAAAAAGGGAGAGAGTGAAAAAGGGAGAAGCGACGGGACACCTGGCCATGCCATGGCAAAAAAAATCCCACCCGGGCAGCCGGATGGGAAAGTTGCGTGCACTACAGGAATTCAGGGGGATACGCGGATGGATTCCCGAGGCCTTCTCAGACGCGGACTACGCCTGGGAATGCCTCAGGACTCATGAGAATGATTGAGCGGACAGGAAGGACATCGTCTGGCCCAGCTCTTGGGAGAAGGCGGCTTCGGGCTCGGCGGGACGTTGACTGGCGAGCAACACGAGGCTCAGCAGCATGCCGGCTGCGAGCAGCAGGCGATTGCGTGTCCGGCGGCGGTCCCGCTCCAGCAGCATGGCCACATGCTCCATCGCCTCCTGCTGGATCTCACGCTGTCGCTGTGGCGTGACCGCGTCACGCGAGTGGCCATCTGACGGCTGATCGGTAACACGTGCCAGGACCATGGCCGGCTGGCGCACGATGGCGGCGTGTTCTGCAGCATGACGCTGTGAGGCAGCAGGCGAGCGATGGAATTTCATGGGAGGTCCTCTCACGGCAAGTGGCAGCATGGACAGATGGCAATGACTGACTCGGTACTTGACTCAATCAACGTTGGCGCGAGGAGTGTGGATGCCTCGTGTCTCGATGAAATGAGTGTAGCGTGATTTTCTGTTTCATAAAATTACAATTTATCACGATACGATCACGCTATGAATACGTTACGTTTCAGCAACGAAAACGCCCCGGGCGCAGAGCGCTCCGGGGCGTGGGGTGCCGCCATCCTGTCAGACGGCGGTGAGCAGGTCGCGGCTTATTCGGCCGGACGACCCACCAGTGAACGACGTTCTTCACGGGCTTCGGTCAAGGAGACCTTGATGATGTCGCCCAGGGAGTAACGCAGCTCGTCTTCGATGCGCACACGGCCTTCCTTGTCATCGATCGCGACCTTCTTGCGATCAGTGTGGATCAGCGGTGCCGGAATGAAGACGCTGGCGCCATTCTCTTCCAGGCGCACACGCATGCCACCGCGGCGGATGTCGATGATCTCGCCAGTGAAGACCTGCTGCTCTTCGGCGGCCTTGGTCAGGTAACGCACGTAGAGCCAGTCCTTGACGTCGCGCTCAGCCATGCGGTTGAGACGACGACGTTCACTGAGGTGTTCGGTCAGCTGCTCGGTGGCTTCGGCCGGAGCATCCTGACCCAGAATCACGCGCTTGATCAGGCGATGGTTGACCATGTCGCCGTACTTGCGGATCGGCGAAGTCCAGGTGGCATAGGCCTCGAGACCCAGACCGAAATGCGGGCCCGGCTGGGCAGACATCACGGTGTAGCCCTGGAAGCGACGCATGCGCACGTCCAGCCAGGTATCCTCGCGGCTGTCCAGCTCCTGACGCAGCAGGCGATAGCCTTCCAGGCTGCCCAGCTGTTCCGGCGTCGCGGTGATCTCCTGAGTGGCCAGGAATTCGATGGTGTCGTCGTACTTCTCCGGTGCAAAGCCCTGGTGCACGTTGAAGATGCCGTGACCGATGTGCTTGGAGAGCAGACGTGCGCAGCTCAGGTTCGCGGTGATCATGGATTCTTCGATCATGCGATTGCTGATGCGGCGATGGTCGGCACGCACGTTGAGCACGTTGCCTTCCTCATCCAGCTCGAATTCGAAGTCCGGACGCTCGCGGAAGATCTGGGAGTTGCGTGCACGCCAGGCGATACGCGCCTGAGTGAAGGCTTCCAGCTGACGCAGGCCTTCGGCCAGCTCCTCGGTTTCCGGCTTCCAGCTGCCTTCCTGGCCTTCGATCCAGTCAGAGACGTTGTCGTAGGTCAGGCGGTGATGCGAGCGCATGGTGGCCGCGAAGAACTTCGGCTCACCGATCACGCCGTCGGTGTCGATGTCGACGATGCACATCAGCGTCGGACGGTCTTCACCTTCCTTCAGCGAGCACAGGTCATCGGCCAGGATTTCCGGCAGCATGGTGACGTTCTGGCTCGGCAGGTAGACGGTGAAGGAGCGCGTGCGCGCCTCTTCGTCCACGCGGCTGCCTTCCGGCACATAGGCGGTCGGGTCAGCGATGGCGATGCTCAGGGTCCAGCCGCCTTCCGGGCGCTCGACGATGTGTAGGGCGTCATCCATGTCACGAGTCTTCTCACCATCGATGGTGAAGAAGGGCACGTGAGTCATGTCTTCGCGGGTCAGACCTTCCTCCAGCAGCGGCCAGTCGTTGCCGCCCTCCGGAGAGGCCTGTTCCAGCGCGTGACGCGCCAGGGTGACACGCCACGGCACGCGCGGGTTGTCCACCTCGGCGATGACTTCCTCGATCTGGGCGAAGAAGCTGCGGTCATCCTTGCGCATCGGGTGACGCAGCAGACGAGCCACGACCCAGTCGCCATCATTGAGGCTTTCCTCATTGATGCCGCGCTTCACGCGCGCTTTCATGCGCGTGTTGATGGACGGGTGATCCGGCATCACGTTGAGGCGACCGTCACGCTTGCCGACACGAGCGACGAAGCGGTCGACACCCGTCTCGATCAGCACTTCCGGCTGTACGGATTTCTTCTCGCCTTCGACCTTGACGGTCGCTTCGACGGTATCACCGTGCAGCACCTGCTTCATGGCGGGCGGCGGCACGAAATACGACTCGCCATCCTCGCACTCGAGGAAGCCGAAGCCCTTGTCGGTGCCTTTGATCACCCCCGTGACACGGGGAATTTCCTGGCGGATTTGATCTTTCAGCTGCGCCAGCAGCGAATTGTTCTGCAGCATTTCGGAAGTTCTGTTGGCGGGGTCAGTGGCTCACTATACGGACATGACGCATGGGGGGAAAGCGGCCAGAGACTCCGACGCCCGCACGGGCTGCGTGCGGGCGTCGGCAGCTGGCCGAACGAGTGGCGATGACGCCGCCGGTGGCGGTGCGTCGCTTGCGCCAGATGCGGCTTCAGACCGTGGCAGCAGCGTCCTGCAGCAGGCTGGAGACCGATTGATCACCATCGAACAGCGTGAAGACCGGTGCCTTGCGATGGCGACCTCCGATCTCGCGCGCCTGCATCACGCCCAGCAGGAATTCCGCCACGTTGGCGCGTGAGACCTGCATCTCGTCGGACTTCTCCGCGTCCTGGGTCAGCTTGCCGTTGCCGGCTTCCTCGGTGAGGCGGCCCGGCTTGACGATGACGTGGCGCAGTCCGCTCTCGGCCAGGCAGAGATCCGCCGCCTTCTTGGCCGCGAAGTAGGGGCGCATGGCCGCCGGGCCTGCCAGCGGGGTCTCGGAGCGGATCGAGCTGACCTGGATCACCCGCGAGAGGCCGAATTCCGCGGCCAGTTCCGCAGTGCGCATGGCACCGTGCAGGTCGATGGTCAATGTCTTGTCAGGGCCGGTATGCGGGCCGGACCCCGCGACGAACACTGCCTGGTCACAGCCATAGAATGCTTGGCGCATCTCGCCTTCCAGGTCTCCCATGACGGTCGGAATGCCGCGTTCATGGAACCAGTTCTGCTGGTCCGTCGAGCGGATCATGGCGACGATGGGTTCGCCGGCGGCCTGGGCCTTCTCGCAGAGTTGACGACCGATCTTGCCATTGGCACCGATGATGAGCGTCTTGCGCATGTTGGCGACTCCTTGTTCGGGGGAACGAATGCAGCAGGCCGAGCCATCATCTCGAGAGAGCGATCCTCAAGCGATGACTCGGCGGGATACCGTCTTTCCTGCGGTCGGCCGGAGTGAACTTCAAGTGGTCCTGCCGTCGGGAGTCTGACAGGAGGCAAGGCCATGAGAGATGTGATGGGGGGAGTGGACAGAGCCGATCACACGCACGCGAGGCCGGCACTCGCAAGCCGCGCATGACTGACGTGAGCGCCGACACACCTACATGAGTCTTAGCTTATAAATACTGCGGTATTAAAGGCGCATGCCGGGGCTATGCCGTGACGTGCAGCCTGCTAGGATGGCGCTACAACCCCCGAGAGCCCACGGCTCTCGGTCTCCACGACAGCATGAAAGACAAGGACGTCCGATGAGCGCCACGATGAATTCCGATGCCGCGCCCTCCCAGACACAAGGCAACGCCATTCGCGTCGGCCTGATCGGTTATGGCATGGCGGTACGTACCTTCCATGCGCCACTGATCGAGGCGACGCAAGGCCTGGCGCTGGTCGCGCTCTCGACCTCGCGTCCCGAGGTGGTCAAGGCCGAACGTCCCGAGCTCGAGGTGGAAGCCACTCCCGAGGCACTGCTGGCGCGTCAGGACATCGATCTCGTCATCATCGCCACGCCCAACGAGACCCACTACCCCCTGGCGAGTGCGGCGCTGGCGGCCGGCAAGCATGTGGTGGTCGACAAGCCCTTCACCGTCACGCTGGCCGAGGGTGAGGCGCTGGCCCGAGAGGCGGAGCAGGCAGAGCGGGTGCTGGCGGTGTTCCACAATCGTCGCTTCGATGCCGATTTTCTGACGCTGGTCGAGCTGATCGAGGGCGGTACCCTGGGGCGCATCGCCCACATGGAGTCCCATTTCGACCGCTTCCGCCCCAGCGTGCCGGACCGCTGGCGTGAGCAGGCCCTGCCCGGCAGCGGCCTGTGGTACGACCTCGGGCCACACCTGCTGGATCAGGCGCTGTGTCTGTTCGGCGAGCCTGCCAGTATCCAGCTGACACGTCGCACCCAGCGCGAGGGAGCCGTCACCGATGATTTCTTCCATGCCGTATTGAGCTATGCCTCACATGCCATCTATCCCTCGCTGGTGGTCGAGCTGCACGCCAGTGCCTTGGCGGCCGCACCGACGGCACGTTTCGCCGTCCACGGCACGCGCGGCAGTTACGTGACGTTCGGTCTCGATCCTCAGGAGGCATGTCTCAAGGCCGGCAGCTTCCCGGCCCGTGACGAGGCCGAGCGGCTCGCGCAGCAATGGGGGCGCGACCCGCGCCCGGGCATGCTCACGGTGCTGGAGACGGCAAGGGAGGCCGGCGATGGGGAGCAGGTTCTGGTCGCCGGTATCCACCAGGGCCGCGATGGCGACTACCCGGCCTGGTATGCGCGGCTGCGCGACTGCATCCGTTCCGGCAGTGCCAACCCGACGCCCGCCGACGAGGCGCTGCGCGTGATGAAGTGGCTGGAAGCGGGGATCGCCAGCGAAGGCTGAGGCTGTTGGCGGTGAGATGACTCACGAAAACGCGCGCCCCGATGACTCGGGGCGCGCGTTCTGCTTTCAAGAGAGTGACAAGGATCAGCCTGCGATGCGCTCAGGCGTTGGCGTCGTCCTCGCCCTTGTCGGCCTTGCGCATGCGCGAGAATAGCTCCGCGCGCAGCTCGCCGATGCGCGGTACCTCCTCGGCATGGAAGGGGATGGGGCGCAGCAGGCGCATGGCACGCAGGCCCAGGCGTGCGTTCATCAGGCCACTGCCCAGCCCCTGTCCGGCCTTGGTGGAGAGGCGGCCGGCCAGATTCATCGACAGCAGATCCATGCTGGCCTCGGCGGCCAGTTCACTGGCGCCGGCGAAGGCCATCGACGCCAGCACCTCCTTGAACAGGCGCAGACGGCTGGCGTAGCCCAGCTCCAGTCCGTAGAGGCGCGACAGGCGCTCCATCATGCGCAGTCCGCGCCAGGCCACCAGGCTCATGTCGACCCAGGTCAATGGCGAGACCGCCACCATCACCGCCGTCTCGCCGCTCATGCGCGAGATCAGACGCCGCGCCTCACGGTCCCGCGGCCCCAGCACATGGAAGGCGAACAGCTCGCGGCGCTCCGACGGGGAGTGATGCGCTTCGCAGGCAGCGCGCCAGGCGCGCACGCCGGCATCATCCTCGCCCAGCTTCATCTGACGGCGCAGCTGCTCAAGCAGGTCTTCCTGCTGGCTGTCGGCCTTGCCGCCTGCCTTGTTCGAGCCCTCGTCAGGCGTGGACGGCGCATCACCGCGCTGGCCAAAGCTTTTCTGGCCAAAGCCTCCTTGACCAAAGCGCTCCTGGCCAAAATCATCCTGCTGATGTTCTTCCAGCTCGGCACGCAGCGCGACGTGCTTGCGCAGATGACGCAGTCGGAAGAGCTCCTTGCCCAGCGCGCGGGCGCCGAGCCCGATGGCACCAAGCCCCAGCAGGCCCCAGGCCCCGGCGATCAGGTCACCGCCCATGGCCGCCTGATACAGCGCATGGCCGGCCTCGACACCCCCGAGTGTCAGGGTGCCTAGCAGCAGCCATTTGAGGCCGCGATGACGTGGCCGGGCGCTCAGCGTCGCATCGAGCCCCGGCGTGGCGGGTTCCGGTTCGGCCGCCGCCAGGGGCTGGCTTTCCATCTCCGGCGAGAAGTGACGCGCACCGCGCAGGGCCTCTGCCGCGCTCTCTGATGCGCTCTCGGTGGGGCGCTCGGCATAGGTGGTCGAGGCTGCATCGGCCTGCGCCGAGTCGGGGCTCGTGAAGCGTTTGCCCGGGCGCGGATGGCGGGATTCGGTGGTCATTTCAGGTGGTCTCCCAGCAGCCAGTCGAGCACGGCGTCCATGCGAATGTGAGGTGGCGCATTGCCATCGATCTTCGGCGGCGCGAAGTGGGGGAAGTCGAAGCGACTTTCGGCCCAGAAATTCGGGTCGGGCAGCCGTGAGGGCACCTCGCCCGGGAACAGCAGCACGGACTCGCGGCCGGCGCCTTGCGTGTCCGAGTCGTCCGCTCCCTCGTGCTCAGCGAGCAGTTGTCCCGCCAGCGCCGGATGACGCTGCCCATTCTCGACCACCTCGCGCGCCTCGCTGGCGCGGATGGCGGCGATGGTGAAGGCCTTGAGCGGCACATCGCGATAGCGCAGGCGCTTGAGCGGGTCCGCCAGCAGCTGTTCGAGCAGGTCGCGCATCGCGCCATGCTGCTCCGGCGTGACGTGGTCGGCCTTGGTGGCGGCGATGGCCAGGCGGTCGATGCGGCGATCCATCAGGCGCGCCAGCAGATGACGGCGGCCATAGGCGAAGCTGTCGAACAGCTTGTCCAGCGCACGGCTCAGGTCGCGGAAGGGCGCCGGGCCGGCATTCAGCGCGCCCAACACGTCGATCAGCACGATCTGGCGGTCAAAGCGCCGGAAGTGGTCGTGATAGAAGGGACGTACCACACGGCGGCGATAGTGATCGAAGCGCCGCGCCAGGGTGCGGTACAGGCTGGTTTCCGGCAAGGCGGCCAAGGCGTCGGCTGTCCAGTCGCCAAGCCCCGGCAGCGGGAAGAACTGCAGCACCGGCGCTTCATCCAGCTCGCCGGGCAGCAGGAAGCGGCCCGGTGTCAGGTCGACGAAGCCCCCCTTGCGGCGTGCGGCGTGCAGATAGTCGGTATACAGGCTCGCGATCTCGGCGAGGCGGTCTTCATCCACTTCGCTGTCCGGCGTCAGGCCCGCGATGGCGCCCATCCAGTCATGCGCCCAGTCGCCGCGCCCATCGGCCAGCTGCGTCTCGCATTCGCTGCTCCAGGCGGTGAAGTCCTGTTCCAGCATCGGCAGGTCCAGCAGCCATTCGCCGGGATAGTCGATCAGGTCCAGTGTCAGGGTGGCGCGCTGGCTGTCGAGCATGCGCGCGGCGCGTGAGGTGGGGCGAAAGCCGATCTTGAGACGCAGCTCGCTGATGCTGCGGGTCGGCGTCGGCCATTCGGGGCCATGGGGCGAATGCTGGCCGGACAGCGAGCGCAAGCCGGCTTCCAGCGGAAAGCGCGGGATGGAAAGATCCGGCTGACTGACACGCTCTGCCCCGAGCAGACGGCCATCGCGAGCGGCAGGCAACAGCTCCAGACGCGCGCCGAGTCCTGCGTGGCGCAGCTGCTCGATCAGCGAGACGAGAAAGGCCGTCTTGCCGGCACCGGACAGACCGGTGACGGCGAGCCGCAGCTGACGATCGAGGCCGCGCTCCAGCAGGTCATGGGCTTCGCGGCCCACCTCGCGGGCAAGCTGGCGGGCGTTGCGGGTCATGGTGTTGAACATCAGGCATTCCCTGTCGGTGGGGGCGAGGCGGCGACACGACGTGACGGCAGATCGGCAGGTGATGGTGAACGCGAATCCGGCAATGGCCAATGGCCGACGTCGTGCGCCGTGATGCTCGCCGTCAGTGCTGTATCTGCGGGCGATCGGTACGCAAGGCAAGCTGTCGCCATGCCAGCAGTGCCACGGGCAGCAGGCAGGCGGGGATCAGCAGCAGGTTGAGCAACGCCCAGCCCAGCGTGCTGACCAGTGGCCCGGCCAGCAGTGCCGTCACCGCGCCTGTGGTGAAGACGAGGAACTCGTTGGCGGCCTGGGTGCGGGCCTTCTCGTTGGGGCGATGGCAGCGGGTCAGCAGCGTGGTGGCGGGCAGGAAGGTGAAGTTCCAGCCGATGCCGAGCAGGATGAGGCCGAGGAAGAAGCCCTGGGTACCGGTCAGATAGCCGGCGGCCAGCAGCTGCGCGGTGCCAAGGCTCGCCAGCAGGAAGGCGCAGCCGGTGATGATCATGGTGCCGGTGCCGAAACGTGCGGTCAGGCGTCCGGTGAAGAAGGAGGGCAGGAACATCGCCACCACGTGCCATTGGATGGTGGTGGCGACGTGATCGAAGCCGTGTCCGGCATGGGCCATGGCCAGTGGCGTGGCCGTCATCGCCAGGTTCATCACCCCATAGCCGACCATCGCGCTGAGCACGGCCAGCAGGAAGGTCGGTTGGCGCAGGATCACGCCCAACGGGCGCGCGGGTTCGGGTTGGTCATCGCCGTCCGACTGGGCGCTGCCTTCGCTGGGCAGCCGAATGAAGGCCAACAGCAGCAACGCCACCAGATACAGCGCCCCCAGCCCGAGAAAGCTGCCCAGGAAGGGCGTGTCGGCCAGTGCATGACTGGTGCGGGCAAGCCAGGGGCCGAAGAAGGCTGCCAGCACGCCGCCACCCATCACCAGCCCGATGGCGCGCTCCCGCTGCTCCGGGGGCGCGGCTTCCATGGCGGCGAAGCGATACAGCTGGCCGAAGCCGATCCCGATGCCCACCAGCCAGGTGGAGAACAGGAACAGCCCGAAATGCTGCAGGTGCAGCGCCAGCACGGCCAGCCCCGCGCCTGCCAGCCCGCACAGATTGCCGAGCACGAAGCCGCGGCGTCGTCCGAGGCGTGCGGTGATCAGCGAGGCAGGGATGGTGGCGCACATCAGGCCCAGCCATTGGGTCGCGACCGGCGCGGTCGACCAGCTGCTCGAGGCAAGCTGGGCACCGATCAGCGGCGAGACCGCGATCAACAGGATGTTGCCGCTGACCAGCAAGGCCTGGCACAGCGACAACAGCGTGACGGCCAGCGGCAGGCGGGCCCGACCGGCAGTGGAGGATGAGGATGACATGATGACGCAGCTCCGACGGATTGCGGCGCCTGATGCGCCTGTCCTGATTATGCCTGTGCTCCGCTCAGGCGTTCCAATTCTCCGTCAGGCGTCGAGGAGTCCGGGGCGGGGCGCGTGATGACTTGCATGCCTACTCTCCCGCCCATTCCCGCAGGCTACCCTTGCGCACCCGACGGACAGCGTGTGACAGCTCGCCCTGCTCGGCAAGTCGCTGTATGACCGCAGGCAGCGCGGCGCGGACCTCCTCGGCTGACATGCCGGGGGAAAGTTCCGGGGCATAGAGCATCTTGAGCAGCACGTAATCCAGCGGGCTCAGCCAATGATCCACCGTGACGTCGCTGAAGATGGAGGGAAACACCGCGTCCGAATCATTGGGCAATCCCATCAGCTGGGCGGTTTCCTCGATGATGCAATCCACCAGACGTCCCTTCTGGCGGGCGTAGTCGACCGGAATCAGGATCAGCCCACTGGCGATGGCCTGATTGGACCCGGTCTTGAACAGTGTCAGGCACACGCCTTCCCGCAGTGCCTTGCGCATGCCCGGTGTGCTGGCCTGCTGCTTGCCGACGTAGGCGGCGGCCTCGCGAGTCATGTGGTCCCGGGTGATGAAGGCGATGCGCAGGTTGGCCTCTCTGGCGGAGGACACGAAACTCAGCGGCTGGCCGGTGATGGCGGAGAGATGACGAAACTGGACCTCGCTCATATGTCGCTGCAGATGTGAGTCACCCAGCTGCGAATCGAGCCAGACCGTGATCGGCACCTGCCAGCGGGTGAGCGAGGCGCTGCTGCCGGGCTGATATTCACGCTTGAGCGCCACGTCCACGAAGCTGTCCGTCAGCACATCGGCGCGCTGCCAGCGCTCGGCGGCCTGGCTGACCGGCACCGACATCAGTGAGGCGAGCAGGGAGATCGACAGTGACAGCACCTTGAGGCGCGGACGACGGCTACGCAGGCGACAGCGGGACATGGGAGACCTCGGTGATGAGCGACTCGTCCAGCATGCCTGAAAGCGGTGCAGCAAATGCACAAATGCACGAATGCCCCGGCTGTCCGGGGAGACAGGGCGGGGCATTCGTGTCATGGCGGATGTGCTGCTCGCAGGGGTGAGTCAGCAAACGGCGCGGGTCAGATGAAGGCCAGATAGATGGCGATCACCAGCACGACCAGCAGCAGCGCACAGACCTTGGCACCTTTCCAAGGGGTCATGTCGATGGCGCCGACATCCTGCTGGATCCACGGCTCGTCACGCGGTGCCAGCTTGCCGATGATCAGCATCATCGCGATCAGCAGCACGAACACCAGGCCGACGAAGTGGAACTCGTGGATCACGTCCAGCACACCGGAGAAGGCCGGCACGAAGTAGACCACGCCGATCACGCTGCAGCCGATCAACAGCGCCAGGTTGGCGGCGATGGTCGGCACGCGACGCGTCAGCAGGCCCATCAGCACCACGGCGAAGATCGGGATGAAGTAGATGGCATTCATCTTCTGCAGGTAACCGAACAGGCTTTCCTGACCGGCCAGCAGCGGCGCGAGGGTCATGGAAGCGATCGCCAGCACCCAGCCGAAGCCCTTGGAGACCTTGACCACTTCCTCGTCGCTGGCATCACGGCGCAGGTGCGCCTTGTAGATGCCGGTGGAAAACAGCGTGGTGGTGGCGTTCAGCGCCGAGTTGAAGGATGACAGGATCGCCCCGACCATCGCGGCGGCGAAGAAGCCGGTCAGCGGTGCGGGCAGCACGTCGAACACCAGCTGGCCGTAGGCGCTGTCGGCCTTGACGCCGGAAGAGGCGTAGAGGTGATAGGCGATGATGCCGGGAATCACCAGATACAGCGGGCCCAGCAGCTTGAGCGCGCCGGTCAGCAGCACGCCTTTCTGGCCCTCGGCGAGGGTCTTGGCGGCGAAGGTGCGCTGGATGATCTGCTGATTGGTACACCAGTAGAAGAAGTTGATGATCATCACGCCGGTGAACAGGGTCGAGAAGGGCACCGACTGGTCTTCACTGCCCATGGAATTGAATTTCTCGGGATTGGCGGCGGTCAGCGTGTCCCAACCAGCCATCACGCCCTGGCCGTCGCTCACGGCATCGAGACCGAACCAGACGATCAGCATGCCGCCGATCAACAGTCCCACGCCGTTCAGGGTGTCGGAGATGGCGATGGAGCGCATGCCACCGAACAGCGCATAGATGGCGCCGATGATGCCGACCACCCAGATGGTCATCCACAGCAGTGCATTGGGTGAGCTGATGCCGGTCAGCGAGGGCAGATCCAGCATGCCCTGCAGGCCGATGGCACCGGAGTAGAGGATGATCGGCAGCAGGATCACCGCGTAGGCGAACAGGAAGATGAGGTTGGTGATCAGCTCGGTACTGCGGCCATAGCGCAAGGCCAGCAGCTCGGGCAGGGTGGTGATGCCACTCTTGAGGAAGCGTGGCAGGAAGAACAGCGCCATCACCACCATCGCCAGCACCGCCATGACCTCCCAGGCCATCACCGACAGACCATCGGTGAAGGCGGCGCCATTCAGACCGACCATCTGTTCGGTGGACAGGTTGGTCATCAGCAGCGAGCCCGCGATCAGCGGGAAGGTCAGACTGCGTCCGGCGAGGAAATAGCCGGTGGAATGCGAGGTGTCATCGCGATGTGTCCACCACCAGGTCAAGGCGGCGACCAGGCCGGTAAAGAACACGAAAGAAACAAGGGTAAGGGCGTGCATGGGAGGAGGGTTCCTTGATGCTGGCTGGCGCGACGTCTGGCTCACGGGCACTCGGTCCGCGCGGCGATTCGGCGATCAGTCCAGCAGTATCGATGCAATGCACACAGCGAGCTGTGTCATCGTCCGTGACGAGACTCACCGGTAACATTCGCGGCAAGTCTGGCGACAGTGTAGGTATCTCCCGAGTTCCTGCTATCCGCCATTTGTAGAACATACGTTGGTTTCGGGGCTTGGCTCGCCCCTGTCGGCGTGATGGCGGGCAGAGGAAACGTGTGTCAGGCCCGCCTTGTAAGACCGCCTTGTAAGACCCGCCTTGTAAGACCCGTGACGCGAGACCCGCCGCGCCGCGCAACGAAAGCGCCCCGTCTCGGCGAGGAGAACGGGGCGCAGGCGGCCAGGGGGACACCGTCAGGTCATGCAGTGCTCAGCCGGCGAAGGCCAGATAGATGATCATCACCAGTATGAGAAGAATGATGCTGGCGATGCGCGTGCCAGCCCAGGGCGTCATGTCGATGGCACCGACATCCTGCTGGATCCAGGGTTCGGCACGCGGTGCCAGCTTGCCGATCACCAGCATCAGGGCGATCAACAGCACCAGCACGATGGCGATGAAGTGGAAGTTGTGCACCTTGTCGACCAGCTCGGAAAGCACCGGCACGAAGTAGAACAGGCCGATGACCGCACAGCCCAGCACCAGCGCCAGATTGGCGGCGATGGCCGGCACGCGCCTGGAGAGAAGTCCGACCACGATCACCGCCAGCAGCGGGATGTAGTAGATGGAGTTCACCTTCTGGATATAGACGAACAGGCTTTCCTGGGTCGCCAGCAGCGGCGCGATGGTCATCGCGGCGGCCGCCATGATCCAGCCCGCCCATTTGGACGCCTTGACCACCTCTTCATCGCTGGCATCCGGCTTGAGGCGCGCCTTGTAGACATCGAGACTGAACAGGGTAGCGGTGGAGTTGAGCGCCGAGTTGAAGGACGACAGGATCGCGCCGACCATCGCCGCGGCGAAGAAGCCGGTCAGCGGCGCGGGCAGCACATCGAAGACCAGCCGGCCATAGGCGGCGTCGGCCTTGATGCCATCACCGGCGTAGAGCTGGAAGGCGATGATGCCCGGCAGCACCAGATACAGCGGGCCCAGCAGCTTGAGCGCGCCGGTCAGCAGCACCCCCTTCTGGCCCTCGGCCAATGTCTTGGCGGCGAAGGTACGCTGGATGATCTGCTGGTTGGTACACCAGTAGAACATGTTGAGCAGCAGCACCCCGGTGAACAGGGTCGAGACCGGCACCGACTGGTCATCACCGCCCAGCGAATTGAGCTTCTCCGGGTGGGTCTCCTTGAGTGTCTCCCACCCGGCGAGAATGCCGTTGCCATCACTGATCCGATCCAGCCCGTAGTAGACGATGATCATGCCGCCGATCAGCAGCCCGATACCGTTCAGGGTGTCGGAGATGGCGATGGAGCGCAGACCGCCGAAGAGGGCATAGATGGCCCCTGCGATGCCGACGGCGATCACGGTGCCGGTCAAGAGCACCATCTGGGAATCGATGCCGGTCAGGGCATGCAAATCCAGCACGCCCATCAGGCCGAGGGCGCCGGAATAGAGGATGCTGGGCAGCAGGATGATGGCGTAGGCCAGCATGAAGATCAGGTTGGCCAGCAGCTGGGTGGTGCGATCGAAACGCAGTGCCAGCAGCTCCGGCAGGGTAGTGATACCGCTCTTGAGGAAGCGTGGCAGAAAGAACATGGCCATCGCGACCAGCGAGACCACGGCCACCACCTCCCAGGCCATCACGGAGAGGCCATCGGTGAAGGCGGCCCCGTTCAGGCCCACCATCTGCTCGGTGGAGAGATTGGTCATCAGCAGGGAGCCTGCGATGATCGGGAAGGTCAGACTGCGGCCGGCAAGAAAGTAGCCGGTGGAATGGCGATGGTCGTCACGACGGGTCAGCCACCAGGTGATCACGGCGACCAGCCCCGTGAAGAACACGAAGGAGCTCAGGGTGAGGGCATTCATGGCGTTATCCTTGTTGAACAACAGGGCTCGGAGGCCTGCCTGCTCAGTTGCCATCACCCGATTGGCCTGCCTCACCGTTGGCGCGCGGTACCTCGAGGCAGGCGGTCAGTGATCGACAACCAGCGTGCCGATCAGTGTCAGAGAAATGCGCTCACCTCTCCATTGACAATTTGTCTGACATTTTTCCCCAATTGTCTGAAGCGTGCAGACATAGCAGCGTGACCGGATGTCCTCTTCCGGCGCAGCGATCTTCTCGAGTGGCTCTGGGGAAGGCGGCACCCGACAGGCGGCCCAGACAGGCGAATGCCCCGTGCACTCGAGAATCCGCCCTCGGGATCCTGTCGTGCACGGGGCATTCGGGGTAGGGCGTGAACCGCGTGTGTCGCGGCAAGATCAGCCCATTCGCGACTCAGGCGTCAGCACCTTCTGATAGAGCGAGGCGCCGTGGATATCCTTGAGCGTGACGGTCAGTGCTTCGCTTTCGGGATCGAGATCCACCTGACCGAAGAACTGGAACCCTTCGCTGGGCGACATGTTGGCACGGCCTTCCGGCGGTGCCTTCACGAATTCCAGTCTTGGCCCGAAGGTATTGTCCAGCTCGCCAGGGCCGTAGGTGCCGGCATGGATCGGCCCGCTGACGAATTCCCAGAACGGCGTGAACTCCTTGAAGACGGCGCGCTCGGGCGAGTAGTGGTGCGCGGCGGTGTAATGGACATCCGCCGTCAGCCACACCAGGTTCTGGATGTCGTGATCGCGCACGAACTTCAGCAGCTCCGCGACTTCCTGTTCGCGTCCCAGCGCCTCACCATCGCCATTGGCACCGTTCTCGAAATTGTCGCCGTCACGCACCAGCAGGCCGATGGGCATGTCGGAGGCGATGATCTTCCAGGTGGCGGTGCTGGCCTTGAGCGACTGCTTGAGCCATGCCAGCTGATCGCGCCCCAGGAAGTCGGTCTCGGGGCCACGCCCGGACTGGCGATTGGCGGAATTGGGGCCGCGGAAGCTGCGCATGTCGAGCATGAACATCTCGAGCCCCGGGCCGAAGCTGAAGTTGCGGTGGATGCGTTCCGGCGCGGCTGGGCCGGTCCGCAGCGGCATGTTCTCGAGGAAGGCACGACGCGCATTGGCGGACAGCACTTCGAGATTCTTCTCGGTGTAGCGATCGTCCTCGAGAATCTCGCCCGGATACCAGTTGTTGGTGGTCTCGTGGTCATCCCACTGGGCGAACATCGGTACCTCGGCATTGAAGCGACGCAGGTTCTCATCCATCAGGTTGTAGGCGTACTGACCACGATACTCGTCCAGGGTCTCGGCGACCTTGGACTTGGCCGGTGTGACGATGTTGCGCCACAGGCTGCCGTCGTGCTGAGTGACGCTCTCCTCGAGCGGGCCATCGGCGTAGATGGTGTCGCCGGAATGCAGGAAGAAGTCCGGCTTGACCTGACGCATCGTCTCGTAGAGGCGCAGGCCACCGAAATCCGGGTTGATCCCCCAGCCCTGGCCGACGGTGTCACCGGACCACACGAAGCGCAGCGCGCGCGGTGTCTGAACGCCGGGCGGCAATACCAGACGCCCGGTGGTCGCTTCACTAATGGCGCGGTGGTCATCCAGTGCCGCATAGCGTACCCGGTAGAAGACTTCGCCGCTGGCGTTGGCGCGGGTGTTGATGCGGGTCAGATCCAGCTTGCTGGTCAGGCCGTCGGCCGGCAAGGCCACGGGGCCGCGCATCTGGAAGGCGCCACGCATCTCGATGTTGTCGGCCAGTTCGATCAGCATGCGGGCCGGCTTGTCGGTCTGACTCCACAGCATGGCGCGGCTGGCGGTCACGTCGCCGCTCATCACCCCTGACGGCAGGCGTGGACGACGGCCCTCGGCCATCACGATGGCCGGGGCGCCCAGCAGGCCTGAGCTTGCCAGCAGGCCCACGCCGGCACCCTGAAGGCCACGGCTCAGCAGGCGTCGGCGGTCCATTCGCGAAGGTGCGCCGGCGCGTGCGGCATGCGAGTCACCGGGGCTCGCGTTCGCGTCGTCCTGCGAGGTGGGCGAGGCAGGTGTCGTGCGCGAGGAGCGGGAAGGTAGCAGATCAGACAGACGGCGGGACATGAAGGGCTTCCTTGTTACGGTCTGGCATCAGGATGGCAGCGGCGGCAAAGGTGCCGCGGTGGCTGACAGGGCTCACGGGAGAGGCTACTTTCCATGCTCAAGATGACGATCAGGTGTCAGAACCATGATCGCCATGCAGTCCCGTGAACCGGCAGCGCGACGTCCGGCCGTCAGAGCCTCCTTGCGGTGTTGCTGTGTTGCGGATTCTCTTTGCCTTGTGGCCGCTCTCTCTCTTTCTCGCTCGCTTTCTCTGTTTACCTCTTCCCTTTGCGACTTGCTGTCACTTCTTGCCACTCCCGGATCAGGACACCTTTCATGAGTCCCTCACGCCCCTCGAACCCGACACCTCCATCGTCCACCCCCGCGCCATCGGATGCCGACAGGCTGATCGCGGATAGCCATCCCCAGGCACGGCCGGTGCTCGAGCATTGGTTCACTCGACTGACGCCCAAGGACTGGTTTCGCAAGAGCGAGGCCCTCGATGCTCAGCTGCGCGAACGATTCGCGCAGCTGCTCGAGCAGGCACTGGTCTGTGAACTGTGGGAGTGGCGCACCACTCCCGGTGGTCGGCTGGCGGAAATCCTGGTGCTGGACCAGTTCGCGCGCAACATCCATCGCGATACCCCGCGTGCCTTCAGTGGCGACAGCCTGGCACTCGCGCTCTCCCAGCAGGCCGTGGCGCTGGGGGATCTCGAACGCCTCCCGCTGGCCTGGCAACCCTTCGTCATCATGCCGTGGATGCACAGCGAGTCGTTGCGTGTCCATGAACACGCTGAAGCACTGTTTGCACGCCCAGGGCTCGAGGACACGCTGCGCTTCGAGCGACGGCATGCGGACATCGTGCGTAGATTCGGCCGTTACCCGCACCGCAACGCGATTCTCGGCCGTGTTTCCACGCCACAGGAGGAGGCATTTCTTCGCCAGCCCGGCTCCTCGTTCTGACAATCGGGAAATCTGACCCTTTTAATTTCGCGAGATCGTCTCCAAGACATGTTCATCGGGCGCACAGCGCCACTTCATCCGCAAGAAAGGAGACAGCAGATGGGTATCATTCTTGGATTGATCATCGGTGGTCTGGCTGGCTGGATCGCAGGCAACATCATGCGTGGCGGCAGCTTCGGCATTCTCGGCAACATCGTCGTCGGTGTGGTCGGTGGCCTGCTGGGCAGCGTCATCTTCAAGCTGCTGGGGCTGGCCTCCACCGGCATCATCGGCTCGCTGGTCGTCTCGATCGTGGGGGCGGTGGTATTGCTGTGGATCGTCTCGAAGGTCAAGTCCAAGGCCTGACGACGCGGCGCCGGCGAACATCGTCAGGCGTTCCACAGCAGTTCAGGTCGCAGGTGCATCAAGTCCCACGTGGGTGTCCTAAGGGATTCATTCGAGACATCCGCCGCATGGAAGTCGCCTGTCATCGGTTGCCCCCTGACAGCCAGACGGTCCTCGTGACCGTGACAAGGCAGCCTGACAGGACATCGCAAGGCCGAATCAACTTCGACGCCATCCCGGATGGCGCGTTGCAGATCTAGCGAAAACAGGAGCGTTTGAGCATGGCGAGCAATGAGCACGATTCAGCATCCTCCCCCCAGTCAAATGCCGACAGCGCCAAGTGCCCGTACCACGAGGGCCAGAACCGCTCGGCAGACGCGGAGAATCCCTATACCCATCCCAATCGCAACGGGCCACATGACACCCAACCCAATGCCGGGGATGGCAAGGCCAAGGACGAGGCGCTGGAGACCTATCGCGCGGATGCCGAGGGGCATGACCTGCGTACCAATCAGGGATTGCGCATCGCGGACAACCACAACTCGCTGAAGGCGGGGGAACGCGGTCCGACCCTGATGGAAGATTTCATCTTCCGCGAGAAGATGAACCACTTCGACAACGAGCGTATTCCGGAGCGTATCGTCCACGCGCGTGGCGCAGCCGCGCACGGGTATTTTCAGGCGTACGACAATGCCGCCAGGTACTCCAAGGCCGGCGTGTTCCGTGATCCGTCCAAGAAGACACCGGTGTTCGTGCGTTTTTCCACCGTACAGGGCTCGCGCGGCTCCAATGACACCGTCCGTGACGTGCGCGGCTTCGCGACCAAGTTCTATACCGATGAAGGCAACTGGGATCTGGTCGGCAACGACATCCCGGTGTTCTTCATCCAGGATGCCATGAAGTTTCCGGACTTCGTGCACGCGGTGAAACCGGAGCCGCACAACGAGATTCCCCAGGGGCAGTCGGCCCACGACACCTTCTGGGATTTCGTGTCGCTGATGCCGGAAACCACCCACACCGTGTTGTGGACCATGTCGGATCGTGCCTTCCCGCGCCATTACCGCAACATGGAAGGCTTCGGCGTGCATACCTTCCGTCTGATCGACCGTGAAGGCGTGTCGCGCTTCGTCAAGTTCCACTGGAAGCCGGTGGCGGGTACCTGCTCGCTGATCTGGGATGAAGCCCAGAAGCTGTGGGGACGTGACCCGGACTTCAATCGCCGCATGATGTGGGATGACATCAAGAACGGTGCGCCGCTGGAGTGGGAACTGGGCATCCAGGTGGTGGAAGAGAAGGATGAACACAGCTTCGATTTCGACATCCTCGACCCGACCAAGCTGATCCCCGAATCGCTGGTGCCGGTGGTGCCGATCGGCAAGATGGTGCTGGATCGCAATCCGGACAACTACTTCGCCGAGACCGAGCAGGTGGCCTTCAATCCGGCCAACATCGTGCCGGGTATCGACTTCTCCAATGACCCGCTGCTGCAGGGGCGTCTGTTCTCCTATCTGGATACCCAGATGCTGCGTCTTGGTGGGCCGAACTTCCACGAGATCCCCATCAATCAGCCGGTGTGTCCGTTCCACAACAACCAGCGCGATGCCCAGCATCGTCAGACCATCAACACCGGGCAGGCGTCCTACGAGCCGAACTCCATCGATGGTGGCTGGCCCTCCGAGACGCCGCCTGCGGATGAACATGGCGGCTACGAGCCACATCATGAGCGCATCGAGGCGCACAAGGTGCGTGCGCGCAGTGCCTCCTTCGGGGATCACTACTCCCAGGCCACCCTGTTCTGGAACAGCCAGACCGAGGTGGAGAAGGAGCACATCATCGCGGCCTACACCTTCGAGCTCTCCAAGGTCGAACGCCCGTGGATCCGTGAGCGGGTGATCACCGAGATCCTGCCCAACATCGATCTGGAGCTGGCGCGTCGTGTCGGTGAGAACCACGGTATCGAGGCGCCCACCACCCAGCCGGCGCCGAAAGGGGAGCTGGGCACCAGTCAGGTCGAGAGCGACCCGGCGCTGAGCCTGATGGCGCGCATGCCCGACAGCATCGCGACCCGCAAGGTGGCGATTCTGGCGGCCGATGGCGTGACTATGGAAGATGTGCGCTCCATCCAGAAGCAGCTCAGCGATGAAGGCGCCGAAGGGCTGCTGATCGCGCCGAGCATGGCACCGATCAAGGCCAGCGATGGCAGCATGCTGGCGCCGGACGCGATGCTCAATGGTCTGCCGTCCGTGGCGGTGGATGGCGTGGTCGTGGCCGGTGGCGAGGGCAGCGTCAAGGCGCTGGCCGCATCAGGGCTCGGCCTCTACTACGTGCAGGAGGCTTACAAGCACCTCAAGCCCATCGTGGCGATCAGTGAAGGCAAGGAATTGCTGGCCGCCGCGCGCGTGCCGGTCGAGGAGGGCGTCATCCTGGTGGATGATGTGCTCGCCGCCAGCCTGCCACTGCGTGATGCCCTGTTGGCTCACCGTGTGTGGTCGCGTGATGCGCGTGCCAATCAGATGCCAGCATGAGGCGCTGACGCCCCAAAAGGCATGATGTGAGCCACCAAGCCCCCTGACCTTTGAAGGTCAGGGGGCTTTTTCATGGTCATGATGCGGTCATTTGTGGGCGTGAAGATGGGGTAGCGGTGAAAGGTGTAAACAAGGTTGGTGATGCCGCCAGGTTGAGTGCCGTCCTGCGGTTCACGCCGCTGAGAGTGGCTGATAGGCTCGGTGATAGGGGCTGATTATCGAAGGCATGCTGGTAATTGATTATCGCTAGAAGCACCAGGTGCGTAAGGTAAGCAGGCATCAAGGGGCCACAAGCCAGCACATGCCGGGCAGGCATCGGCCCCGACCCGATTCGACAATGGGCTGCAGGCTTTCACATCAAGCAGCGCATGAAAATGTGACATCAGCAGCATCTGGCCTTGCCAGTCGAGTTTGATAGCGCTTTTTTCTACCTGACAGGAGAACGTCAACATGTCCCAGACTCCACGCTATACCACTGGTAACGGCGCCCCGGTGCCTCACGATGACATCAGCCAGACAGCGGGTCCGAATGGCTCACTGACCTTCGACAACTGGCGTCTTTTCGAGAAGCTGGCGCACTTCAACCGTGAGCGCATTCCGGAGCGTGTCGTCCACGCCCGCGGCGTTGCCGCCTACGGCACCTTCACCCTGACCCGTGACCTGTCTGACCTGACCATTGCCCGCTTCCTGCAGGGCGTCGGCAAGCAGACCCCGATGCTGGCACGTTTCTCCACCGTGGCCGGTGGTCAGGACAGCGGCGACAACACTCGTGACGTGCGCGGCTTCTCCCTGAAGTTCTACACCGAGGAAGGCAACTGGGACATGGTCGGCAACAACACGCCGGTGTTCTTCATCCGCGAGCCATCCAAGTTCCCTGACTTCATCCACACCCAGAAGAAAGACCCGCGCACCAACATGGTCGACTGGCAGAACCGCTGGGAGTTCTGGGCCAACCATCCGCAGGCGCTGCATCAGGTCACCATCCTGATGTCCGACCGCGGTATCCCGAAGTCGTTGACCACCATGAACGGCTACAGCTCGCATACGCTGAGCCTGTGGAACGACAAGGGCGAGCGTGTCTGGGTCAAGTGGCACTTCAAGACCGACCAGGGCCACGAGACACTGACCGATGACGAAGCGGCACAGGTCGCACCGGACTTCCACCAGCACGACATGTTCACCCGCCTCGAGCGTGGCGAGCGTCCGAGCTGGACCGTCAACCTGCAGGTGATGACTGAGCAGCAGGCGCGCGACTACCACATCAACCCCTTCGATCTGACCAAGGTGTGGCCGCACGGTGACTTCCCGCTGATGGAAGTCGGCAAGATGGAACTCAATCGCAACCCGGAGAACTACTTCGCGGAGGTCGAGCAGTCCGTCTTCTCACCGTCCAACTTCGTGCCGGGTATCGGCGCCTCCCCGGACCGCGTGCTGCAGGCACGTCTGTGGGCCTACGCCGATGCACACCGCTATCGCGTCGGTGCCAACGCCGAGCAGCTGCCGGTCAACCGTCCGGTCTGCCCGGTCAACCACTACCAGCGTGATGGCGTGATGGCGGGCATGTGCCCGGTCACCGGTCACGGTGGCGGTCCGCTGGGCGGCCAGGTCGGCCAGGGCGTGCCGGGAGAGACGAAGGAAGGTGGCCAGTACTCGCGCACCAACTTCTACCCCAACGAGCGTGCCGATCACGGCGCCCCGGTGCCGGACGCCACTGTCGCCGAGCCGCCGATGCCGCTGGAGCAGAACGCCTGGATGGGCTATCACGACAACAGCGATGAGGACAACTACAGCCAGGCCGGCAATCTCTACCGCCTGTTCGATGAAGGTCAGAAGTCGCGCATCACGGACGTCATCGCCGGCACCATGGTGGGTGTCAGCCACGTCGTGCAGGACAAGATGATCGCGCACTTCCGCCAGGCGGATGCCGACTACGGCGAGCGTGTCGCGACCAAGCTGGCCAGACTCGATCCGCGCTGAGTCAGTCATGTTGCACCCTTCGTCAGGTCAGTCGTGACCCTTTGAGCTGACGAAAACCTCAAGGCCCCCGCCGGTTACCCGGCGGGGGCCTTGTCGTAGGCGAGTCGCAGAGCGCCGTGCGAGCGTCAGCCGTTGCTGCGGGCGGTCGTTTCGCTGCCTGCTTTCTCGCACACGCCCAGTGCCCACAGCAGGAAGGCATCCTGCCGGGCGTTGTCACGCCAGGCCTTGAAGCGTCCCGAGGCACCGCCATGACCGGAACTCATGTCGGTGCGCAGCAGCACCGGATGCGGCGTGCAGTCCATCTGGCGCAGGCGGGCATACAGCTTGGCCGGTTCCCAGTAGGGCACGCGGGTATCGTGCCAGCTGCCCTGCAGGAACAGCGGCGGGTAGGGGGCGGCGCTCAGGTTGTCCAGCGGGGAATAGGCGCGGATGCGACGCCGCGCCTCGCTCTCGTGCGGGTTGCCCCATTCGGTGTATTCCGCGGTGGTCAGCGGCAGCTCCGGATTTTCCATGGTGCGCAGCACGTCCACGAAGGGCACATCGAGCACCGCGGCGCAGAAGGCCTCGGGGCGCTTGTTGAGGCTGGCCCCGACCAGCAGGCCACCGGCGCTGGCACCGTAGGCGGCAATGCGCTCCGCGGCCCCGACGCCTTGCTCGACCAGCGCATCCCGCGCGGCGAGGAAGTCATTGAAGCTGTTTTCCTTGTGCTCCAGCTTGCCGGCCAGATACCAGGGCTCGCCACGATCCCCACCGCCACGCACGTGGGCGACGGCAAAGGCGACGCCACGGCTGAGAAGCTCCAGCCGCGCGATGGAGAACCAGGGGTCCAGTGTCTCGCCGTAGGCACCATAGCCATAGAGCAGTACCGGCAGCGGGGCGTGGGGGATACCCTCGCCATCACACAGGTCACGGCGCATCACCACCGAGACGGGCACCTGCTCGCCATCGTCGGAGGTGGCCCACAGACGACGGCTGATCAACTGCTCTGGCGCGAGATCGCCATGCACGGTCTGGCGCTTGAGCAAGGTGCGCTCACCCGTGTCAAGATCCAGCTCGATCCAGCTCGGCGGCGTGGTGAAGCTTTCCTCACGGATGCGCAGGCGGCGAGCGTCGAAGTGCGGGCAGTCGCCCAGCCCCTGGCTCAGCGGTTGCTCCGGCATCGCCAGGCGTTCGTCGCGGCAGATCGTTTGCGTAGGCGCCGTGCCCTCGAATTCGAT
Source organism: Cobetia sp. 14N.309.X.WAT.E.A4 (assembly GCF_030397495.1). NCBI lineage: Bacteria > Pseudomonadati > Pseudomonadota > Gammaproteobacteria > Oceanospirillales > Halomonadaceae > Cobetia > Cobetia sp. 14N.309.X.WAT.E.A4. Next base: position 424,421 of record NZ_JAPNXT010000002.1, read on the forward strand.
CACGCGCAGCCAGGCCTGGGCCTGACGGTGATCGCGTTCATCGACCATCAGGCCCCAGGAAAACGCCTCCACGCCTTCCAGCGTCACGTCGTCGCGAGTGGTGATCAGCGGCTGCCAGTTGCCGGGGGCATGCTCGGCGGCGATATCCAGCTGGAAATGCGGCGCCTCCTTGTTGTGCAGCACATAGAAGTGGCCGGGGCGGTGATCGATGCCATATTCGACGCCTGTCTCGCGTGCGCGCACCAGCGTCATCTCGCCCAGTGGTGCCGCGGCCGGCAGCAGCCAGGATTCACTGGTGTCCTTGGACGCGGTTTCCAGTACCAGCCAGTCCCGTGAGCGGGTCTTGCCCATGCCGACCCAGAATTCGCTGTCTTCCTCACGGTAGAGCAGCGTCTCGGCACGGCTCTCGATGTCCAGACACCAGATCTCGAAGGGGCGCTGGGTGCTGTCATAGCGCGTGAACAGCAGGTGCTGACCGTCCTCGGCCCATACCAGGTCCGGCCCGATATCCTCCAGCAGACATTCATCGTCCTGCCCTGCAGGCCGGGCCCGGCCAGGCTGGGCCTCGCCAGGCCGGACCTCGCCAGGCCGGGCCTCGCCACGCACTGGCGTGCGCGCGTCGCGGTCAGCCGCGCTCAGTGTTGCAAGCCGCAGGCTGAACACCTCGTCGCCGCTGGTGTCCAGAGTCCATGCCAGTCGTTGCTCATCGGGCGAAATGGCCATGTCGCCCAGTTCGACGAAATCGTGATGGCGCGACAGGGCCTGCAGGTCCAGCAGACATTCATGGCGCGAGCGATCCGTGGGGTCCGCCTCCAACGGATGGCGCCACCAGACGGGATACTCCGCGTCAGCGGCGGTCTCGCTCCAGTAGACGTGATGGTCGAGGGCTTCCGGCAGACTGGAAACGGCGAGTTCGCGACGGGCCAGATGTCCGGTGTAGAGGGCGTCAGTCAGTGACTCGAGTGGCGTGAACCAGGTATCGCTCTCGGCATTGGCAGCCTCGAGAAAGGCCTTTACCTCTGGTGTGTCGCGCGCTTCAAGCCAGTGCCAGTGGGGGTCTTCGGCACGATAATGACGCTGGACGGGGCTGTCGGACATGGCTACCTCTTGAATGTCGTGTGCCCGAGTGTGTCGGGCGGGCTTGGAGTGTAACATTGAGCCTGTCCCACAGCGTTCGCAAGCCCTTGCCGCGAGCGGCATGTCGCGTCCCTGGTTGGCGATGAGCCGCGCCTGACGTCATGCGGTGAGCGGCCCCCTGAGTGGGGAGGATGTGATGGCTGGCCTTATATCGAAGACCTGACACAGGTCTCGCCAGGAAGTTCTGACAGGAGTGAAGGGCATGTTGATTTCGGATTCTCTGCCGCAGATGTGGCTGATCTATCTTGGCCTGGCGGCAGTGGTCTTGGTGACCGGGTATCTGGCGGTTCGCGCCTTGCCGCGCTTCATACGCTGGATCGTGGTGGGAGCGGTGGCCGGCATGATCGCGGTGCCGACCGGTTTTCACGTGACGGCCAGCGTGCCGGAAGATTCCTATGGTGGTACGGCGCCAGCCATCGTGGCCTTCGCGGTGAGCCTGATCCAGAAGGATGGCAGCGGCATGGCCTCGGCCTTCGCCATGCTGGTACTGGGCATCGGAGCGGGCATCGCGGCCGGTCTCGGCATCTGGTGGCTGGGACGTGGCCGTGAGCAGCGTCGGCGTGAAATGGCCCGCTCGCGTCAGCGTCGCGCGTCAAGTGCCGACGAAGAAGAGAACGACGACCTGCACGGAGAGGGCCTGCGTGCCGAGCGTCGTGACACGTCCGCCGGTGGCGCCACTCGCTCGCGCGCCGCGCGGGATCGTCAGGAACCTTCTCTCTGATCAACGCTGCCCAGGCTTGCCCATGGGTGGAACAAGGATCTGCAATGGCTCGTGATGTGAATGCCTCGTCGTCTCTCGCTCGTCCCGTCGTTCGGCGCGCCCGCCGGCGCCTGTCAGATCCCCGCGCGTGGCGCCGGGGGCTGGCCGGTCTGACCATCTCGCTGCTGAGCGCTTTCTCAGGGCTGGGGGCCACCTCGGCATGGGCCGAAGAGACAGCCTCTGCCCCCAAGGTCGCGGCTTCACCGAGCGGGAGACAGGAAGGCGCAGAGGTGTCGCCCAGCGAAGTGTCGCCCAGCGAGGCGGCAGCGCCGGGCAAGACACCGGATCTGCGCCTGGCCATCGATGTCTCGGGCAGCATGAAGCACAACGACCCGGCCAATCTGCGCGCCAGTGCGCTGGATCTGCTGGTGACGCTGTTGCCGGAGCGCTCGCATGCCGGGGTATGGGGCTTCGGTGAGCAGGTGCAGTCACTGCTGGCGCTGGGGGCGGTGGATGCCGGCTGGAAGCGGTCTGCCCGCGGACTCGAGAGCCGTCTCGACGACTATGAGCAGTACACGGATCTGGAGGCGGGCCTGCGCGCCGCTGCCCAGGGAAATGATGCCGGCGTGGGTGGTGATGCACCGCGTCAGATCATCCTGCTTTCCGATGGCATGGTCGACCTGCGTGAGCCGAGCACCCGCAAGGCCGCCGCGGACAGCGCCTCGCGTCAGCGCATCACGGATGAGCTGACGCCGCAGCTTGCCGCCCACGACATCACGGTGCATACGGTGGCGCTGTCGCGCAATGCCGATGTGGATCTGCTTCAGCAGATCGCGGACGGTACCGGCGGCCTGGCGACGGTCGCCGAGAGCCCGGAAGACCTGTTGCGTGCCTTCCTCGCGGCGCTGGATCGCATCGTGCCCGGTGAGCAGGTACCGCTGAACGACAAGCACTTCGTGATCGATGACAGCGTGCAGGAATTCACCGCCCTGGTCTTCCACGGCCCCGATGATCGCTCGCCGGTGCTGATTTCGCCGCAGGGGCAGCGTTACCGTCTCGCCGACCAGGCGTCACTGCCGGAAGGGGTGCGCTGGGAGCACCAGCCGCGTTATGACCTGATCACCGTGACGGACCCCGAGACCGGCAAGTGGCAGCTCGAGGGTGAGGTGGGGGCCGATAGCCGCATCACGATCGTCTCGGAACTGGCATTGGTATCACGGCCCCTGCCTGCCACGCTCTATCGGGGTTTCGACTACTCGCTGACCGCATCGCTGGTCGATGGCGCGCGCGCCGTCAATGATGAGGACTTCCTGGCGACGCTGGATGGCAATGCACGTCTGGTGCCGGAGCAGGACGTGCAGGAGGGAGAAGGCGCGGCGGAGGATGTCACCACCGCGCAGCAGCGAGGCCTTGAGCGTGACGGCGCCGACTTCCATGTCGACATGCCGGCCCCCGACCAGCTCGGTGGCGCCCGCCTGACCCTGACCGTGATGGGCTATCGCGACAATGCCTCCTTCGCGCGCCAGCTCAGTCAGCGTACCAGCGTGGTGGACCCGCTGCTGGTCGAGCCCGTCGGCGCTGACCCGCGTACCGGCAAGTCGCCTGACGCGCTGGAAGTCAGTGCGCGTCATCCGCTGCTCAATACCGCCAACACGCGTCTGGTTGCGACGCTGCATGGGGAGGCCCTGAGCGTGGCGGAGGATGGCGAGCGGCAATGGCGCATCGACCTGCCGCCCCTGGACTCGGACGTCCAGGCGGATGTGCAGATCAGCGCGCGACTCGCGCTCGACGGAGCTCCGCCGGTGCTGGACCTCGCGCCCTATACCCTCAATGCGGACGCGGCGCGTCGGGCGGCCAATCTGGATCGCACGCCCATCGAAGGGGAGCGCTTCGGTGAGATCGAGGGGCTGGATCAGGCCGGGGAAGACGCGCCGGAAGACCTCAACGCCCTGTTGATGAAGGGCCGTCTGCCCATCGACAAGGTACCGGCATTGATCGGCCAGTGGTTCGAGGGCGCTTCCGACTTCGCGCGCCAGGAAGCCGGCTCTGCCCGGAGCCGCATGATCGCCTATGCCGTGGCCGGCGCATTCGGCCTGCTGATGCTGATCCTGCTGGTGCGCCGCATGACACGCAAACCGACCCGACGGGAGGAACCCCATGTGTGAGCTGCTTGGCATGAGTGCCAATGTTCCGACCGATATCTGCTTCAGCTTCGCGGGCTTTCTGCAACGCGGGGGTGGCACCGGCCCGCACCGCGATGGCTGGGGTATCGCCTTCTATGAAGAGGGTGGCTATCGCGAATTCCGTGACCCGCACCCTTCAGTGGATTCGCCCATCGCGCGGATGATTCTCGACTATCCCATCAAGTCACAGATGGTGATCAGTCATATCCGCCAGGCCAATGTCGGCCAGGTGACGTTGGCCAATACCCACCCGTTCACGCGGGAGCTGTGGGGGCGCCAGTGGTGCTATGCCCACAATGGGCAGCTGGCGGACTGGCAGACGCTTCCCTTGCCGTACTATCGCCCCGTGGGCAGCACGGACAGCGAGCACGCCGCCTGTTTCCTGCTCGGCGAGATCCGCCGTGCCTTCCCGGAACCGCCCTCTCGCTGTGAGGACCTGTGGCGTCACCTGCATGCCCAGTGCGAGCGTCTGCGCGGGCTGGGGGTCTTCAATCTGCTGCTCTCCGATGGCGTGCATCTCTACGCCTACTGCTCCACCAAGCTTGCGCACATCACGCGCCGAGCGCCCTTCGGGCAGGCGAGCCTCACCGATTTCGAGATGAGCGTCGACTTCCAGCAACACACCACCGATGCCGATGTGGTGTCGGTGATCGCCACCGACCCGCTGACCGACAACGAGCAATGGCAGCGGCTGCTGCCCGGGCAGCTGGTCGTGTTCCGGGAAGGTGAGCTGGTCGCCAGTCTTGGCGGTGAGTTGCCGCTGAGTCAGGAAGAGCAGGGGCAGGCCGAGAGCGGGGCGGTCGATCGCACCGCCACCGCGCGTCGCAAGCCGGACTGGCTGGCCTCGGACCTGAGTTGCTGATGCCTGAGCGCTAGAAAAGTCGTTCGATCGCCAGACACACGAAGGGCCGCAATCGCGGCCCTTCGTGTGTCTGGCTTCCCGGTCTTCACTGACGTTTGCGGTCAGCGGCAGGCATCAGATTCAGCCTTCGACATCATCGAACATGCCGGCGAACATCGGCGAGGACAGGTAGCGTTCGCCACTGTCCGGCAGGATGACGACGATGGACTTGTCGGCGTAGGCCGGGTCTTCGGCCAGGCGCAGTGCCGCGGTCATCGCCGCACCACAGGAGATGCCGCACATGATGCCTTCTTCCTGCATGATACGACGCGCCATGGCCATGGCGTCTTCGCTGACCACCGACTCGACGCGGTCGATCAGCGTCAGATCCAGATTGTCGGGGATGAAGTTGGCACCGATCCCCTGGATCTTGTGCGGTGCCGGGGTGATGGGCTCGCCCTTGAGGCGCTGGGCAATGATGGCCGATTCCGCCGGCTCTACCGCCACGGCTTCCAGCGTCTGGCCACGCACCGTCTTGAAGTAGCGTGCGATACCGCTGATGGTACCGCCGGTGCCGACCCCCGCGACCAGCACGTCCATGTCGCCGTCCAGCGCATCCCAGAGCTCAGGGCCGGTGGTTTCCTCATGGATGCGCGGGTTGGCCGGATTGGAGAACTGCTGCGGCAGGAAGTAGCGCTCCGGCTCGGCCTTCTTGAGTTCGCAGGCCTTGTCGATGGCGCCCTGCATGCCCTTGGCGGGGTCGGTCAGCACCAGATTGGCACCCAGTGACTTCAGCACCTTGCGGCGCTCCATGCTCATGGAGGACGGCATGGTCAGGGTGACGGGGTAGCCACGCGCCGCACCGACGAAGGCCAGCGCGATACCGGTATTGCCGGAGGTCGGCTCGACGATCTCCATGCCCGGCTTGAGCTCGCCGCGCGCTTCCGCATCCCACACCATGCTGGCACCGATCCGGCATTTGACGGAGAAGGCCGGGTTGCGGGCTTCCACCTTGGCGTACAGGCGCGGGTGGCGGCTGAGGCGGTTGATCTTGACCAGCGGTGTATTGCCGATGGCCTGTGAGTTGTCCTGGTAGATCTTTGCCATGGGGAAATCTCTCTGATCGATGAACAGTGACATGAGTGACGAGAAACAGACGCCGGGCATGCGGCTGCCACTGGCGTTCTGTGTGGATGGGCTTCAGAGTAAGAGGTAGCGCGTCGCGATTCAAAGGCCTTGAGAGCATAACGACATGTCAGCGTCGTCAGGGCCCCATGTGATGCATGCCGTCATGGCCGACAGCAGTCGATTCCCGTAATGTGAACGATGGTTTCAATCGATCGTTTTACAATCTCGAGGCGGCTGGTTAAGGTAGCCTGACAGCATGAGAGGGTGGGGTGGAGTGCCATCTCGGCATCCCCCGTCATTTCCTGCGTGTCCGTCCAGCTGCGGACACCACGTCCCGATAACAACAAGTGTTGCGATCACTCGCGAGGGCTGTCGTCAAGCAGCCGCCAGCGGTCTCCACCGCCTCTCGGGGAATGCACCAGACGAACGATGCCATGGAGCCAAGTGCCATGCGTGATGCCAATCCTGCCGCCCCTGCGGCAGCCCATGATCCGCACCAGTCAGGCTCGGCAGAGGCCGCCGATTCCCTGATTCTCAGCGGTGAGCCGTTGTCCGGTCTCGAGGAGTACCCCTCGATTCTGGAGGTCTTCGAGGCCAGCTGCGCCAACTATGCCGAGCGTCCGGCCTTCAGCTGCATGGACAAGACGCTGAGCTACGCCGATGTGGATCGCCTGTCGCGCGACTTCGCCGCCTGGCTTGAGCATGAGACCGGCCTTGAACCCGGGGATCGTATCGCCATTCAGCTGCCGAACCTGCTGCAGTTTCCGGTGGCCGTGTTCGGGGCGCTGCGCGCCGGTCTGGTGGTGGTCAACACCAACCCGCTCTATACCGAGCGCGAGATGCAGCACCAGTTCCATGACTCCGGCGCACGCGCCATCGTGATTCTGGCCAACATGGCGGACAAGCTCGAGAAGGTGCTCAAGCGCACGTCCATCGAGGAGGTCATCATCACCGAGATCGGTGACCTGCATGATTTCCCCAAGCGCCCGTTGATCAACCTGGCCGTACGCTACGTCAAGAAGATGGTGCCGAAGTACCATCTGCCCGACGCCCACTCGCTGCGCAGCGTGCTCAAGCGCGGCGCGGGGCTCTCGCACACGCGTGTCACGCGAGAGGCCGACGACATCGCGGCACTCCAGTACACCGGCGGGACCACCGGGGTCGCCAAGGGCACCATGCTGACCCATTGCAATCTGGTGGCCAACATGCTGCAGGCGCGCGGTGTGATCAGTGATGTGCTCAATGAAGGCCAGGAGGTGCTGATCGCGCCGCTGCCGGTCTATCACATCTATACCTTCACGGTGAATTGCCTCTACAGCATGGAGAGCGGCAACCACAGCGTGCTGATCACCAATCCCCGTGACATCGATGGCTTCATCAAGACGCTGGCCAGGACACCGTTCACCGCCTTCGTCGGCCTCAATACGCTGTTCTCGGCGCTGTGCCAGCGTGATGATTTCAAGGCGCTGGACTTCTCGAGCCTCAAGCTGACCATCTCCGGCGGCATGGCCCTGACGCGCAGCGCGGCTGAACGCTGGGAAGCCGTCACCGGCTGCCCGATCGCCGAGGGCTACGGCATGACCGAGACCTCGCCCATCGTCAGCTTCAACCCCCCGCGTGAGCTGCAGCTGGGGACCATCGGCAAGCCGGTGCCCGGCACCGAACTCAAGGTGGTGGATGCCGAGGGCGTGACGCTGGGGCGTGACGCGCCGGGTGAGCTGTGCGTGCGCGGTCCCCAGGTGATGAAGGGCTATTGGCAGCGTGATGACGCCACGCGTGAGGCGATGGATGACGAGGGCTTCATCCGCACCGGCGATATCGCGGTCATCCAGCCGGATGGCTTCGTGCGCATCGTCGATCGCAAGAAGGACATGATCATCGTCTCCGGCTTCAATGTGTTCCCCAACGAGATCGAGGACGTGGTTAGCGGGCATCCGGATATCGTCGAGGCCGCGGCGGTTGGCGTGCCGGACGAGCAGAGCGGTGAGGCGATCAAGCTGTTCGTCGTGTCCAGCAACCCGGATCTCGACCGCGACAGCCTGCGCAGCTGGTGCAAGGAGCAGCTGACCGGCTACAAGGTGCCGCGTTTCGTCGAATTCCGCGATGAGCTGCCCAAGACCAACGTGGGCAAGGTGCTGCGCCGTGAACTGCGTGACAGCGACGACGAAGGAGGCAATACCCCGGTGCGCGAGACCTGAATCCCGGCGTTGAGACGGGCCGCCGGCATGAGCGGGCGGCCGCCAAGGTTGGGCGTGGCTACGCGCGGGGCTACAATGGACGGCCCGTCACTCGTTGGCGGGCCGTTTCGTCATTCAGGTCTCGTGGCTCGCTGCCCTGTGCAGTCGGGCGAGAGGCTGAGTTCCCGAGAGTATCCGGCTGCGCGCGTGGCGTGTGGTCGCTGGTTGAGAAGAGGCAGTCCTTGAGCGACACCGCTACCGCACCGTCCGAACATGCGCGTCTTGAAGCCCTTGCGGCTCGCCTCGAACGCGCCCTGAGCCGTGATCAGCGCGAGCTGGGCAAGCGCCTGGCTGGCCTGCGTCGGCGTCTCAAGGAAGGCAAGCCGGTCGATCGTGCCATCAACGATATCGAGAGCCGCCTCGAGGCGAGCATCGCCCAGCGTGCCGCGCGCGAGACGGCGCTGGCGCGCTGGCAGACACCGGCCGCACTCAACTATCCGCCGGAGCTGCCGGTGGTGGAACGTCGCGAGGACATCCTCGCCGCGCTCGCCGAGCATCAGATCGTGGTGGTCGCCGGTGAGACAGGCTCGGGCAAGACCACCCAGCTGCCCAAGCTGTGTCTGGAGATGGGGCTGGGGCGCAATGGTCTGATCGGCCACACCCAGCCACGCCGTCTGGCGGCACGCTCGGTGGCGGCGCGTCTGGCCGAGGAGCTCGAGACGACCCTCGGCGAGACGGTCGGCTATCAGGTGCGCTTCAACGACACCACTGGCCCCTCGACGCTGATCAAACTGATGACCGACGGTATCCTGCTGGCGGAAACCCAGCATGATCCGGACCTGAGCCGCTACGAGGCGATCATCATCGATGAGGCCCACGAGCGCAGTCTGAACATCGACTTCCTGCTCGGCTATCTCAAGCGCCTCACCGCGCGTCGTCCGGACCTCAAGATCATCATCACCTCGGCGACCATCGACGTGGAGCGCTTCAGTCAGCACTTCGCGGCCCAGGATGGCACGCCGGCGCCCATCGTCTCGGTCAGCGGGCGCAACTTCCCGGTCGAGACCCAGTACCTGCCGCTGGTGCGCGATGCCGAGGATGAGGAAGACCTCAGCCTGCAGGAAGGCATCCTGCGCGCGGTGGAAGAGCTGTCGCTGATCGAGCGCGAGAAGGGCTGGATGCAGGGCCCGCGTGACGTGCTGATCTTCCTGCCCGGCGAGCGCGAGATCCGCGCCACCGCGGATACCCTGCGTCGCGCCCAGCTGCGCGATACCGAGGTATTGCCGCTGTACGCGCGGCTCTCGAACGAAGAGCAGAATCGCGTCTTCCAGCCGCATCGTGGCCGGCGCATCGTGCTGGCCACCAACGTCGCCGAGACCTCGCTGACCGTGCCGGGCATCCGCTACGTGATCGACCCGGGGCTGGTGCGCATCAGTCGTTACAGCTATCGCTCCAAGATCCAGCGACTGCCGGTGGAACCGATCAGTCAGGCCAGCGCCAATCAGCGCAAGGGCCGCTGCGGGCGTATCGCCGAAGGCCTGTGCATCCGTCTCTACAGCGAGGAGGATTTCCTCGCGCGCCCGGAATACACCGAGCCGGAAATTCAGCGCACCAATCTGGCCTCGGTCATTCTGTCGATGCTGTCGCTCAAGCTGGGCGACATCGAGAAGTTTCCCTTCGTCGATGCGCCGGATTCGCGCTTCGTCACCGATGGTTTCCGCCTGCTGCGCGAACTGGGCGCGGTGGATGAGCACAACCGCCTGAGTCGTGATGGTCGCACCCTGGCACGTCTGCCCATCGACCCGCGTCTGGCGCGCATGGTGCTGGAAGGCGCCTCGCGCGGCTGTCTGCGTGAAGTGCTGATCATCGTCAGTGCACTGTCAATCCAGGACCCGCGCGAGCGTCCCGCCGACAAGCGCCAGCAGGCGGATCAGATCCACCACGAGTGGGACGATGACAGCTCCGATTTCGTCAGCTGGCTGAATCTGTGGGAAGGCTTCGAGCTGGCGCGTGATGCCCTGGGCGCCAACCCGCTGCGTCGCTGGTGCAAGGCGCGCTTCCTCAACTATCTGCGTCTGCGCGAGTGGCATGACACCTTCCGTCAGCTCAAGCAGCTGACGCGGGATCTCGGGCTGGAGATGACCAGCAGCCAGCACGAGCGCGACGCCGAGGCACAGGCCGAGGTCACCGCGCGGGTACTGGCGTCTCCGGGCCAGGGCCGTCGTCCGTCGGTGGCCATTGATCATGAAGCCCTGCATCGTGCGCTGTTGACCGGGCTGCTCTCCAATCTCGGCCTCAAGCAGGAAAATCGCGAGTATCTCGGGGCGCGCAACCGACGCTTCTTCGTGCATCCGGGCTCCGGTGTGGCCAAGAAGTCGCCCAAGTGGGTGATGGCGGCCGAGATGGTCGAGACCACCAGGCTCTACGCGCGACAGGTCGCGGCGATCAAGCCCGAGTGGGTCGAGCCGCTGGCCGAGCATCTGGTCAAGCGCAGCTACAGCGAGCCGCACTGGGAGATGAAGCGTGCCCAGGTGGTCGCCAGTGAGCAGGTCACGCTGTTCGGCCTGCCCATCGTCACCGCGCGCAAGGTGCATTACGGCCCGCTGGCGCCACAGGAATCCCGCGAGCTGTTCATCCGCCGGGCGCTGGTCGAGGGTGAATTCCAGACCCGCGCGCCATTCTTCGCCCACAATCGTGGCCTGATGGAGGAAGTCGGGGAGCTTGAGGATCGTGCGCGCCGGCGTGACATTCTCGTCGATGAGGAGACGCTGTTCGCCTTCTATGCCGAGCGGATTCCGGAAGGCATCTACAACGGGCGCGGCTTCGACAAGTGGCGCAAGGATGCCGAGCGCGACAATCCGAATGTCCTGCATCTGGATCTCGATGACCTGATGGCGCGCGATGCCGAGGAAGTCACCGCCGCACGCTATCCCGAGCAGCTGCATCACAATGGTGTCGCCTATCCGCTGAGCTATCACTTCGCACCCGGCGCGGTGGATGACGGCGTGACCATGACGGTCCCGGCGGCGATGCTCTCCCAGCTGCCGCGCTATCGCATCGAGTGGCTGGTGCCGGGGCTGCTGCGGGACAAGGCCATCGGCCTGATGAAATCGCTGCCCAAGCAGTATCGCAAGCAGGTGGTGCCGATTCCCAACTGGGTCGATGCCGCGCTTGAGGCGTTGACCCCGGACGACGTGCCGCTGACCGACGCGCTGGCAGAGTTCATGCGCGTCAAGACTGGCCTGCGCCTGCCGTCGGATGCCTGGGCGCCGGAGACGCTGGAGCCGCACCTGAACATGAACCTGCGCATCGTCGATCAGGACGGCAAGGTGCTGGGGGAGGGGCGTGATCTTGAAGTGCTCGAGGCGCGTTTCAAGGACTCGGCGGCCGCCGCGGCACGCGCCATGGCCAGTCGCAGCCGCGATGCCGACAGTGAAGTGCTGGAAGACCTGCCGGAGGCGCCGATCGCGACCTCCCACAGCACCACCCAGGCAGGCATTCGGGTCGAGGCCTATCCGGCGCTGGTGGTGAAGCCGTCGGCGCCCGCCGAGGGCGGCATGAGTGCCAAGGAACGCAAGCTGGCACGCAAGACCGGCAGAAACAGTGCACCGTCAAGTCACTCGCCCGCGAATGCTGCCGCCTCAAGCGAGCAGCAGCTGAGCGTGGAGCTGTTCGATCATCCGGCCAAGGCCGCCGCCGCGCATCGTGATGGCATCACGCGTCTGGCGATGGCGCGCCTGCCGGACCAGGTGCGCTATCTGGACCGGGAGTTCAAGGCACTGGAGCGCTGCGCGCTGCTGTTCGCCAAGGTCGGCACGCGTCGCCAGCTGGCGGATGACTTCCTCTACAGCGTCTTCGAGCAGGTGATGGCCGTCGAGCCGCTGCCGCGTTCGCGCGGTGAGTTGCAGGCGCGCCTGGATGACAAGCGGGCCGAGCTGGTGCCCCACGCCGAAGCACTGATCAAGCCGTTGGAGGCCGCGCTCACGCAGCATCTGGAGCTTTCCAAGCGCCTCAAGGGCAAGATCGACTTCTCGATGGCGCTGGTGGTGGCAGACCTCAAGGCCCAGCAGGCCCGCCTGGTGCACCCGGGCTTCCTCCAGGAGGCGGGTGCCTGGCTGCATCAGCTGCCACGCTATGTGGAGGCGATGCTGATCCGCCTCGACAAGGCCCCGCGTGAGCGCATGCGTGATCAACGTGACATGGAGGCGGTCAAGAGCTTCGAGACACGCCTTGATGCCCGCCTGAGCAAGGCCCGCGAGCAGGGCCTGCCCGATGCGGAGCTGGAGGAGTTCGGTTGGTGGCTGCAGGAGCTGCGCGTCTCATTGTTCGCTCAGCAGCTCGGCACGCTGGAGACCGTCTCCCCCAAGCGGCTGGAGAAGCGCTGGCAGGAATTGATGGCGCGGCGCTGAGTCGAGCCGCCATCCGCTTGCGTGACTGCTGCGTGGAGGCGTGATGCTCGCGTATGGCTCAAGCTGCATACAGAGAAAGCTGTTTAAGAGACGGCTGTTATCACGGGACGGATGCCAGGTTCAGGCGTCCGCCTGGCGCGAGACAGCGTACACTGAAGACAAGGGGGTGACGCTGTCTCGCTGCCGGCGCGGACCCGGAGGCTCGGCATCCGCCGCATGGGATGTCAGCCGCGACGTCACCCGATCAATCGGTGGTCTCCGACGAGAGGCCACTGTCAGGAGTGGATGCATGCCCAACAACGACAATCAGCACGCTGCCGACCCTCGCGCCACCACGGCGGAGCGCCAGCTGGACGCCACTGGCAATCACCGCGTGCTGATCACCGGCACCGGCCTCTACACGCCGGAACATGCCGTCAGCAACGAGGCGCTGGTCGCCTCCTTCAATGCCTGGGTGGCGGCGGACAACGCCGCCAATGCCGAGGCCATCGCTCGGGGTGAGCGCGAGCCGCGTACCGAGTCCAGCGCTGAATTCATCGTCAAGGCCTCGGGTATCCACAGCCGCTACGTGCTGGATGCCGAGGGTATTCTCGACCCTGAGCGCATGCGCCCGCGGCTGCCCGCGCGCGACAATGATCAACCCTCTGTGCAGTGCGAGATGGGCGTGGCGGCCGCGCGTGAGGCGCTGGCCGCGGCGGGCGTGAAGGCCGAGGAACTTGATCTGGTCATCGTGGCCTGCTCCAATCTCGAGCGCCCCTATCCGGCCGTGGCGGTGGAGCTGCAGGCGGCGCTCGAGGCCGGTGGCTATGCCTTCGACATGAACGTGGCGTGCAGCTCCGCCACCTTCGGGATCGAGACCGCAGCCAACGCCATCCGCAGTGGCAGCGCGCAGCGGGTGTTGATGGTCAATCCCGAGATCTGCAGTGCGCATCTGAATTTCCGTGATCGCGACAGTCACTTCATCTTCGGCGATGCCTGCACGGCCGTGGTGCTGGAAGCGGCGGATGTCGCCACGCGCACCGATGGCTTCGAGGTGCTCGGTACGCGACTGGTGACCCGTTTCTCCAACGCGATACGCAACAATTTCGGCTTCCTCAATCGCACCGCGGTGCTTGAGGATGATGTGGCATCTGCCACGACGCTGGAGAGCGCCACGCACCGTGAACAGGCCGATGACAAGCTGTTCATCCAGGAAGGTCGGCGCGTGTTCCGCGAAGTCTGCCCGATGGTGGCCGAGCTGATCACCACGCATCTGGGCGAGCTCGAGGCCGATGGCGGTGATCTTGATCGCATGTGGCTGCACCAGGCCAATCGCCACATGAACGACATGATCGCTCGTCGCGTGCTGGGGCGTGATCCGTCGAGCGAGGAAGCGCCGATCATTCTCGACCGCTATGCCAATACCAGCTCGGCGGGGTCGGTGATCGCCTTCCATCTGCATCATGCGGATCTGCCCGCTGGCAGCCTGGGTGTGCTTTGCTCCTTCGGGGCCGGCTACAGTGCGGGAAGCGTGCTGCTGAAACGCTGTGGATGATACGCGCTGATGGCGTGCTTGAGCGGATGGCGCACTGGCTCCTGGCGTGAGCGGAACGTATAAAGAAGACCGGACCTGACAGCCATGGATGTGGCAAGGACCGCTGCAGGATTCCAACAGACTTACAGGTGATGCGATGCACATGATCAAGACTTCCCTGCCGGCACTGCTGGCCATGTCTCTGCTGGCCGGTTGTGCCAGTACAGGTGACAGCGAGCCGAATCCCCAGGACCCGTGGGAGGGCTTCAACCGCAACGTCTACACCTTCAATGACACCCTGGATCGCTATGCGCTCAAGCCGGTGGCTCAGGGCTACGATTACGTGACGCCGGAGCTGGTTCAGGATGGCGTGGGCAACTTCTTCTCCAACCTCGGGGAAGTGCGCACCATGTTCAACTCGGTGCTGCAGTGGAAGTGGGCGAATGCCGGGATTTCCACGGGGCGCCTGCTGCTCAATTCCACCGTCGGTATCGGCGGGCTGTTCGATCCGGCCAGCGAGCTTGGCTGGACGGTCGACGAGGAAGATTTCGGTCAGACACTTGCCGTGTGGGGCGCCGGCCAGGGGCCTTACCTCATGTTGCCGCTGTTCGGTCCGAGCACGCTGCGTGACACTGCCGGCATGCCGGTGGATTACTTCAATGATCCGATCAACTACCTCGAGGAAGACAAGGTGCGCTATGGCCTGAAAGCACTGGATCTCGTCGATACCCGTGCCGGTCTGCTCGAGCAGGAGAAGTTGATTCAGGGAGATCGCTACAGCTTCATCCGCGATGCCTATCTGCAGCGTCGCAACTTCGAGATCAACGATGGCAAGCTCGGGGATGATCCCTTCGCCAGCGACAGTTTCGATGATGCGGATCTCGATGGTGCCTTTGCACCGGAAGATGACAGCCAGTAAGGGCTGCCGAGTGTCCTGGCGGCACGTCGAGGCACGCGGATAGCGCGATGGCGAGGCGCCAGGGTCTGGCAGTGGATTGCGGCACGGGACGGGCATGAGAGGTTGGCATGGCGGATGAGCAAGGCAAGCGTCTGTTGATCGGTCTGATCGATCTGGTCGGCTCGCGGCGTGATGCGCTGGCGACGCTGTTGACGGATGAGCGTTGTGCAGTGGCGGCCTGTGACAGCATTGCAACGCTGCCCAGTGGGGTCGCGGTGGTGGTGGCGCATGTCGAGGCCGTGGCCAGTCAGGAGTGGGCGCGTCTCGCCGAGTGCCTGCCCACGGTGGTCGTGGCCGAGAGTCGTGGCGATGAATGCCTGTTGCCCGCGGTGGAGGCGGGGCTGGTGGATTATCTGATCGCCCCGCGTGAGCATGGCTCGGTGTTGCGCAGTCTGCTCAAGCGGGCGGCGGAGCATCACCAGCTCGCGCATGAACACGCCAAGGCCCGCGCGCGCCTCGAGGAGCTCAATGAGCATCTCGAGACGCATCTGGCGATGCTGCGTCAGGACCAGCTGGCCGGTGGGCAGATCCAGCAACGCTTGTTGCCGGAAAGTGGGCAGAGAATCAATGGCATCCGCTATGACTATTGCCTGTCGCCCTCGTTGTATCTGTCGGGAGATTTTCTCGAGTATCAGGCGATCGATGAGCGTTTCAGTCTGTTCTATTTCGCCGATGTCTCCGGGCATGGGGCGTCTTCGGCCTTCGTGACGGTGCTGCTCAAGCTATTGTTCGCGCGTGCGATTCGCCACTGGGAGGAACATACGCCGGAAACCTTCGGTCCTGAATGGCTGGCGTTGCTCAACCGTGAGCTGCTGGACAGTGGCATCGGCAAGCACGCGACCGTGCTGTGCGGCGTGATTGACCGTGAAGCGGCCACGCTGCATTACACCCTGGGGGCCCAGCTGCCGATGCCGGTCCTGGTGACTCCGGAGGGTGGGATTCAGGTACTGGAAGGCAGCGGGCGCCCGGTAGGCCTCTTCCCAGGCACCCGCTATCCGGCGTATCGTGTGGCGCTTCCCGCGCGTTTCCGCCTGTGGCTCGCCAGTGATGGTGTGCTGGAGTGCCTGCCGGGCGAGGCGCTGGAGGAACGAACTCAAGCACTGCATCAACGGATACTGAGCAGTGAGGATGTGCAGGGATTGCGCCGCGGTCTGGCACTGGATGGTGAGCTGCCGGATGACCTTACCCTGATGACGCTGACAGGATTCCATGATGGATGAAGGACGTATCCAGGCCGTGTTCGATGACGGCCTGTTCGTGCTCAAGCTGTCGGGTGACGTACGCCTGACACTGTGTGCCACGCTGGACCAGCAGGTTCAACGCGTGGCAGCGGTCGATGGTCTGGAAAGCGTGATCATCGATCTGCGCG
Organism: Cobetia sp. 14N.309.X.WAT.E.A4; assembly: GCF_030397495.1. Lineage (NCBI taxonomy): Bacteria > Pseudomonadati > Pseudomonadota > Gammaproteobacteria > Oceanospirillales > Halomonadaceae > Cobetia > Cobetia sp. 14N.309.X.WAT.E.A4. The sequence continues at coordinate 440,836 of NZ_JAPNXT010000002.1, forward strand.
AAGCCACCAACATTGACTCCACTGCACTGGGCTTTCTGGCCAAGCTGGCACTGGCCGTGCGGGATCGACTGATCCTGCCAGCCCAGGTGGTAGCGGCTCACCCTGATGTGATGACCATGCTCAAGGTCATGGGGTTCGATGAGGTGGCCAGTGTCGTGGATGCCAGTCAGCTGGCGGAGGCGGAGCAGGCCGAGCTGGACAGCTCGGGCTGTGATGACGCCACGGCGGAGGTACCGGTCGAGGGTGGGGCAGAGGCCTCGGCGAGTCAGGAGCAGGCACTGCGCGGCCGTATTCTCGAGGCGCATCGTCTGTTGATGTGTCTCAATGGCCACAATCGCCTGCAGTTCCAGCCCTTGATCGAGCTTCTGGAGAGCGAGGAGCAGCGCCAGCCGCATTGACGATGCGGGGTGTCGCCTGAACGCAAGAGCGCCTGCCGTGATTCACGGCAGGCGCTCTTCGTTGCTGCGCCAGAAACACGCCCTTGCTCGACAAGGGCGTGTTCTCGACGTCATGCTCAGTGGCTGCGCAGTTCGGCCAGCAGTGACTCGAGCTTGCGCTGATCCGCCATGAACTTGCGGATGCCTTCGCCCAGCTTCTCGGTGGCCATGGCATCTTCGTTCATGTCCCAGCGGAAGTTGGACTCGGTCAGCACTTCCGGCACGTTGCGCTCGGCATCGGCGGCCTGCAGACGACGCGCCAGCGGGCCCGTGCTTTCGGCCAGCTCACCCAGCAGCGCCGGAGAGATGGTCAGGCGGTCGCAACCGGCCAGGGCTTCGATTTCCCCGGTGTTGCGGAAGCTGGCGCCCATCACGATGGTCTTGTAGCCGTGACCCTTGTAGTGCTCGTAGATGGCCTTGACGGACTTCACGCCCGGGTCGTTGTCGCCGCTGAAATCGGCATCCGGCTGGTTGGCCTTGTGCCAGTCGAGGATACGGCCGACGAAGGGCGAGATCAGCGTCACGCCGGCATCGGCGCAGGCCTGGGCCTGGGCGAAGCTGAACAGCAGCGTCAGGTTGGTACGGATGCCTTCACGCTCGAGCTTCTCGGCGGCACGAATGCCTTCCCAGGTGGAGGCGGTCTTGATCAGGATGCGCTCCTGACCGACGCCATTGGCGGCGTAGCGCTCGATGATGCGATGCGCGCGACGGATGGTCTCGTCGGCATCGAAGGACAGGCGGGCGCTGACTTCGGTGGAGACATAGCCCGGTACCAGACCGGCGATCTCGGTGCCGATATCCACGGCCACGGCGTCCACGGCATCGTCGATGTCGGTGGCCTTGCGCGCGACCTCGGTCAGGCGCTCGCGACGCGACGGGTCCTGAGCGGCCTGCAGGATCAGCGACGGGTTGGTGGTAGCATCTGTGGGCGCGAAGCGACGAATCGCCTCGAGGTCACCGGTGTCGGCGACAACGGTGGTCATGTCCTTGAGTTGGGAGAGCTTGTCCTGTGCCATGCAAGAGTTTCCTGTACTGAGCGCGGGTCGTCCGATGACGACCTTCATGAAAAGGGAAGACGTGAAGGTCTGGGCTACGAAGCGGGAACGACATGGCCAGAGCCTCGACGATGATACTCCATCGGCCGTACCGCGGGGATGTCGTCGCTGTCGGTGTGAACATGATCACATGGATGTGACAACTTCTTCACGTTCGTTACCTCAACTGTATCAATTGTATGGCGGCGCGCCCACTGTCGCGGTCTACCGGCAGATGTGTCCGCTCATGCCTGCGACAGGCTGGCACCGAGGTGTCGGGGACCCAAGAACGGTAAGGGAGCCGGTGAGCGGGCCGATGCCGGCACCTGGGTCCATGACGTGCCGCATCGTGAAGGATTCTTCAGCAGGCGCATGATCGCGCCGTTATCGTGAAACTCTCGGGAGGGGATGTGGACAAGCGTCAAACCCGTCAGCTGGCCTTGCTGGTCGCTGCCAACACCGCACTGGCCCCCTTGGCCATCGATGCCTATCTGCCGGCATTGCCGGCCATGGCGGAAGCGCTCGACACCAGCGTCCATCATACGGAGCTGTCGCTGTCGATCTTCCTGCTCGGCTTCTCGCTGGGGCAATTGATCTTCGGGCCGCTGTCGGACCGCATCGGCCGCAAGCCGGTGTTGCTCTCCGGGATCTTCGTCTTCCTGCTGGCGAGTCTGGCGATCACCCAGGTCGACAGTCTCGAAGGCCTCTATGCGTTGCGATTCGTGCAGGCGCTGGGCGGCGGGGCCTCGGTGGTGAATTCCTCGGCGATCGTGCGTGACTGCTTCAGCGGGCGCGAGGCGGCCAAGGTGCTCTCGACCGTCGCGGTGATCATGATGCTGGCACCGCTGATCGCCCCGGCGATCGGCAGTCTGCTGCTGGGCTTGGCGGGCTGGTGGCTGATCTTCGCCTTCCTGGCCGCCTATGCCGCCTTTCTGCTGGTCGTGCTGCCTTTCCGGCTGCCGGAGACACGCCGCCATCGCGAAGTGGATGAGCCTCCGGCCAGCATCGCGCAGGTCGCTCGCGATTACGTCAGCGTGATGCGCCATGGCCCGGCGATGGGCTATGCCATTACCCAGGCGATGGGCTTCGGTGGCATGTTCGCCTTCATCACCGCCTCCCCGTATGTCTACATGGAGCACTTCGGTGTCACCGCCTCCTGGTACCCGGCGCTGTTCGGGGCCAACATCCTGTTCATGTTCACCGCCAATCGCCTCAACGTGCGCCTGCTGTCACGCATGTCGCCTCCACGGCTGCTGCGCATCGGGATCGGTATCCAGCTGCTCGCGGCCTGTCTGCTGGTGCTGGCATTGGCGCTGGGGCTGGATCATCTGGCGCTGATGGCACCCTTGTTGATGCTCTTCGTCGGGGCCAACGGCATGGTCGCTCCCAATGCGATTTCTTCCGCGCTCGAGTACTTCCCCCGTATCAGCGCCACCGCCAACGCCCTGATCGGCAGCCTGCAATTCGCCAGTGGTGCCTTGATCGGCATGCTGATCGCAGGGCTGGCGCTGGACAGCCTGTGGCCGATGATCCTCGGCATGCTGGGCACGGCGCTGGTCAGCAATATCCTGCTGCGCGTGCTGGCGGGGCGTCGCGCCCTGGCGCGTCATGCCGCCCCCTAGGACTGAGGGTCATTGATCACACGGCGACTCGCGATGACTGTCACACGGTTGTCATGAATGCTTGGCAAAGTGCTCCTCGTAGACAAGAAGCCAACCTCAAGGCTCATTCTTTTCGCAAGGAGTTTCAGGCATGAAGGCGTTCCTCAAGTCAGGTCTCGCAGTCGCTGTTCTCGCCGCATCCGTCGGTGCAGCAGAAGCCCGTGAACAGCTGCGCATCGTCGGCTCTTCCACGGTCTATCCGTTCTCCAGCTATGTGGCGGAAGAGCTGGGTGCCACCAGCGACTTCCCGACGCCGGTCATCGAGTCCACCGGTTCCGGTGGCGGCATGAAGCTGTTCTGTGAAGGGGTCGGGGACAGCACGCCGGACATCACCAACGCTTCCCGCCGCATGAAGACGTCCGAGTTCGAGCGCTGTGAAGAGAATGGCGTGACCGACATCACCGAAGCGATGATCGGCTTCGATGGCATCGCCTTCGCTCAGGCGGTCGGTGATGGCGACATCAACCTGACGCGTGAGCAGATCACCCTGGCGGTTGCCGCTCAGGTGCCGGTCGATGGCAAGCTGGTCGACAACCCCTACACCAAGTGGTCCGAGATCGATTCCTCCCTGCCGGATCGCAAGATCACCGTCTATGGTCCGCCTTCCACGTCCGGTACGCGTGATGCCTTCGAAGAGCTGGTGATGGAAGTGTCCACCGAAGAGATGGAAGGCTACGGCGGTGAGGGTTACACCAACATCCGTCAGGACGGCCACTACATCGCGGCGGGTGAGAACGACAACCTGATCATCCAGAAACTGGTCGAGAACACCGATGCCTTCGGTATCTTCGGCTACTCCTTCCTGGAAGAGAACGCCGACAAGGTCGTCGGTGCCTCCATCGATGGCGTCCTGCCGGAAGCCGATGCCATCTCCTCCGGTGAGTACCCGGTGTCCCGCTCGCTGTTCTACTACGTGAAGAACCAGCACAAGGATGACGTGCCGGCGCAGCAGGCCTACAACGACCTGTTCATGAGCGAGAAGATGATCGGTGAGCTGGGCTACCTGAAGGGCATCGGCCTGATTCCCTTGCCCAAGGATGAGCGTGAAGCCCTGCGTGAGCAGGTGAAGAACCGCACCAAGCTGACCCTGGCTGACCTCAAGAAGTAACTGACGCAGCTGACCCACGACGCGGCCGGTTGCCATTGGCAGCCGGCCCGTTTGCATGACGGTCCGCAGGGATATCGGACAGGCAAGTTGCCTTCACTTTGCGGATAACGCGACTCCGGGACTCGAAAGATGCAGACTCAGCAGATCTTTCTCTTCTTCATTGGCATCGTGGCGCTGTCTGGCCTGATTGCCTTCTTCGTCGGCCGAGGCAAGGCGCAGAAGGTGCGTGCCAGCGGGGCAGAGATGTACGCCCAGCCGGATCAATACGGTTGGTTCACCGCCATCTCCTGTGCCGGCCCGGCACTGCTGGTCGGACTGGCCGCCGTACTGGCGATCGCCACGGCCGGGGTATCCATCGAGGGCGCCGAGCTGCTGGCTGCCAGCCTCGTCGTCGCAGGTGTCGGCATGCTCATCGGTCTGGCGCTGGTGAAGCCTGATTTTCACGCGCGCAATGCGATCGAGACATTGATTCGTTATGTGCTGATCGGGGCGGCGATGATCTCCATCGTCACGACGTTCGGCATTCTGGCTTCCATCATCTTCGAAGCCATCCGCTTCTTCCAGATGGAAAGCTTCTGGACCTTCATCACCGGCACCACCTGGGACCCGGGCAACAGCTTCCAGCTGGCAGCCGGCCGTGGCGAGGGCGTCGAGAGCACCGCCAACTTCGGGGCGGTTCCGCTGTTCGCCGGTACCTTCATGATCACTCTGATCGCCATGCTGGTGGCCATTCCCATCGGCCTGCTGGCAGCGGTCTACATGTCGGAATTCGCCCCGGAGCGCGTGCGTACCGTGGCCAAGCCGGTGCTGGAAGTGCTCGCCGGTATCCCGACCGTCGTCTATGGCTTCTTCGCCGCCATCACCGTGGCACCGCTGATCGTCGACATCTTCTCGCCGCTGGGCATCGAGGCGTCCTACAACAATGCTCTGGCGCCGGGACTGGTCATGGGCATCATGATCATTCCCTTCATCTCCTCACTGTCGGATGACGTCATCACCTCCGTGCCGGACACCATGCGTCAGGGATCTCTGGCGCTGGGCATGACCCAGGGCGAGACCATCCGCAATGTCATCCTGCCGGCCGCGCTGCCGGGCATCATCTCGGCGTCACTGCTGGCCATGTCGCGTGCGCTGGGCGAGACGATGATCGTGGTGATGGCGGCGGGCATGCGTCCGAATCTGACCGCCAATCCGCTGGAAGACATGACCACCGTGACGGTGCGTATCGTTGCCGCGCTGACGGGAGACCAGGAATTCGCGAGTGCCGAGACATTGTCCGCCTTCGCGCTGGGTCTGGTGCTGTTCGTCGTCACCTTGCTGCTGAACATGGTCTCGGTGGTTCTCATCCGCCGCTTCCGTGAGAAGTACAGCGCCAACAATCTGTGAGGCCGAGACAAGACATGAGCCATTCCTTCGACGATATCTCGGCCCAGCTCAAGGGCCGTCATCGCCGCACTCAGCGCCTGAAGTACATGTCCATGGCGGCGCTGGCCCTGGCGGCAACCTTCCTGGTGGTGTTCATCGGCGACATGCTGATGCGCGGCTATCCGGCCTTCCAGCAGGCGGAGCTCAAGGTGCCGGTCACCTACAGCGAGCAGTCACGCGAGATTCCGCTCGCGGCGGTGGAAGAGGATGTGCGTGAGCTGGTCAGCCGCGGCTGGCTGCGTCAGCTGCCACGCGAGATGAAGGCCAACCCGGAGCTGCTGGGCCAGACCCTCGAGACCTGGGTGATCGCGGACGACCGGGTGGATCAGTACCTCAAGGGCCACAAGGCGCATCTCAAGCCCAAGCAGATCGCCGTACTGGATCGCATGGTCGAGAACGGCACGGCCGAGCTCAAGTTCAACATCAACTTCTTCACCACCGGTGATTCCAAGATGCCGGAATATGCCGGTATCTGGTCGGCGGCGATGGGCACGATCCTGACGTTGCTGGTCACTCTGGCCTTCGCCTTCCCGGTCGGCGTGCTGACCGCGGTCTATCTGGAGGAGTTCGCGCCGGACAATCGCCTCACCCAGGCGATCGAGATCAACATCAACAATCTGGCGGCGGTGCCGTCGATCCTGTTCGGTCTGTTGGGCCTGGCGATCTTCATCAACTTCTTCGGCATGCCGCGCTCGTCCCCGCTGGTCGGTGGTCTGACGCTGGGGCTGATGACGCTGCCGGTGATCATCATCACCACCCGCTCCGCGCTGCGCAGCGTGCCGGACACCATTCGTCAGGCAGCCTTCGGCGTTGGCTGCTCGCGCTGGCAGGTCGTGCGGGATCACGTTCTGCCGCTGTCATTGCCGGGTATCCTGACGGGTTCCATCATCGGTCTGGCGCAGGCGATGGGGGAAACCGCTCCCTTGATCATCGTCGGCATGGTGGCCTTCATTCCGGATGCACCGACCTCCATCACCCAGGCGGCCACCGTGCTGCCGGCCCAGATCTTCACCTGGGCAGGTGAGCCGGAACAGGCCTACGTCGAGCGGACTGCGGCGGGCATCCTGGTGCTGCTGTCAGTGCTGATCTTCCTCAACGCCGCAGCCGTCATGCTGCGCAAGAAATTCGAGCGTCGCTGGTAGGTCGGTGGATCACGTCCCGCCGAGGCGGGACGCACGACATGACCAGACCCACGACTGAACAAGGAATACGAGACATGAACAGCACCGTCGCCACCCCCGCCAAGCCTGTCGCCATGGCACGCCCCGGCACACCGATCGTGACCAACGAAGAGGCCAATCATGAGCTGGCCATCCGTGTGGAAGACCTCAACCTGTGGTACGGCGAGAAGCAGGCGCTGAAGAACATCAACATCGACATCTTCCAGAAGAATGTCACCGCGTTGATCGGGCCGTCCGGGTGCGGCAAGTCGACCTTCCTGCGCTGCCTGAATCGCATGAATGACCTGATCCGCAGCGTGCGCATCGAGGGTCTGGTCGAGATGGACGGGCGTGACGTCAATGCCCGCAACATGGATGAAGTGGCATTGCGTCGCCGTGTCGGCATGGTGTTCCAGAAGCCGAACCCGTTCCCCAAGTCCATCTATGACAACATCGCCTATGCGCCGACCATGCATGATCTGGTCAGCCGTCGTGCCGACAAGGACGATCTGGTCGAGAGCGCGCTGCGTGATGCCGGCCTGTGGGAAGAGGTGAAGGACATTCTGGATCAGCCGGGCACCTCGCTGTCCGGTGGTCAGCAGCAGCGCCTGTGCATCGCGCGTGCGATCGCGGTCAAGCCGGACGTCATCCTGATGGATGAGCCGACCTCGGCGCTGGACCCGATTTCCACCGCGACCATCGAAGACCTGATGGACAAGCTGAAGACCCAGTTCTCCATCGTGACCGTGACCCACAACATGCAGCAGGCGGCGCGTGTCGCCGATTACACCGCCTTCTTCCACATGGGCGAGCTGATCGAGTACAACGACACCAAGACGATGTTCTCCAATCCGCACACCAAGAAGGCCGAGGACTACATCACCGGTCGCTATGGCTGAGGACTGGCGCCGTCTCGGCGCGAATGATTCCCGAAGATGACAGAAGGCCCGGATCATGGATCCGGGCCTTCTGTCGTGTCTGGCGCTTGTCATGTCAGACGTGCTGGAACGCGAGGTTGGCTCAGCCCCCGTTCCCGGCTCAGCCTTCCAGCTCGACGGCGATCGCGGTGGCCTCACCGCCGCCGATGCACAGTGCCGCGATGCCGCGCTTCTTGCCGCGGCGTTCCAGCGCATTGATCAGGGTGACGATGATGCGTGATCCGGTGGAGCCCACCGGGTGACCCTGGGCGCAGGCACCCCCGAAGACATTGACCTTGTCGTGCGGGATGTCGTGGGCATCCATCGCCAGCAGTGTCACCACGGCGAAGGCCTCGTTGATCTCGAACAGGTCGACGTCTTCTGTCGTCCACTCCAGTCGCTGCATCAGCGAATCGATGGCACCGATGGGGGCCAGCGTGAATTCGCTGGGGTGCTGGGAGTGGGTGCTGTGACCGACGATGCGGGCCTTGACAGCCAGGCCACGACGCTCGGCTTCATCACGTCGGGTCAGCACCAGGGCCGAGGCACCGTCAGAGATGGAGCTGGCATTGGCGGCAGTGATGCTGCCGTCCTTGGCAAATACCGGACGCAGCGTGGGAATCTTGTCGAGGTTGGCCTGGAAGGGTTGTTCATCCTGCTCGACGAGACTCTCGCCCTTGCGACTCTTGACCGTCACCGGCGCGATTTCCGGGGCGATGTCGCCGGCCTCGGTGGCGGCCATGGCGCGCTTGAGTGATTCGATGGCGAAGTCATCCATGCGCTGGCGATCATAGCCACGCGCATCGGCCACTTCCTGGGCGAACACGCCCATCAGCTTGCCGGTCTCGGCGTCTTCCAGGCCATCGAAGAACATGTGGTCCTTCAGCTCTCCATGCCCGAGGCGATAGCCGTCGCGTGCCTGGGTGAGCAGGTGTGGGGCATTGGACATCGATTCCATGCCACCCGCCAGCATGATGCGGTTGGTGCCGGCACGGATCAGGTCGTGCGCGAGCATGGTGGCTTTCATGCCGGAACCGCACAGCTTGTTGATGGTGGTCGCGCCGATGTTGTCCGGGACTCCGGCCTGGCGCATGGCCTGACGTGCCGGGCCTTGCTTGACGCCTGCCGGCAGTACGCAGCCGAAGATGCCCTCATCGATATCGGCGGGTGTCAGGCCTGAGCGTTCGATGGCGGCCTTGATGGCCACGGCGGCGAGCTGCGGTGCGCTGAGGCTGGAAAGCGAGCCCTGCAATCCGCCCATCGGCGTGCGCGCCCCGGACAGGATCACGATGTCGTCAGCGGCGGTGGTGGGGCTTGGCGTGGTGCGGGAAGCGGTCGTCATGACGGTCTCCAGTGTCTTGTTATTGGAAGATCACCTGTGGCGTTCGGCGTTGTGATCACTGCGTGGCTGTGCTTTGATCCATTCAATCCCATAAACCAAGCAAGCGCTAGTTATACGATGAATGTAGCCACCGCCTCACCCCGTCGCAAGGAGCTGGTACGCATCGCCGCCCGTCTGTTCGTGGAGGAGGGCTTCGATCGCACCACCGTTCGCATGTTGGCCCAGGAAATGGGCATCAAGTCCGGCAGCCTGTTCCATCACTTCGCTGACAAGCAGGAAATCCTGTGCGCGGTGATCGAGGAGGGCATGTTCAGCGCACTGGCCATCGCGCGTGAGCATCTCGCGCGGCTGGAAGCCGGCTCAGCCCCCGCATCACGGCATCAGCAGGCGCGAGAGCGCTTGCTGGCATTGGCGCGGGCGCATCTGGAAACCCTGCTGACGGACCGCAATGCGCATGTCGTGGCGCTCTACGAATGGCGTCGCCTCGAGCAAGCCTCGCGGGAGCATCTCGTGCATCTGCGTGACGAGTATGAAGCCCTGTGGCGCGACGCCATCGAGGTGGCCGTCGCCGCGGGACTGCTCAAGGGAGACGCTCTGCTTCTGCGCCAGTTCATGCTGGGGGCGCTCAACTGGAGCGTACGCTGGTACCGTCCCGAGGGTGAGCGTTCCCCGGATGAGCTGGCCGAGGCGCTGGTCGACAGCCTGTGTCGTCTTCCCTGAGCGAGCGTCCGTTACACGGCGTCTGCTACACAGCGTCCGTTACACGGCGTCTGCTACACAGCGTCCGTTACACGGCGTCTGCGACACAGCGTCCGTTACCCGGCGTCTGCAACTTTCGGCCAGTCGAGCGCCACAATGCTTGCCGCACGACAGGCTTGTCGCTAACTTGACGTTTACGTTAACTGTAGATAACTGACGCCCAGCCATCTCGATCCGCCCCGGAGCGCCACTCAGGAGCCAGTCACGCCATGACGCCAAGCGATACAACAACAAACCGCACGTCACGCGCCGCCTCTGCTGCATATGTCGCTACAACTGACGAACCTGCGAATTCATCCGCCATGCAACCCGCTGCCAGCCAGACGCTGAGCGAGTATCTGGAACATTTCGACATCGACGCGTTGCGCGATGAACTCCTGACGTCCTCCGGGCAAGGGCACATGGGCAATGCCTTTGACGCCTGCATCGGTCGGCACCTGCGCGCCGGGCAGGGCGAGCGCATCGCTCTGGTCCACGAGGATGAGCATGGCAAGGTACGCACGCTCAGCTACGCCGAACTGGATCTCGAGAGTGCTCGCATGGCCACGGCGCTGGCTGCGCAGGGCGTCGGACCCGGCGAGCGCGTGGCCTGCATGCTGTCGCGTACGCCTGAGCTTCTGATCGCGCTGGCCGCCACCTGGCGATTGGGCGCCATCTATCAGCCGCTGTTCACGGCCTTCGGAACGGATGCGCTCGCCTACCGTCTGTCACGCGCCGAGACCAGTGTCGTGATCACCGAGTCCGGTCAGCGTGCCAAGTTCAGGGCGCTTGCGAGCCATCCACCGATCATCTGCGTGCGCGGGGAGGGGGAGGCACTGGATGAGGGAGATCTGGACTGGCAGGCCCTGATGCAAAGCGAGCCCCTGGCGCAACCGCCCGTACAATTGCCGAGTGATGCGCCCTTCCTGCAGATGTTCACCTCCGGCACGGTCGGCAAGCCCAAGGGGGTGGCGGTGGCACTGAATGCGCTGCCGGCCTTCTGGCTCTATCAGCGGCTGGCAGTGGATCTGCGACCCGGCGAGCGCTTCTGGAACATGGCCGACCCCGGTTGGGCCTACGGGCTTTACTACGGGATCACGGCACCTCTGTTGCTGGGTGCCACCACCTACTTCATGCAAGCTCCCTTCAGCGCGCAGGGCGGGCTGGACTTCCTGCAGCGCCACGCCATCGACAACTTCGCGGCGGCGCCCACGGCCTATCGGATGCTCAAGGCCTCCGGGCTCGGGGAGGGGGCCTTCGAGCGCCTGACGCTGCGCGTGGCGAGCTCGGCCGGCGAGCCGCTCAATACCGAGGTGGTGGGCTGGGTCGCCCGTGAGCTTGGCTGCACGGTGATGGATCACTACGGTCAGACCGAAGTCGGCATGGTCTGCTGCAATCATCATGCTCTGGCGCATGAGGTGGTCATCGGCAGCGTCGGTTTTCCCTTGCCCGGCTATCGCCTGGCCGTGCTGGACGCCGAATATCGGGAGCTTGCGCCCGGTGAACCGGGCGTGCTGGCGGTGGATATCGCCAATTCCCCCGCCTATTTCTTCTCCGGTTATACCTGGCAGGAGAAACAGCCCTGTGTCGAAGGCTATTACCTGACCGGGGATGTGGTCGTCGCGGAGCCTGATGGTCGCTTCACCTTCGCCGGCCGTGACGACGACATCATCACCACCTCGGGTTATCGGGTCGGCCCGGCGGATGTCGAGAACGCCATCCTTGCCCATCCCGCCGTCGCGGAATCCGCGGCGGTCGGCAAGCCGGATGACCTGCGCGGCGAGATCATCAAGGCCTACGTGGTGCTGCGCGACGGACATGTCGGGGATGAAACCCTCGCCGAGGCAATACGCAGCGAAGTGCGCCAGCGGCTATCAGGCCACAGCTATCCCCGCGAGATCAGCTTCGTGGACAGCCTGCCCAAGACACCCTCGGGCAAGATCCAGCGATTCCTGCTGCGCGCCGAAGCTCGCGAGGAGTGAGACCCGCGGCTGCCGCTACGCCCCTTGCGGGCTGCCGCAGGATGATCGTCATTGAACGACCCGGCAGCGGATGCGCCGGGTGCCATCTGGAGAGTCATGCATGAAGATTGCCGAGCACTGCTTCCTGATCACGGGTGCCGCCTCCGGCCTGGGGGCTGCCACAGCGGACCGTCTGGTGGCCGCCGGTGGACGCGTCGTACTGGCTGACATCTCCGAGGCCGCACGCGAGCATGCCGCGGCACTCGGTGCGTCGGCACGCTTCTGCCATTGCGATATCACCGATTCCGAGAGCGTGAGCGCGGCGCTGGATGTCGCCGAGCAGAGCTTCGGAGCCCTTCATGGCGTAATCCACTGCGCGGGCGTGGTGAGCGTCGCCAAGCTGGTGGATCGCGAGGGGGAACCGGCGCCGCTGGAAGGGTTCGAGAAGACCCTGGCCATCAATCTGAGCGGTACCTTCAACGTGGCGCGTCTCGCGGCGGCCCGCATGGCGCGCAATGTGGCCGAGGGGGAAGACGGAGAGCGCGGCATCATTCTCAATACCGCTTCGGTCGCGGCCTTCGATGGTCAGATAGGGCAATGTGCCTACAGTGCTTCCAAGGCCGGGGTGGCAGGCATGACCCTGCCGATGGCACGCGAACTGGCGCGTCACGGCATTCGCGTGATGGCGATTGCCCCTGGCGTGTTCGAGACACCGATGATGGCAGGCATTCCGGAGCCTGCTCGCGAGGCGCTGTGCGAGGCCGTTCCGTTTCCCAAGCGCCTGGGGCGGCCCGATGAATTCGCTCGCCTGGCCGAACACATCATCACCAACGGCATGCTCAATGGGGAAGTGATCCGTCTCGACGGCAGCATCCGCATGGCCTGAGCCTGCCGTCTCGCGATCACGCACGACGACCTGAAAGCAAGGAATCTCTGGGGGAGATATTGCTCGACCACATGAGTGGTCGGGCTTTTTTGTGTCCGCGTGCCACCAATGTCTCACGGCCACGATCAAACGATCGCTTGACTGACGATCGGGGTGGCGCTAATTTCAAACGAATGTTTGATAGTGGTCGGGTCGATCCCGCGAAAGGATCCCGCTGCCACGCCCCCATTCATGTGCATAGCCACCATTTCCCGCTTTCAGATGCTCGGAAGTGGCTGTGTCAGGTCATCGCCGCCGCGTCGCGACGGCACAAGGAGTACAGCATGCCGGACTATCAGGCGCCCTTGCGCGATATTCGCTTCGTGATGAATGAGCTGCTCGACTACCCCGCGCATTACGCCCGCCTGCCGGGTGGCGAAGATGCCAGTGATGACATCGTCAGCGCGATTCTCGAGGAAGGGGCACGCTTTGCCAACGAGGTGCTGACGCCGCTCAACCAGTCGGGCGATCTCGAGGGCTGTACCTTCGAGGGGGGAGAGGTGAAGGCGCCGCGTGGCTTCAAGGCCGCCTATCAGCAGTATGTCGAGGGCGGTTGGCCGAGTCTGGCAGCCTCACCGGAGCACGGTGGCCAGGGCCTGCCGCCGTCTCTGGCGATGGTGCTCTCGGAAATGGTCGCCTCCGCCAACCTCTCGTGGGGCATGTATCCGGGGTTGTCACATGGCGCGATGAACGCCCTTGAGCACCATGGCAGCGAGGTGCTCAAGCAGACCTATCTGACCAAGCTGGTCGAAGGCCGCTGGACCGGCACCATGTGCCTGACCGAGCCGCACTGCGGCACGGACCTGGGGCTGATCAAGACCCGCGCCGTGCCACTGGATGACGCCGATGGCAGCAAGGGGTACGCCATCAGCGGTACCAAGATCTTCATCTCCGCCGGTGAACACGATCTCTCGGAGAACATCGTGCATCTGGTGCTGGCCAAGTTGCCGGACGCGCCGGAAGGCTCACGCGGCATCTCGCTGTTCGTGGTGCCGAAGTTCCTGCCGGATGCCAGTGGCGAGGCCGGAGAGCGCAACGGTGTCAGCTGTGGCTCCATCGAGCACAAGATGGGCATTCACGGCAACGCGACCTGCGTGATGAACTTCGACTCCGCCACAGGTTATCTGGTCGGCCCGCCGCACAAGGGGCTGGCCTGCATGTTCACCATGATGAATGCCGCGCGGCTTGGCGTGGGCATCCAGGGCGTGGCGCTGGCCGAAGCCAGCTTCCAGAATGCGCTGAGCTATGCGCGGGACCGTCTGCAGATGCGAGCTCTCTCGGGGGCCAAGGCGCCGGAGAAGGCAGCCGACCCGATCATCGTGCACCCGGACGTACGGCGCATGCTGCTGACCCAGAAGGCCATCGCCGAGGGCGGACGCATGCTGGTGATGTACGCCGCCCAGCTCAATGATCTTGTCGAGAATGCGTCGGACAGCGAAGAGAAGACTCGTGCCGACACGCTGTTGGGCCTGCTGACGCCCATCGTCAAGGCCTTCCTGACCGAGACCGGCTTCGAGGCGACCAACCATGGGGTGCAGGTGTTCGGTGGCCACGGCTTCATCCAGGAGTGGGGCATGGAGCAGTTCGTGCGCGATGCGCGCATCACGCTGCTCTATGAAGGCACCACCGGTATCCAGGCGCTGGACCTGCTGGGACGCAAGATCCTGATGAGCCAGGGCGAGTCGCTCAAGGTCTTCACCAAGGAGATCCACAAGTTCTGTCAGGCCAGTGAAGGCAGCGAATTTGCCTCGCCACTTGCGGAGCTCAACCGCGAATGGGGTGAGCTGACCATGGCGGTGGGCATGGGGGCGATGCAGGACCGCGAGGCGGTCGGTGCTGCCAGTGTCGATTATCTGATGTATGCCGGTTACGTCACGCTGGGCTACCTGTGGGCGCGTGCCGGTGAGACCGCCAGAGCAGCGCTGGCATCTGGCACGGGGGACGCGACCTTCTACCAGGCCAAGCTGGATACCGCACGCTTCTACTTCCAGCGCATCCTGCCGCGTACCCAGGGGCATGCCGCGATGATTCGTGCCGGCGGCGAGACGCTGATGGCACCTGCGGTGGAGGGCTTCGGCAGCGGGTTCGAGATCTGATCTCATGTCCACACGCTGAATTCGGTCTGTTTGTCAGGCAATCATGTGCCTCCAGTCAGTGCGCTCTGACTCGGATTTCTCGGGGAGACTTCGGTCTCCCCTTTTTTGTGGCGGGTCATTCCTGCACGGGGTCGCGCCGGTCTGCAGAACATTCTCTTCTCTTTGTGTCCCGCGCTTGGCTTGTGACGGTCAGACGCCCAAGATAGTCGCAGTGACAGCCTGTCCCGCCCAGTGCGCGGGAGATGACATGCGGGACTCAATTTGCAGTAACTGACAGGATAGGTGGCGCAGGATGCAGGCTAACGATACCCCTGAAGAGGCCGCGCAGGAGTCAGGGCGGTCCTCCCGCTCTGAGCAGGCCTCATCGAGGCCCGAAGTGCCGAGCAGTGAGGGCGGCGACGACGCGCATGACATGATGGTGGGTGAGCCTAGCGGTGTCAGCGAGGGCACTTCCGCCGAGGAGGCCGTGGCACGCATGCAGGTGCCGCGAGACGAGCGTCAGCAGGAAGCGCTGGAGCTTTCCGGGCGTTCTCGCCATGTCCCCAAGGTCCGCAAGGCACTGGAGATCCATCCGCTGCTGGTCGGCATGGCCGCGCTGGTGGTGATCATCGGTGGCCTCAAGATGGCGGCAGACCTGGTGGTCCCCCTGCTGATGGCGGTGTTTGTCGCGGCGGTCTGCGATGCGCCGGTGCGCTGGCTGGCCCGACACGGCATCGGCCAGCGTTTCGGGGTGCCCATCGTCATCCTGACGGTCTGCATCCTGTTTTCCTCGCTGGCGGCCTTGCTGGTCTCACGCTTCACCCTGTTCAGCGATGAGATGCCCAAGCTGGAGGAAAGTCTGCGGGAGCAGTACCAGAGCATGCTGGAATGGCTGGCAGGCCATGGTGTCTCCATCGCGCCGGCGCGCTTCAGTGAGCTGGTGGATCCGGCATCGCTGACACAATGGGTGCCCAACCTGCTCACCGGGCTGGGCGGTCTGCTGTCTTCCAGTGTCATCATCGTGCTGACGGCCACCTTCCTGTTGTACGAAGCTCTGTCGCTGCGCGACAAGCTGATCACCACTCTGCGTAGCCCGCATGTCAGTCTGCGCCGCTTTACGCTGTTCTCGTTGACGCTGCGACGTTATCTGGCGGTCAAGACGTTGATCAGTCTGGTGACCGGTGCGCTGGTCGGCATCAGCTGTCTGGCACTGGATGTGGAGTTCGCCTTCCTGTGGGCCACGCTGGCCTTCTGCCTCAACTACATTCCCAATATCGGGTCGGCGCTGGCCGCGGTGCCGGCAGTATTGCTGACGCTGGTGATGCCGGAGGGTGGGGCGGTCAAGGCGTTGATGCTGGGCGGCTGCTACCTGGCGATCAATTTCATTCTCGGCAACATGATCGAGCCGCGCGTGATGGGGCGGACGCTGGGGCTGTCGACACTGGCCGCCTTCCTGTCACTGGTGGTGTGGGGCTGGGTGTTCGGCCCGGTGGGGATGCTGTTGTCGGTGCCGATCACCATGACGCTCAAGATCGCCTTCGACTCGCACCCGGGCACGCGCTGGGCGGCACGCCTGCTGGGACCCTCCGCCAGACGCATTCGACGTCGCCGACGCATGGCGGAGGAATAGCGCGTCGGCAAGGCGTGTCTTCGCGGGCTCGATGAGCCCGCGCCCCCTGAATGCAGAAGGGAATGCAGAAGGCCCCGTCACGTTGAGCGTGACGGGGCCTTCAGGTGTTCATCTCGTGCCTGGTGACTGCCGGGGCAGCCACCTTCGAGCGGACCGGTTTAGAGGTTCTGCTCGATGAACTGGCTCAGTTGTCCCTTGGACTGGGCACCGACCAGCGAGGCGACCTTGGCGCCGGACTTGAACAGGATCACGGTCGGCACGCCACGCACGCCTTGCTCGGCGGCGATTTCCGGTGCGTCATCGACATTGACGTTGACGATCTTCAGGCCTTCGCCCTTCTCGTTGGCGACTTCCTCGACGACCGGCGCCATCATCTTGCACGGGCCACACCAGGGCGCCCAGAACTTCAGCAGTACCGGGGCTTCAGCGTTGAGAACTTCCTGTTCGAAGTTGGCGCCGGTGACATCGACGTGATTGGACATCTTGTTTCTCCAGGGGATTCGTTTCGCTGTCTGCGGCATTGCCGGACATGCAGGCTGCGTCCGATGGTAGCGCCACTTTTCATCACTGACAAATGGGCATTGTCCATCGACTCAATAGCACGGGGTTATGATCGTTGGTATTTTTATAGCTGTTTTATTGGTTGGAGGGAATAGCCACGCAGCAGGCAATCACGATTGCCTGCTGCGACATTGGTCTGGATTACGCGTGCAGCAGCAGAGGAAGGGCGGGATCAGAAGAAGGCGTAGCGGATGCCAAGCCCCAGCAGCAGGGTGGTGAGCAGCCCCTGCAACAGGCTGCCGGGCATGTGACGCGTCAGGCGTGCGCCAAGGCTGATGGCAGGCAGGGAGCCGACCAGCAATGCGCCGAGCAGCAGGAAATCGACATTGCCCAGCCATAGATGCCCCAGGCCTGCGACCAGTGTCAGTGGCACGGCGTGGGCGATATCGGTGCCGACGATGCGTGCGGTGCTCAGAAGCGGGAACAGCATGATCAGCACGGCCGCCCCGAAGGCACCGGCGCCGACGGAGGACAGGGTGACGCATACGCCCAGCACGATGCCCGACAGCACGGTCAGCGGTGCCGCATGCCGCACGATGAAGCTTTCCGGACTGATCAGGCCCAACAGGCGTTTCTTGAACAGCAGCACGCCGGCGGTGAGGATCAACATCACGCCCAGCATGCCCTTGATCAGGCCTGCGTAGGCGGTGGGGTCCGTGAAGAAGGCATGCAGCACGCCGATGGTCACCAGCGCGGCGGGGATGGAGCCCAGGGCCAGACGACGGGTGATGGTCCAGTCCACATGCCCCTGGCGATGGTGCGCGAAGGCACCGCCGGCCTTGGTGATGGCGGCGTAAAGCAGATCGGTACCGACCGCGACATGCGGCGGAAAGCCGAACATCAATAGCAGCGGTGTCATCAGTGAGCCACCGCCCACGCCGGTGACACCGACCGCAAAGCCCACTCCGGCGCCTGCCAGTACGTATAGCAGCAGCTGTGTGACATCCATCCCTTGTCTACCCCTTGTCAGGTTACTGCCGTCAATCTACTCTTGACTGTATATTCCCGAAAGGAATCATTGTTCATGATTTTATCGCCCGATCATCTTAGCAGGGTGAACGGCCATGTCCGGGCCACTGTCGCGCTCTCCCGCGTCGACGGGGCTTCTCAGGAGAGTGAAGTCGCATGAAACTCCAGCAGTTGCGTTACATCTGGGAAGTGACCCGACACAATCTGAACGTGTCAGCGACCGCTCAGAGTCTCTATACCTCACAGCCGGGGATCTCCAAGCAGATTCGTCTGCTGGAGGATGAGCTGGGCGTCGAGATCTTCGCGCGCAGTGGCAAGCATCTGACGCGCGTGACGCCGGCGGGTGAGTCGATCGTCGAGCTGGCAAGCCAGGTGCTGCGTACGGTGGAGAACATCAAGCATGTCGCGCAGGAACACAGCGATGATCGCCGTGGCAGTCTGGCGATCGCCACCACCCACACCCAGGCACGCTATGCCCTGCCGCCGGTGATCGCCGATTTCACGCGCAAGTACCCGGATGTCGCGTTGCACATGCAGCAGGGCACCCCGAAGCAGATCGCCAACATGGTCAGTGAGGGGCAGGCCGATTTCGCCATCTGCACCGAGTCGCTGGAGCTGTTCAACGACCTCATCCTGCTGCCGTGCTACCGCTGGAATCGCTGCGTGCTGGTGCCGAAGGATCATCCGCTGGCCAATGGCGAGGAGCTGACCCTCGAGACACTGGCCAGCTATGCGCTGGTCACCTACACCTATGGCTTCACCGGGCGCAGCCAGCTGGATGATGCCTTCAAGTCACATGGCCTGGCGCCCAATGTCGTGCTGACCGCCTCGGATGCCGATGTCATCAAGACCTATGTGCGCCTGGGCATGGGCATCGGCATCGTCGCGCACATGGCGGTGGACGAGGTGGCGGACGAGGACCTGGTGGCACTGGATGCGACGCATCTCTTCGACAGCTCGACGACCAAGATCGGCATTCGTCGCGGCACCTTCATGCGCAGCTACATGTTCGAGTTCGTCGAACGCTTCGCGCCGCACCTGACACGCGATCGTGTCGAGGCGGCACTGGCCGCCGGCCCGCGTCATGAGCACGAGATTTTCCACGATATCGAGCTGCCGGTGCGCTGAGTGCCGGTGGGCTGAGTGCCGCTCGCCTGATCTGCCATTGCGCAAATGAAAACGCCCGCCTCCTGAGAGGCGGGCGTTTTGCGTGTGGCCGACAGTATCAGTGCGCCAGGTGCAGGCCACACTCACGGTTGTCTTCCGCCTTGGTCGGGTCGACGTAGTCGAACTCGTTGGGCAGGTCGTGGGCGACCAGATACTCGTGCATCTGCTTGGAGGACCAGTGGAGCACCGGTGCGACCTTGATCAGGCCATCGCCGTTCAGCGAGACCGGCTGCATGCCGGCACGGAAGGCGGTGTCACTGGCGCGCACGGCGGTGAACCACATCTCGGGGTTCAGCTCACGCAGGGCACGCTCGAAGGGCTCGAGCTTCACTTCACGGGTGAAGGCCTCGTGGCGCGGGTCATCGATATGCGGCGTGAGGCCATCGACGGCTTCACGGTGCGCGCGGGTACGCTGCGGCAGATAGATGATGCGATTCAGATTCAGCTTGCGCGTCACCTCATCGGCGAAACGATAGGTGGCATCGGTGTTGTAGCCGTTGTCCATCCACACGATGGGGATGTCAGGACGGAAGCGCGTCACCATGTGCAGGATCACCGCCTCGAAGGGGCGGAAGTTGGTGGTGCAGATGGCGTGCTTGTCCAGCGACAGGGCCCAGCGAGTCAGGGCTTCGGGGTCGTTGCCGAATTCGGCATTGATGCGGGCGAGATCGAAGGTATCGGACATGAGAAGTCTCCAGAACGAGGGCACGTCCGATGGAGCGGGGCGCAGGGCTGATCAATGGCCAGGAAAGGCCATCAGCAGAGGCGGGTAGCGCTCAAGGAGACGTGCAGGAATGCGCCTACCCTATCAAAGGCGGGCACTGCTTCCCCAATACGAATTCGTTCGATCGTTATATGCCATCGAGTTATGGCGCTCATGACGCTTTATAACGCCACCTGTCAGCCGAGCGCTTCCATCAGTCGCTGGATCTTGGCCAGGCTTTCGCGGTATTCGGCCTCTTCCTCGGAATCGGCGACCAGGCCGCCGCCGCCCCACAGGTGCACCTGGCCCTCGGCGATCACCGCCGTGCGGATCGCGATGGAGGTATCCATGTGCCCGCGGATATCCAGGTAGCCGAGGCTGCCGCAATAGGCGCTGCGGCGAACCGGCTCCAGCTCCTCGATGATCTGCATGGCGCGTATCTTGGGCGCGCCGGTGATGGAGCCACCGGGGAAGGCGGCGCCGAGCAGATCCAGCGCATCGCGCCCTTCCTCCAACGTGCTGGTGATGGTGCTGACGGAATGGTGCACGTTGGCGTAGCTCTCCAACGCGCACAGCGATGGCACCTTGACGCTGCCGGGCGCGGATACACGCCCCAGATCATTGCGCAGCAGGTCGACGATCATCACGTTCTCGGCGCGGTCCTTGGGACTGGCCAGCAGCTCGGCGGCCAGTCGGGCGTCCTCTTCCGGTGTCGCGCCACGTGCGCGGGTGCCCTTGATCGGCTTGGTCTCGACCGCGCGGTGATTGACCTCGACGAAGCGCTCCGGCGAGACGGAGACGATGGCCATCTCCTCGCCCTTGGCGTCCTGCCAGCTCAGATAACCCGCATAGGGCGTCGGCGTGGCCTGACGCAGGCGCAGGTAGGCATCCCAGCTGTCGCCACTGCAGTCGGCGGAGAAGCGCTGGGTCAGGTTGATCTGGTAGCAGTCACCAGCGTGCAGATACTCCATCACCTGACGGAAGCGTTCGCCGTAGCCCGCGCGATCCAGCAGCGGCGAGAAGGGGGTGTCGAGGGCGAAGTCGGCGCGGCTCGGTGCCGGTTGCTCCAGCCACTCAAGCACCTGCCTGCGCCGTTGGGGCGAGGCGATCAGCCAGCTCTGCTGACGCTGATGATCACTGATCAATGCCCAGTCGTAGAGACCGAGGCGTGACCAGGGCAGGGCGATGTCGTCCTGTGCCTGGACGGGCAGATTCTCCAGCGCGCGGCCGAAGTCATAGCTCCAGTAACCCAGCAGGCCGGCGATGAACGGCAGGTCCTCGGCGCTCAGATCATGCTGGGCGAGCTCTTCGCCTGCCAGCGTCTGCGGCAGCAGGGTCAACAGCTGGCGCTGGGCCTCGATCACCGGCAGGCGGGCGAGGCGCTCCAATGCTTCACTGAACTGGCTCAGGTCACGCATCGACTCCGGCAGTGGGCCGGTGAGCTTGCCGCCATGCGCGCCTTGCTCCAGCACGGCCAGCGGGTCGCTGCTGATGATGTCGAAGCGACCGCCGGCCAGTGAAGGCTGGCCGCTGTCGAGCAGCACGGCGTCGGGGCGCGTACGCAGGCGTGCGAAGCGCGACAGTGTGGAGGCCTCGTCCTCGGCGGCGAGGGCGTAGGGCAGGGCGTTGATTTCGAGCGAGATGGTCATGACAGCTTCCGTTGGCGGACAGGGCATTCTAGGCATCCGAGGGCGTTTTGTCCGCCCATGCGTGCGATTCCGACAAGCCCCTGTCATCACTGGCTCTCATCGCTGTCTTGCCGTCAATGACTTGTCGTCGGCTCACTCGCTGATTAAGGTGCCTGCTTTCGCGCGCTTTACGCACTGTCTACAGCCCGCTCTTTTACATCGTCTGCCTTCATGTGTGCCTCGCGCTATCTGTGTCCTGCAGGTACAAGTCTGCGCGAGGCCCATGGCATGTCATCGGAGCCTCCCGCCATGCATCCCGATTTTGAACACGGCCAGCACCTGCTGGCTCGCCCTGATCAGACCCTCTTCTGGCAGCGTCTCAAGCGGCATGGCGCCCAGGGCGGGCGTCGATTGCTGATGCTGCACGGCGCGGGTGTGGCCGGCACGCTGACCTGGGCGCCGCTGGTCGGGCATCTCACGGCCCATGACGAGCTGATCATTCCTGACCTGCGCGGCATGGGGCAGACGGTGTCACCCGATGGTGGTGAACCTCCCTTCACCCTCGAGCAGGTGGTCGAGGATGTGATGGCCTTGATCGAGACGCAGCGCATCACGCATTTCGACCTGATCGGCTACAGCTTTGGCGGGCTGGTCGCCATGCGTCTTGTCCAGCGTCTGCGCGCCGAGCGCCCGGAGGTGAAGGTCGGCGACATCAGCCTGCTGGAACCGGCGCTGCTGGAGCGCGAATGCCACGCCACCATGATCCAGGTGCGCGATGGCTACGCCGAGGCGGCGCATGCGATGCGCGAGGCGGCAAGCCCCGAGGCGGGGATCACCGCGTTCCTCGACCTCATTTCCCCGCATCGCACGCGCAACCCGCGTGCCGAGCGCATGATGGTGGCGCGCCTGGCGCATCGTCATCTGGGCTTCGCCAATGCCCTGGACTGTGTCACGCATGCCGTGCGCGAGATTGACCGCGAGGCTCTGCTGGCTGACGTGCTGGCGGCAGGCGGCGAGGTACGCAGCATGGTCGGTGGCAAGAGCCCCACGACCCTGCGTGACTATCATGCGCTGCTGGCCGAACGTTATCCGGGCTGGCAATCGCTGGAAATCCCCGGCACCGATCATTCGCTGCCCTTCCAGAAACCCCGCCGTATCGGCGCGGAGCTCAGCTTCGGCTAAATCTGAAGGATTGTCGACAAGCCTGCCGATGAAAGGGCGAGTCCCCGAGAGTCGAACGCCCCGTCAGCTTGCGCTGGCGGGGCGTTTTTCGTGCCGTTCATCGTGCCTTGCCGTGCCGCCAGACGGTGCTGGCGGGTTGGCTTGCATGACGAGGTTCAGGGCAGTTCAACCTTGTTCTGACAGTAGTTTTTCCAGCAGGGTAGCCGTGTCTAACGCCAAAGGTGTAGAGGATTTGGCGGATTGCATCTTGACCCACACAGGCGCGCTGGCTAGTCTGGCATTCAGTGAATGATTGTCGACAATGGTGCTGAAAGTCCCTCGCCGCCATTGCCTTGCCTCTGTCCCTTGCCAGCCGGATTGCCTGACCGCCATGACCACCGATGCCTTTCACAATGCCACCACCGCTCGAAGCCTTGCGCGCGGCGCGACTGCCGAGCAGGCAGGTCACACCGCTTCCGCGACGGCAGCGACCCCCGAGGTGCGCACCCTGGCCGAGCGTGTCTTCCATCAATTGCAGGACGCCATCGTGCGTGGCGAGCTGGCACCGGGCAGCAAGATCACCGAGCCCGGCCTGGCTCAGGCCTACGGGATCTCGCGCGGACCGCTGCGCGAGGCCATGCGCCGCCTCGAGGTCCATCGTCTGATCGAGCGCGTGCCCCACGTCGGCGCGCGGGTGGTCAAGCTCTCGATGACCGAGCTGCTGGAGCTGTTCGATGTGCGTGAGGCACTGGAAAGCATGGCCGCCCGTCTGGCCGCACGCCACATGACACAGGAAGAGGTCGCGCGGCTGCGCAGCGTGCTCAAGACCCACGAACAGCAGTCGGACCTCAAGACCGGTACCGCCTACTTCCAGAAGGAAGGCGACCTCGATTTCCACTATCAGATCGTGCTCGGCAGCCACAACCACATGCTGATGACGATTCTCTGTGATGACCTCTATTACCTGGTGCGCATGTACCGCACCCAGTTCAGCGCCAGTGGATCACGCCCGCAGAAGGCCTTCGTCGAGCATCATCGCATCGTCGATGCCATCGAGTCCGGCGATGAGGAACTGGCGGAGTTGCTGATGCGCCGCCATGTCAGCGCCTCGCGGGAGAACGTCGCCCGCCGCTATGCCGCCACGCTCAAGCAGGAGCAGGGCGAAGAGTGAGCTGACGCACCGCTCACGACTTGAACCGACCGAACAATTCCAACCCCGTCATGGGCCCAGCCCGGGAGATGTCATGTCACGCCATCTGAGTTCCACCGCCCTGCCAAGCCCCGGTGCCCGCTTCCGCGCGGCGCTGGAGGCCAATCGTCCGCTGCCCATCGTCGGCACCATCAATGCCTACACCGCCATCATGGCCGAGCGCGTCGGGCATCAGGCGATCTACCTGTCCGGTGGCGGCGTGGCCAACGCCTCCTACGGTCTGCCGGATCTGGGCATGACCAGCATGAATGACGTGCTGGAAGATGCGCGTCGCATCACCGCCGCCAGCGAGCTTCCGCTGCTGGTGGACATCGATACCGGCTGGGGTGGCGCCTTCAACATCGCGCGCACCATTCAGGAGATGGAGCGTGCCGGCGTGGCTGCCGTGCACCTGGAGGACCAGGTCGCCCAGAAGCGTTGTGGACACCGTCCCAACAAGGCCATCGTCTCCAGCCAGGAGATGGTCGATCGCATCAAGGCCGCTGCCGATGCGCGTCGTGATGACAGCTTCTATCTGATCGCGCGCACCGATGCCTTCCAGAAGGAAGGGCTCGAAGCCGCCGTCGCACGTGCCAACGCCTGTGTCGAAGCCGGTGCCGACGCCATCTTCGCCGAGGCGGTGCATACCCTCGAGGACTACCGTGCCTTCTGTGAGGGCGTTGACGCGCCGATCCTGGCCAACATCACCGAATTCGGCGCCACGCCGCTGTTCAACCAGCGCGAGCTGGGCGATGTCGGCTGCCGGATGGTGCTCTATCCGCTGTCTGCCTTCCGCGCCATGAACGCCGCCGCCCTCAAGGTCTACCAGAACATCCACGACAAGGGTGATCAGAAGGATGTCGTCGACGACATGCAGACCCGCATGGAGCTCTACGACTTCCTCGATTACCACACCTTCGAGCAGAAGCTGGACACCCTGTTCGAGGCCGAAAGCCGCAAGGATTGATGCCAGACGCTCGAGACGGACGCCATGTCTCGCCTCTGGAGGTCATCGGCTTCACGGGCCGGCACTCTCGGCCCGACCGTTTCTCCCTCGCTGGCAGACGCCTGGCCGGCGAGGGGCTTGACGCTTTATGCCCTACAAGAAAAAGAACAACTCAATGACGTCACTGCCAAGGAGATCACGCCATGTCAGATACCATCGCCAACCCGACCACCGCTACTTCGAGCACCAGCGCCCCCAGTGGTCTACGCGGCCAGAGTGCCGGTGAGACGGCGCTGTGCACCGTCGGCAAGTCCGGTTCCGGTCTGCGCTATCGCGGTTACGACCTGGAAGACCTCGCCAGTCACGCAGCCTTCGAGGAAGTTGCCTATCTGCTTCTCAAGGGCAAGTTGCCCAATCAGGCGGAGCTGGATGCCTACATTGCGCGCCTCAAGGGGTTGCGGGGTCTGCCGGACGCCTTGAAGGCGGTGCTTGAGCAGATTCCGGCCAGCGCTCACCCGATGGACGTGATGCGTACCGGGTGTTCGATGCTCGGCAATCTGGAGACCGAAGAGAGCTTCGAGGAGCAGTCCGATCAGGCCGACCGCATGCTGGCCGTGTTCCCGTCGATCATCAATTACTGGTATCGCTTCAGTCATGATGGCGTGCGCATCGACACCGAGACCGATGACGACTCCATCGGCGCGCACTTCCTGCACCTATTGCATGGCGAAGCCCCCAGCGAGTTGCATGCTGCGGTGATGAATACCTCGCTGATCCTCTATGCCGAACACGAATTCAATGCCTCGACCTTCACCGCACGTGTCTGCGCCTCGACGCTGTCTGACCTGCACTCCTGCGTGACGGCAGCCATCGGCTCGCTGCGCGGACCGCTGCATGGCGGTGCCAACGAGGCGGCGATGGCGATGATCGAGCACTGGCGCTCACCGGAGGAGGCCGAGCGCGAGATTCTCGGCATGCTGGAACGCCGCGAGAAGATCATGGGCTTCGGCCACGCCATCTACCGTGAGCGTGACCCGCGCAATGCCATCATCAAGGAGTGGTCTCGCAAGCTGGCGGACGATGTGGGCGATACGCAGCTCTACGCCGTCTCCGAGCGCGTCGAAGCCGTGATGTGGCGCGAGAAGAAGCTGTTCTGCAACGCCGACTTCTTCCACGCCAGCGCCTATCACTTCATGGGCATTCCCACCAAGCTGTTCACGCCGATCTTCGTCTGTTCACGCCTGACCGGCTGGGCGGCACATGTCTTCGAGCAACGCGCCAACAATCGCATCATCCGCCCGAGCGCCGATTACACTGGCCCGGAGCACTGCGACTGGCTGCCCATCGAGCAGCGCGACTGACCCTTTCCTCGGCCAGTCAGCGTGCTGGCCGATCGTTTTCCTGATCGCCTGATGAGTCCGGATGCCCATGAATACCGAGTATCGCAAACCCCTGCCTGGCACGGCGTCACCGGGTACCCCGGTCGACTACTTCGATGCGCGTGCCGCCGTGGAAGACATCGCCCCCGGCGCCTACGCCGGTCTGCCCTATACCTCACGCGTACTGGCCGAGAACCTGGTGCGCCGCTGCCCGCCGGATCAGCTGCGTGACAGCCTCGTGCAATTGATCGAGCGTCGGCGTGATCTCGATTTCCCGTGGTACCCCGCGCGCGTCGTGTGTCATGACATCCTCGGTCAGACCGCGCTGGTGGATCTGGCTGGCCTGCGTGATGCCATCGCCGAGCGCGGCGGAGACCCGGCCAAGGTCAATCCGGTGGTGCCGACCCAGTTGATCGTCGACCACTCGCTGGCGGTGGAGCACGCCGGCTTCGACAAGGACGCCTTCGCCAAGAACCGCGCCATCGAGGAGCGTCGCAACGAGGACCGCTTCCACTTCATCGACTGGACCCGTCAGGCCTTCGAGAACATCGACGTGATCCCACCGGGCAACGGCATCATGCACCAGATCAATCTGGAGCGGATGTCGCCGGTGATCGAGTCGCGCGCCGATGAAAAGGGCCATCAAGTCGCCTTCCCGGATACCCTGGTGGGCACCGACAGCCACACGCCACATGTCGATGCGTTGGGCGTGATCGCCGTCGGCGTCGGTGGGCTGGAGGCCGAGAGCGTGATGCTGGGGCGTGCCTCCTACATGCGCCTGCCCGACATCATCGGCGTGCGCCTCACCGGGCGCCCGCAGCCGGGCATCACCGCCACTGATATCGTGCTGGCGTTGACCGAATTCCTGCGCGCCGAGAAGGTCGTCTCCTCCTATCTGGAATTCTTCGGCGAAGGCGCGGCCAGCCTGACGCTGGGTGATCGCGCCACCATCTCCAACATGACGCCGGAGTACGGCGCCACGGCGGCGATGTTCTACATCGACCAGCAGACGCTGGATTACCTGACCCTGACCGGCCGCGAGCCGGAGAACATCGCGCTGGTCGAGCGTTACGCACGCGAGACTGGCCTGTGGGCAGATGAGACCGGCCATATCGAGGGCGCGGTGGAATATGAGCGCGAGCTGATCTTCGATCTGTCCTCGGTGGTGCGCACCCTGGCGGGGCCCTCCAATCCGCACAGTCGCGTGCCGACCAGCGAGCTGGCCGCGCGCGGCATCTCCGGCGTGGTCGAGCATGAGCAGGACGAGGACGGGCGTGACCTGATGCCGGATGGCGCGGTGATCATCGCCGCCATCACCAGCTGCACCAATACTTCCAACCCGCGCAACGTCATCGCCGCAGGGTTGCTGGCTCGGCGCGCCAATGCGCTGGGACTGACGCGCAAGCCGTGGGTCAAGACCTCGCTGGCGCCGGGCTCCAAGGCGGTGCAGCTGTATCTGGAAGAAGCGGAACTGCTGCCGGAACTCGAGCAGCTCGGCTTCGGCATCGTCGGCTTCGCCTGCACCACCTGCAACGGCATGAGCGGTGCCCTGGACCCGGCGATCCAGCAGGAAATCATCGAGCGCGATCTCTATTCCACCGCGGTGCTGTCCGGCAATCGCAACTTCGATGGCCGTATCCACCCCTACGCCAAGCAGGCCTTCCTGGCCTCGCCGCCGCTGGTGGTCGCCTACGCCATCGCCGGCACCATCCGCTTCGATATCGAGAAGGACGTGCTGGGGCATGCGCCGGACGGCTCGCCGATCATGCTCAAGGACCTGTGGCCGAGCGACGAGGAGATCGACGCCATCGTCGGCTCCAGCGTCAAGCCGGACCACTTCCGTCAGGTCTATATCCCGATGTTCGAGGCCAGAGACGACCGCGATGCCTCCACCAGTCCCCTGTATGACTGGCGCGAGATGAGCACCTACATCCGTCGTCCGCCGTACTGGGAAGGCGGCCTGGCCAGCGCGCCGACGCTCACCGGCATGCGGGCACTGGCGGTGCTGGGGGACAACATCACCACCGATCACCTGTCGCCCTCCAATGCCATCATGGCCAGCAGTGCGGCGGGCGAGTATCTGGCCGCGATGGGCCTGCCGGAGGAGGACTTCAATTCCTACGCCACCCACCGTGGGGACCACCTCACTGCACAGCGGGCCACTTTCGCCAATCCCAAGCTGATCAATGAGATGGCGGTGGTGGAAGGGGCAGACGGCAAGCGCGAGGTCAAGCAGGGCTCGCTCACGCGTCTGGAGCCGGAAGGCAAGGTAGTGCGCATGTGGGAGGCCATCGAGACCTACATGCAGCGCAAGCAGCCCTTGATCATCATCGCGGGTGCGGATTACGGCCAGGGCTCGTCGCGTGACTGGGCGGCCAAGGGCGTGCGGCTGGCGGGGGTCGAGGCCATCGTCGCGGAAGGCTTCGAGCGTATCCACCGCACCAATCTGGTCGGCATGGGCGTGATGCCGTTGCAGTTCGCCGCCGGTACCACACGCAAGACGCTGGCGCTGGATGGCAGCGAGATCTACGCCGTCGAGGGCGAACCGGCCCCGGGGGCAGCGCTCACGCTGGTGATCGAGCGCACCGCCGGCGACAAGGCAGGCCAGGTCGAACGCGTGCCGGTCACCTGTCGCCTCGATACCCGTGAGGAGGTCTCCATCTACTCCGCGGGCGGTGTGCTGCAGCGCTTCGCTGAAGACTTCCTCAGCTCACAGGCACCGGGCGAGACGGCGGCGGAGGTATCGGCATGAGCCAGCAGGCACAGCTCAGGATTCCCGCCACCTATCTGCGTGGCGGCACCAGCAAGGGCGTGTTCTTCCTGCGCGATGAACTGCCGGAAGCGGCGCAGGTGCCGGGCCCGATGCGTGACGCCCTGTTGCTGCGCGTGATCGGCAGCCCCGACCCCTACGCCAAGCAGATCGACGGCATGGGGGGCGCGACCTCCAGCACCAGCAAGACGGTGATCATCAGTCGCAGCGAACAGCCGGATCATGACGTCGACTACCTGTTCGGCCAGGTCTCCATCGACTCGCCCTTCGTCGACTGGAGCGGCAACTGCGGCAACCTCTCGGCGGCGGTCGGGCCCTTCGCCATCGAGAAGGGCCTGGTGCCGGCCGAGCGCCTGCCGCGTGACGGCATCGCCGAGGTGCGCATCTGGCAGGCCAACATCGCCAAGACCATCATCGCGCGCGTGCCGATGTGCGAAGGGCGCGTCCAGGAAACCGGCGACTTCGCCCTGGATGGCGTGACCTTCCCGGCCGCCGAAGTGGCGGTCGCCTTCCGCGATCCCGCCGCGGGTGAGGGCAGCATGTTCCCCACCGGCAATGTGGTCGATGCGCTGGAGGTGCCGGAATCGGTGGCCGCTGGCGGGCAGATCCAGGCGACCCTGATCAACGCCGGCATCCCGACCATCTTCGTCAATGCCCGCGACCTCGGCTATCAGGGCACCGAGCTGCAGGAGGCGATCAACTCGGACGCCGAGGCGCTTGCGCGCCTCGAGACATTGCGCGCCCACGGCGCACTGCGCATGGGACTGATCAAGGATCTCGCTGAGGCGGCCACGCGCCAACACACCCCCAAGGTCGCCTTCGTGGCGCCGCCGGTGGATCACGTCGTCTCCAGTGGTCGCGAGATCAAGGCAGGCGAGATCGACGTACTGATTCGCGCCGTGTCGATGGGCAAGCTGCACCACGCCATGATGGGCACCGCGGCTGTCGCCATTGCCGCGGCGGCTGCGGTACCCGGCACGCTGGTCAATCTTGCCGCCGGTGGCGGAGCCGATGCTGAGTCTGGGGCCGGGCAGGCTGGCGCGGCGCGTGACTCGGTGTGCTTCGGACATCCTTCCGGCACGCTCAGGGTCGGCGCGAGTGCCCACCGGCAGACAGAGGCAGGCCAGGTCAGTGATGGCCAGCAAGGCGAGGGCGAGTGGACCGTCAGTGAAGCCGTGATGAGTCGCAGCGCGCGTATCCTGATGGAAGGCTGGGTGCGGGTGCCGGCGGAGACCTTGATGCGCTAGCGCCGGCATTGGCAGGCGATGGTCTACTGTCAATATATCCCTCTTGATATCCCTCCTGCGGCATCTCGATGAAAGCCGGCCTGGCATGCATGTGCAGAGGGCCGGCTTTCGCGTCTCTGTGGTATGTGTGCAGGTAGTGGGGGGAAGTACAGGTGTGACGGGAGTCGCATGCGGGCAAAGACGATCCACGACAGGAGGTCATGTATGAGCACGCCATCCTCTGATCAGGCGGGCGCAAGCTGCCTCAGCGCCAATCAGGCCAGCGCCAATCAGCGCCCGTACTATGACCCGGAGCTTCAGCAGATCGCCGACTATGTGCTGGGGTATTGCGACGCCCCCCCTGTCGCGAATGCGGATGCGGATTCGAATGTGGACGGTCTGGCCGGCAAGCACGAGCGCTCAGGTCCCTCGGCAGAGGCGATGGACACCGCTCGTCTGTGTCTGATGGATACTCTCGGCTGCGGCATCCTGGCGCTGCGCTTCCCGGAATGCACCAAGCATCTCGGGCCGCTGGTGGCCGAGACGCTGGTGCCGCATGGCGCGCGCGTGCCCGGCACCTCCTTCAGTCTCGATCCCGTCAAGGCGGCATGGGACATCGGCTGCACCATCCGCTGGCTGGATTACAACGACACCTGGCTGGCGGCGGAGTGGGGGCATCCCTCGGACAATCTCGGCGGCATTCTGGCGGTGGCGGACCATCTCTCGCGCCAGCGTGTTGCGCTGGGCAAGCCGCCCCTGGTGATGCGCGATGTGCTGGAGAGCATGGTGATGGCGCACGAGATCCAGGGTGTGCTGGCGCTGGACAACAGCTTCAACCGCGTCGGTCTCGACCATGTCATGCTGGTCAAGGTGGCGACCACCGCGGTGACGGCGCGCTTGATGGGGGCGAATCGCGAGCAGTTGCTGTCGGCGCTGTCGCACGCCTTCGTCGATGGCCAGAGCCTGCGCACCTATCGGCATGCGCCCAACGCGGGCTCGCGCAAGAGCTGGGCGGCGGGAGACGCCACCTCACGCGGCGTGCGGCTGGCGGACATCGCCCTGCGTGGCGAGATGGGCGTCCCCGGTGCCCTCAGTGCGCCGCAGTGGGGCTTCAATGATGTCTCCTTCAGTCACGGCAACCGCGATCTCGCCCTCAAGCCTGAAGGCGAGCGACGTCTGACGCTGGCGCGCCCTCTGGACAGCCATGTGATGGAGAACGTGCTCTTCAAGGTCTCCTTCCCGGCCGAATTCCATGCCCAGACCGCCGCAGAGGCCGCCATCCAGCTCCATCCTGAGGTGCGCGGCCGGATCGAGGAGATCGAGCGCATCGAGATCACCACCCACGAATCGGCGATCCGCATCATCTCCAAGCAGGGCGCGCTCGCCAATGCGGCGGACCGCGATCACTGCCTGCAATACATGGTCGCGGTGCCGCTGATCTTCGGGGAGTTGAACGCGGATCACTATGAAGATGGCTTCCATGCCGCTCACCCGGAGATCGACCGGCTGCGTGACAGGATGATCGTCAAGGAAGAGGCGCGCTTCACCCGCGAGTATCTGGAAGCCGACAAGCGCTCGATCGCCAATGCCCTGCGGGTAATCTTTTGCGATGGTACTGCCACCGAGCAGGTGACGGTGGAATACCCGCTGGGACATCGCCGGCGGCGTGAAGAGTCGCTCGCCCCGCTCGAGGACAAGTGTCGGGCCAATCTGGCCACCTGCTTCCCGCCCTCGCGTTGCGACACCTTGATGGCGTTGCTGGCCGATCGCGAGCGACTCGAGGCACTGCCGGTGCACGAGTTCATGGCGCATTGGGTGCCGTGAGGTTGCCGGCCGCATGATGCCCCGTTGGCAATCAGTCATCCAATTGACTGGTGCCGTCATCCGGTATGGGTAAACTGGAAGCGGATTGCACAGGAAGAGCGACAGGGGCGCTTGCAAAGACTCGCCGGAGAGCGGGACAACGCCTGCCGGGCCTTCATTGCAAAGGCATCATCACAAGGGACTCATCATGAAAACATTTCTGCTGCTGGGCGCCATCGCGCTGATCGTCATCTACGTGATCTCGATCTACAACAAGCTGGTCAGCCTCAAGGCGCGCTTCGAGAATGCCTTCGCGCAGATAGAGGTACAGCTCAAGCGGCGCTACGACCTGATTCCCAATCTGGTCGAGACGGCCAAGGGCTATCTGAGCCATGAGCGTGGCACTCTGGAAGAAGTGATCAATGCCCGCAACAAGGCGATGACCGCCTTGAATGCCGCAGCGGCGCACCCCGGCAGCATGGACAAGCTGGCCAGTCTGGCCGGCGCCGAGCAGGGGCTGGCGGCGAGTCTGGGCAAGCTGGATGTGGTAGTCGAGGCCTATCCAGAGCTCAAGGCCGACCAGACCATGAGCGACCTGATGGAAGAGCTGACCGCCACCGAGAACCGCGTCGCCTTCGCGCGTCAGGCCTACAACGATGCCGTCACCGATTACAACGTCTATCGCCAGAGCTTCCCGCAGGTGATGTTCGCACCGACCTTCGGTCATCGCAGTGATGCAGGCCTGTTGGCCTTCGATGACAGCGTGAAGATTCGTCAGGCCCCCGATGTCAGCTTCTCATGAGCCGACCGACGGATGCTTCTCTCGCAGCGGTCTTGAGCTGTGATCCTGACAGGATAGATGGCGAGCGCGAATGAATTTCTATCACGAGCAGGACAGTGCGCGTCGTCGAACGCGGCTATTGCTGCTGGCCTTCACGGCCATGTCGCTGGTG
Organism: Cobetia sp. 14N.309.X.WAT.E.A4; assembly: GCF_030397495.1. Taxonomy (NCBI): domain Bacteria; kingdom Pseudomonadati; phylum Pseudomonadota; class Gammaproteobacteria; order Oceanospirillales; family Halomonadaceae; genus Cobetia; species Cobetia sp. 14N.309.X.WAT.E.A4. The sequence continues at coordinate 473,704 of NZ_JAPNXT010000002.1, forward strand.
GTGTCTCTTGCCGCCGGCGCCGTGGTGCATGTCGCGATCAGCAGTTTCCTGGGGCGTCCGGCCACCACGACGTTTGAATATGTCTGGCCGGTGGCGAGCATCATCTTCCTGTGCAATTCACTGGTCGCGGCGCGTGAGCTGCGGCGTCTGCAGCAGGGCGGTGCGATGGTGGCGGCACGCCTGGGTGGCAAGCTGGTGGATGTCGAGACGCAGGACTCGAGCGAGCGGCGGGCACTGAATGTGGTGGAAGAGATGGCGATCGCCGCCAACCTGCCCACGCCGCAGCTGTTCCTGCTGCCGCATGAGGCGATGATCAATGCTTTCGCGGCGGGCTATCGGCCACAGGATGCGGTGATCGCGCTGAGTCGCGGGGCGTTGGAGCAGCTGGATCGCAACGAGCTGCAGGGCGTGGTCGCTCACGAGTTCGCCCATATCGCCAATGGCGATATTCGTCTCAACCTGCGTCTGGCGAGTGCAGTCCACGGCCTGGTGTTTCTCTCCGAGGCGGGGCGCTTCCTGATGGGGGCAGGGCGCATCGGCTTCGTGTTGGGCAGGGCGCGCTCCTCCGGTTCCGACAGGAAAGGCGGCATGCCACAGCTGATGCTGGTGGGTGTGGCGCTGTGGTTGCTCGGCAGTCTCGGCGGGCTGGGAGGGCGGCTATTGCAGCGCGGGGTCGCGCGCTCACGCGAATATCTCGCCGATGCCAGTGCGGTGCGCCTGACCCGCTTCCCGGATGGCATCGCGTCTGCGCTCAAACGGATTGGCGGCATGGGATGGCGGGGCCGCATTCAGCATCCACGCGCCATGACCTACAACCATCTCTTCTTCGTCGAAGCGCGCCCGCCATGGCTGACAGGCTGGTTCGACTCGCATCCTCCGCTGGATGAACGCATCAAGCGCCTGGAACCTCGCTGGGACCGGCAGTATCTGAGTGCGCGCCAGCAGCCGGTGCATACCTTCGAGCAGCAGGGCCCCATCGGGGCAGACGTGCTTGGCGGGGTCATGGCGGGTATCGCCGGCGCGGCGGTCATGGGGGAGCTCTCGCGCTCACGAGGAGAACTCGAGAGCCTGACGCTGTCGAGGTTTCTCTGTCCGCAGCTGGTGGTGGCGATGATCGCCCCCTCGGAGCTGACCACGCGTGGTGTCTGGCTCACCGAGCTTGAGCGTCAGCATGACTGGCTGGACGGCAAGCGGGCGCGTGAGGCACGGCGCAGGCTCGAGTCCTTGCCGCGGGTCGAGTGGATCCCCTTGCTCAACCGGTTGATACCGCGCTGGCGGGAAGCGGATGAGCGCGCGCATCGCATGCTCAAGGCGCAGACACCTCCGCAGGACATGTTCGTCTGGTGTCTATGGCAGCTGCTGCTGGAATCACTGGATCCGCGGATCGATCGCAAGAGCGACTCGCTGGCCCTGCAGCAATGCCAGCCGGCCTGTCAGCACTGGCTCGTGCTGATGGTTGGACTCATCGACGATGAAGCACTGCGCAAGGACATCTTCCTGGACGCCAGTGCGGAACTTGGTCTGGCGTTGGAGTATCCGCAGTCGCAGACGGGGGGGGATAACCCTGCGCTGCGCTGCCGTCATCTCACGCATCTGGCGCACCTGCGTCCCATGGACAAGCAACGCTGGTTCGCGGCGCTTGCTCAGATAGTGCATGCCGATCAGACACTGGCCGATGAAGAGGTGGCCTTGCTGACACTCTTGGCGCGCGTCATGCAGCTGCCGGAAGCACGCCTGGAAGCCGCTCTCGAGACGCAGTCGCAGTCTCGTGGCGGATGGCGGGCGCAGCCGGTATCCCGGCCGGCGGAAGGATGACGCCTTGAGTGGCCACGTCCGTGACAGCGTGATGACAATCTCTTGAAAAAGCCCTTGTGCTCAGCCCGGATC
>NZ_JAPNXT010000020.1:0-22016 GCF_030397495.1 Cobetia sp. 14N.309.X.WAT.E.A4
GTGAGAGTAGGTCATCGTCAGGCACTTATACTGAACCGCCCCTGCAGCCCAGCTGTAGGGGCGGTTCTCTTTGTGCGCGGAAAAAGTGGCACGAAAGAGAAGAGAGACAAAGGAAGGACTGCGTCGTGCTTGCCAGGGGAAGCCGTAGACGGGGAGCAGAGTTCCAGGGAGTCGCAGGGGGCAAGGGGGCAAGAGAGCAAGAGGGTGTGGAAAACCTCGCTGCACGATTCCTCAGGGTATTCACATCGTGTCTGTCGAGGTGATGCACGTGAGCGCCGTGAGGCTCGCATGAGTCCGTTGTTTCCGAGAGCGGAGGAAGTGCTATGGCGGCTTCTCTTTATCGAGCGTCAAGCGTCGCGGGTTGCGCACCTCGGAGTTGCTCGACTTTTTCTTCATCAGGGTGAACTAAAGCGTCATGCCAGACTCTGAGTAGGTGAGTTTCGACGTTCCCTTGCTTAGAAACTTGTCTGTGCTATCCCATCAGCAGACTTTTTGAGATATGGCACTCCTGCCTTGCAGTCGAGCAGCCAGTCCGCCGGCCACTTCCCCAGTGGCCGGTTTTTTTATGTCTGCCGTCTGGCTCCTTGCCTTGCAGGCATGAAAAAGCGGCCGGATGAGTGATCATCCGGCCGCTCTGGTATCTGATGGAGTCCTCAGTGTGAAGACCGCATCAGGGAGGGAGGAGCTGTTTAGCTGTTCTGCTCGATACCCTGAATGTACCAGTCTGCACCATCGCGCAGCTCACGGACCAGGTGCCAGGTCTCGTTGAACTCGTTCTGCTCGCCATTCTCGTCGAGCACGCCGTGGAACAGCACTGTCGCTTCCGCCTGCTTGCCGATTTCCTGCACGCTGCCCAGTTCAGCGAACAGACGCACGACTTCGGTACGGTTGTTGGCTGGCTGCTGAGCGCGTTCTTCGCGCAGCATGTTGTAGAGCTCTGGCGTCACGTATTCCTGGATGCGCGGCAGGTCATTGTTGTCCCAGGCGCGTTGCAGGGTCATGAAGTGCTCCTTGGCACCACCGAGGAACTGTTCCTTGTCGAACCAGGCAGGCTCACTGACGGGAGCTCCGCCGCCCAGCCCTGCACCGATACCGCCAGCAGGCGCCAGCGACTCGCCCTGCTCCTGGTGCGCTTCACGTGCCTGCACGTTACGTGGCTGATCATCGTGACGGGGGGAGGCGCTACCGCTGCCTGCCGGCCCGCCGCTCGCCATGGCGGCCTTCTTGCGCGCGCTCAGGAACTTGAAGGCGATGAAGGCGATCACCGCGATGATCAGGAAGTCTGTCATGCGCAGACCATCGAAGGCGCCGCCGAAGAACAGCGATGCCAGCAGACCACCTGCCAGCAGACCTGCCAGCGGGCCGGCAAACTTGGACAGACCGCTGGAGGGCTTGGACTTCGCTGCAGTGCTGCTGTTGGTGGCCTTGTTGCTGCCAAACAGTGAGCTGGAGGATTTTCCGCTGTCAGCGGATCGTGAGTAGCTACCGAAACTCTTGCCGCCGCCGAGGCGCTTGGCCTCCGCGTGTTCGACGCTCAGACCGAAGCCGAGCAAGCCGACCATCAGCATGATGAACAGATGGCGCATGTGGGATCTCCTTGGATGCGCTAGCGTGTAAGTGGAAGCCCCATTCTAGCCCTAGAATCGACGTGGGAGGACCAATGGACGACGAAAAGTCTCAACACCTGATGGCGAGGCGGTCATTGTTGTTGCTGATCGACTTTCAGGCCCGCCTGATGCCGGTACTGAGTGGCGGAACCGAAGCCATCAACAGTGCCATCTGGCTGGGCGGCATCGCCCAGGCGCTGGAAATTCCCGTGTGGCTGACGGAGCACTGTCCGGACAAGCTGGGCGAAAGTGCTCCCATGACACACTTGCTGAGCGAGCGAACCCGCTGCTTCACCAAGCGCAGCTTCAGCGCGCTGGAGGCGCAGGATTTTCGAAAGGCGCTGGAGCAGAGCGGATGTGATCAACTGGTGGTATGTGGTGCCGAGGCGCATGTCTGCGTGATGCAGACCGTGCTGTCACTATGCGGTGCGGGGTATCGAGTGGCGCTGGTAGCTGATGGTGTCGCCAGTCGCCGCCCGCGTGAGGCAGCATTGGGAGTGACCCGCTGCGAGGCGGCGGGGGCCAGTATCGTCAGCGCCGAGATGGTGGCTTACGAATGGCTTGGAAGCGCGGATCACGTCCTTTTCGGCGATATTCATCGCCGTTATCTCAAACCCCGGGCAGGAGAGCACCTGGCGTTCCCCGGGTTGGGTGGTTGAGTCGCAGGGCGACCTGCAGGGCGCGCGTCAGGCGCGTGCCGCGTCGGCTTCACTGCGCGTGAAGACTAGCGTATCGCCCTCTGAGGCGGCATTGGAGAAGCGGTAACCGGCCACATCGAAGTCCTTGAGGTCCTCGGCCGTCTCGATATCGTGCTTGAGCATCCAAGCGCTCATCAGGCCGCGTGCACGCTTGGCGTAGAAGCTGATGATCTTGGACTGACCATTCTTCTCGTCCTTGAAGACCGGCGTCACGATACGGTGGCGGAATGCCTTGGCGTCGATGGCCTTGAAGTACTCGTTGGAGGCCAGATTGACCAGTATCGGCGTGCCACTGTCTTCGACGGCCTGCTCCAGTGCCGGCGTCAGCGTCTTGCGCCAGTAGGCGTAGAGGTCCTTGCCGGCCGGGTTGCTCAGGCGGGTGCCCATCTCCAGGCGATACGGCTGGATGAGATCCAGCGGGCGCAGTAGCCCGTAGAGGCCGGAGAGAATGCGCAGCCTGTGTTGCGCGCGCTCGAATTCTTCCTCGCTGAACGTTTCTGCCGCCATGCCCTGATAGACATCTCCCTGAAAGGCCAGTACCGCCTGCTTGGCGTTGTCTGGCGTGAAGGGGGGCTGCCATTCCTGAAAGCGAGCGGCATTGAGGCCGGCCAGCTTGTCGGAAAGCTTCATGAGGCTTGCGATGTCCTGCGGTGATTGCTCGCGCAGGATATCGATCAGTGGTTGAGCCTGATCAAGAAAGTCGGGTTGGGTATGACGGGAGGTCACGGGGGCGTTGTCGAAATCCAGCGACTTGGCGGGCGAAATCACACTCAGCATGAAGACCTCCTGACAGGGGAAAGGTCTCAGTATATCAGGCAGACAACATGGCCCCGAGTCCGTCGGGACTATCGGGGCCATAGATTGCGATGCGTGACGCCAAAGGCATCAATAGCGTCGGATCAGGAAGACGCCAGCGAACAGCAACAGCACGCCCGCCACGCGCCCCAGCGAGAGATCATGCTGCGGGAAGGTTGCCCAACCGAAGTGATCCAGAACGACCGAAGCCGTCAGCTGGCCCGCCAGGAAGGTGGCCATCATGGTGGCCGCGCCCAGCTTGGGTACCAGGATCACGCTGGCTGCCACGAAGAAGGCCCCCAGCAGACCACCGGTCCAGCTCCACCAGGGAGCCGCTTTCAGGGCACCAATACCCGGCATGGGCAATCGCATGGCCAGCACGATACCGATCAGGGCGATCGAGCCGATCACGAAGCTGACCATGGCGGCCATGAGCGAACTGTGGGTCTGCAGGGCCAGCGTAGAATTGACGCCGGCCTGGATCGGCATCATGGCACCGGCGGCCACGGCCATGAGAATCATGCTCAGTTCAGCGGGATTCATGGGGTTTCCTTGGAGACGAACAGGCCGGTCATCACGACCGGCCTGTCGGGTTGCGCGTCAGGGACAGATCAGGGGCAGGGGTTCGGCGCGGTGTTGTGGATCATCTCGATCTCGGCCAGCACCTCGTCGCTCAGTTCCACCTCGAGGCTTTTGATGTTGCTCTCCAGCTGCAGCATGGTGGTGGCACCGATGATGTTGCTGGTCAGGAACGGACGCGTGTTGACGAAGGCGAGTGCCATCTGCGCCGGGTTCAGGCCATGACGGCGTGCGATATCCACGTAGCAGGCGATGACGTGCTGGGCCGGTTCCGCGTTGTAGCGCTGAAAGCGCTCGAACAGGGTCAGACGCGCGCCTTCCGGACGGGCGCCATCCAGATACTTGCCGGACAGGGTGCCGAAGGCCAGCGGCGAATAGGCGAGCAGGCCCACATCTTCGCGGTGCGCGAACTCGGCCAGCCCGACCTCAAAGCTGCGGTTGACCAGATTGTAGGGATTCTGGACGCTGGCGACGCGCGGCAGATTCAGGCGCTCGGCCAGATTCAGGCACTGCATCACGCCCCAGGGCGTCTCGTTGGACAGACCCACGGCGCGAATCTTGCCCGCGGTGACCAGTTCGCCAAGCGCGGAGAGGCTTTCTTCCAGCGGCGTCATGTCCTCGTCTTCCACCGGCTGGTAACCCAGCTTGCCGAAGAAGTTGGTCTTGCGATCCGGCCAATGCAGCTGATAGAGGTCGATGTAATCGGTGCCCAGACGGCGCAGGTTGTCGTCACAGGCGGCGATGATCTGCTCGCGGGTCAGGCGTGAACCACCGCGGAGGTAGTCCATGCCCGGGCCGGTGACCTTGGTGGCGATCTTGACCTGGTCACGGTTGCCGCGTGCGGCCAGCCAGCTGCCGATGTACTGCTCGGTGCGGCCCTGGGTCTCGCCATTGGGCGGGACAGGGTACATCTCGGCGGTATCGATGAAGTCGATGCCGGCATCGAGCGCACGATCCAGCTGCTGGTGGGCATCGGCTTCGCTGTTCTGCTCACCAAAGGTCATGGTGCCAAGGCACAGCAGACTCACGTCAATGCCGGTGCGGCCTAGAGCTCTACGTTGCATGCAGGATTCCCCTGTCGGGTGGTTGGCAAAAGCGGGTAAGGCGAGCGTGCGTCGCCTGCGTGTGTCAGGGCAGGTGCGGCGGCGGTTTCACTCGCGGGACGGCGCACATATTAGCAGCGTAACAAAAACCCACAAGGCGGGCTTGAGTCCCCCTGATTGCGCGAGTATGCTTGGCGCCCCGTTGTCAGGGGAGCAGCCTCGCGAGGCCGCCCGCATGGGCAAACTGACAGCGTTGGCAAGGAGAACAGCGTCGCAGGCTCAGGAAAGGGCCAGATACGGCGTCATCCCTCTTATCTGTTTCAAGGTTACTCGTCATGCCGCAGGCCTCAACCCTGATGACCGGACTGAAATACCGCCTGGCGGAGCGTCTGTTCCACGCCTCCTGGCTTTCCGGCTCTCAGCAGAAGCACCGTCTGACCATGCGTCTGTTCAATCACTGCGCCAAGGCCGGTCATACCGGTGCGCTGTCATTGTACGGCCACATGCTGTTCCAGCGCGGTAGTTCGGCGCAGGAAAAGGCCAAGGGTGCCCGTTTCGTCGTCAAGGCGGCACAGGCGGGTGACATCCATGCCCAGTACCAGGCAGGGTGCATCTACGAGCATGGCTGCGCGCAATACCAGAGTGACCCGGCCAAGGCCGTGACCTGGTATGCACGTGCGGCAGAGCGTCATCATGCGCTTGCCGCGCAGCGCCTGGCACGTGCCTATCGTGAAGGCTCGCTGGGGCTGGCGGTCTGCCCGCACAAGGCGGAGCACTGGGAAGCGCATGCACGCAGCGGTGACGAAGCCGCCCTCCACTGAGCCAATCCGACGGCTGCTGCCGTCGTCGATCGCCTCCTCTGACAGCGCCCTCCTCGTGAGGGCGCTGTCGTCTCCGTCTCTTCTGATGCCAACCGGATGAGCAGGACTCGCCAAACGGGGGGCAATTCCCGTAACCTGAAGACATTCAACCCCTTCTTGCCTGGTCCTTGGCTGCCTGAGATACCGTGGGAGACGCGTGTGACGCTGCCTATTCTGCTCGATATTGAAGCCTCCGGCTTTGGCCGCGGCAGCTACCCGATCGAGATCGGTCTGGCGCGTACCGATGGCAGCAGCTGTGCCTTCCTCATCCAGCCGCTGGAAGAGTGGGTGCACTGGGACCCCAAGGCTGAGTTGTTGCATGGCATTTCACGCGCCCGATTGGCACGTGAAGGTCGCCCGGTGCGGGAAGTGGCGCAGTGGATCAATGATGAGCTGAGCGAGACACGTATCGCGTACAGCGATAGCTGGGGCTACGACAATACCTGGTTGTCGTTGCTGTTCCATCATGCCGGCATGCTGCCGCATTTCCGGCTGGAAGCGCTGCGCCGGCTGCTGGATGAGGAGCAGCTGAATCGCTGGGCCGAGCTCAAGGAAGCCGTGATCGCCGAAGGCGGCATCCAGCGCCATCGCGCTGGAGATGATGCCCGTCTGCTGCAACTGACCTGGCAGAAGGCCCAGGCCATCGAGCGCAACGACTGAGCGTTCAGCCCGGCGAAAGATGACCGGCGTGAAAGCCCCTGCAGAAGGCAGCCCATCGGGCTGCCTTCTTGCGTTCTGCCAGTCGACGACGGACTCAGGCCCCGCTTACCGCCAGCAGCACCTTGCCAGTGCTGGCGTTGTCCTGCACATAGGCATGCGCAGCCTCGGCGTCCTGGATCGGCCAGCTCTTGTCGATATGCGGACGTATCTCGCCTCGCGCCAGGCGTGGCCAGACGTGGACATAGAGTGCATCCAGCACCATGCCCTTGCCCTTGGGCGAGCGGGAACGCAGGGTCGAGCCGATCAACCGCTGGCGCTTCATCAGCATGCGCCCCAGATCCAGCTCGTCCATGCGTCCGCCCATCAGGCCGATCAATACCATGCGGCCATCCTGATTCAGGACCTGCTGATTGCCTGACAGGTAGCCGCCGCCGACCGGGTCGAGAATCATGTCGGCGCCGCCCCATTCGTTCACGGCATCGACGAAACTGCCATCGTGGCGATTCCAGCCGGCATCGGCCCCCAGCCGCAGGCAGGTGTCCAGCTTCTCCTGACTGCCGACGGTCACGAAGCAGGGGTGGCCGAACAGGCCGCACAGCTGGATGGCAGTGGTGCCGATACCGCTGGCCCCGGCGTGCAGCAGGACGCGTTCCTTGTGCTTGAGGTTGCCCTCGATAAACAGGTTCAGCCAGGCGGTGGCGAACATCTCCGGCAGGGCGGCCGCCTCACGCAGGCCGTAGCCCTCCGGCACCGGCAGTACCTGCAGGGCATTGACCACCACCTCTTCGGCATAGCCTCCGCCTGCCAGCAGGGCGCAGACCGGGTCCCCCACCTGGAAGCGTTCCACGTGTCTGCCCACCTCGAGGATGGTGCCGCTGACCTCGAGACCGAGAATCTCGCTTTCCCCGGCCGGGGGCGGATACTGCCCGGCGCGCTGCATCAGATCCGCGCGGTTGACGCCGGCCCAGGCCACCTGGATACGCACCTCGTCCGAGGCGATACCTGAAGGGGCCTCGGTTTCCTGCCAGACCAGCGCCTCGTTCTCGACGGCTATCGCATACATTCGCTATCTCCTTGGCTTGGCAACCGTGGCTGCCTTGCTGTGATCGCTCCGTCCTCAGACGGATGTCTGTCATCTCACTGTACGGGGACTGTGACGCACCTGTCATGAAGTGGCGCGATTCTGACGTGATATCAAGCCTCTGTTTCAGACTGCGAGTGACGCACCGCGTTGCGCAAAGGAGTGAGCATGATCGATACCGCCCGTGTCATCGCCGCCAAGTATCCCGCCTTTGCCAGGCGCCACCCTCTGATTCGTCGCCCGGCGCTGGCGCTGCTGCGGCGTCTGGTTCACGAGAGCGAGATCAATGCCTTCCTCGCCGAGCATGCCGGTCTGCGCGGTTTCGACTTCATCGACCGTGTGCTCGATCACTTCTCCTTCGCCTACTCCGTCTCCTCGCGGGAGCGCGAGAACATCCCTGCCTACGGGCGAGTGGTGATCGTCGCCAACCACCCGCTGGGCTCGCTGGACGGGCTCGCGCTGCTCAAACTGGTCGGGGAGGTGCGGCGTGACGTGAAGATCGTCGCCAACGACATCCTGATGAAGGTCGAGCCGCTGGCGCCCTTGCTGCTGCCGCTGGACAACCTCAGTCGCCGCGGGTATCGCAGGAGCAGCACCCAGATCTGCGAGGCACTGATGAATGAAGAGGCCGTCATCATCTTCCCGGCCGGAGAGGTCTCGCGCGCAGGGCCGACCGGGCCGCGTGACGGCAAGTGGCTGTCGGGTTTCCTGCATTTCGCGCGCAAGACCAACGCGCCGGTACTGCCGATTCACGTCAGTGGTCGCAACTCGACGCTCTTCTACACCCTGTCATCGATCAACCGTGGCCTCGGCACGCCGCTGCTGGCCCACGAGATGTTTCGCCAGCGCGAACGTCAGCTCAAGCTGCGCATCGGGGAACTGATTCCGCTGGCGCGTCTCGACAGTGATGCCCTGAGCACCAATGCCAAGACACGCCTGCTGCGCAAGCATCTCTATCGCATCGGACGCGGCAAGCGCGGGCTGTTCGTGACCGAGAAGGCCATCGGTCATCCGGAGGAGCGCCAGGCGCTGCGTGAGGAACTGACGCCGTGTGAGCTGCTGGGTGAGACCCGCGACGGCAAGAAGATCTACCTGTTCGATGCCTTTCCCGGTTCCAGCGTGATGCGCGAGATCGGTCGGCTGCGCGAGTTGAGCTTCCGCCGCGTCGGCGAAGGGACGGGAGAGCGTCGTGACATCGACCGTTACGACGCGCATTACCGTCATCTGGTGCTGTGGGATGACGCCGATCTCGAGATCGCCGGGGCCTATCGCATCGGTGAGGTGGGCAAGATCATGGCGGCGCATGGCGAGAAGGGGCTCTACAGCCCGACGCTGTTCCGCTTCACGCCGGAGATGTTCACGCATATGCAGGACGGCCTTGAGCTGGGGCGCAGCTTCGTGCAGCCACGCTATTGGGGGCGCCGCAGTCTCGATTACCTGTGGCAGGGGCTGGGTGCCTATCTGCGCCGTCACCCCGAGATTCGCTGGCTGTTCGGCCCGGTCACGCTTTCCAACAGCTACCCGGAGGCTGCTCGGGCGTTGATCGTCAGCTATTACCGCCACTACTACGGGGATGAGGAGGGACTGGCGCGTGCACGGGCACCGGTCGCGCAGAGTGCACCGGGCAGAGCCGCCCATGAGGCGGAGCGTCTGTTCGATGGTCAGGATGCCGAGGGTGATTTCCGTCGCCTGCGCGCCCAGCTGGACGCGATGGGCGTGACGGTGCCGACCCTCTACAAGCAGTACGCCGAGGTCACCGAGCCCGGCGGCACTCGCTTCCTCGACTTCAGTGTCGATGCCGATTTCGGCTACTGCATCGATGGGCTGGTGATGGTCGATATCCGACGCATCACCGCCAGCAAGCGCAGCCGCTATCTCGGGGAGCCGGCCTGTCGCGATCAGGCCGGTGCACGACACCCCGTCACGGAGGCTTGACCCATGCTGCTTGCCGTCAGGCCTGCTCGCCTGACGAGGGGGCCAGGCGGTCAAGCAGGGGAGTGATCTCGCGTTCGCTGATCAGGCGGGCGCGAGTATCCGCGTCGAGGAAGCCCGCCTCGACGGTGCGATCCATAAATTCCAGCAGCGGCGCGTAGAAGCCGTCACTGTCGAGGACGGCGATCGGCTTGGCGTGAAAGCGCAGGTATTGCCAGGTCCAGGTCTCGAACAGCTCCTCCAGCGTGCCGATCCCGCCCGGCAGGGTCACGAAACCATCCGCCAGCGCGGCCATCTGGGCCTTGCGCTCATGCATGTCCGCCACTTCTATCAGCCGAGTCAGCCCGGTGTGTGCCTTCTCGTTGCGCACCAGCGCCTGCGGGATCACGCCGACCACCTCACCGCCTGCGGCCAGCGCGGCATCTGCCAAAGCGCCCATCAGTCCGGCACGTGCTCCTCCATAGACCAGTCCCCAGCCACGTTCGGCGATCGCGGTCCCCAGTGCCTCGGCCTGCTGGCGGTGATGCGGGGAGGCCCCCTCGCGGGAACCCAGATAGACACAGATGCGATGCATGTTGCTCTCCTGAAGGTGTGTTGTGGCACGCAAGGTCGAGTGCCACGCCAGAATGTCGTGGTCTCCATCCTACCCGAGTTGTGCGGCGGGGCCATGACGCCTTGGCGCAACCTTGCCTTGCAGAGTGAGAGAGCATGCTCGGCGTGGTACCTGCATTCACGGGCCTGCTCTGCTACCCTTGCCGCCCCCGCAGGCGACGGCTGGCGGGCGCTGACGCCCATGAGCCTTTTCATCGGGGTGCACTCCAACATGACGCGACGTCCTGACGGCGGGCGCGGGACAACAAGGCAGGAGAGACAGATGGCGCAGGTGCGCGGACGCTTCGCCAGTCGGCTGGGCTTCTTGATGGCCGCCGCTGGTTCGGCAGTAGGGCTTGGCAACGTCTGGGGCTTCCCGTCCCAGACCGCCAACAACGGAGGCGGGGCCTTCGTGGTGATGTATCTGGTGCTGGCCTTCCTGCTGGCGTGGCCGGCGTTGATGGCCGAGCTGGTCATCGGGCGGCATGGTCAGGCCAATATCGTCACCAGCATGAGTCTGGGGCGCGGCATCACCAAGCGCTTCGGCGCGCTGGCGGGCTGGGCGGGCATGCTGACCGCCAGCCTGATCCTGGCCTTCTACGCCATCGTCGCGGGCTGGCTGCTGGGCTATACCGCCGCGCCGGTCAGCGCGGCGCTGGGCATGTCGTCCGCCGCCAGCTGGCTGACCACCTTCGACTTCACGCGCAATGTCTCGCTGACGGCGGTCTTCCTCGCCCTGACCATGGCGATCGTGGTCGGTGGCGTGCGCGGCGGGATCGAGAAGTGGTCCACACGTCTGATGCCGCTGCTGCTGGCCCTGCTGGTGGGGTTGATCGGCTACGTGCTGACCCTGCCGGGCGCCGATGAAGGCCTGAGTGTCTATCTGACCCCGCAGTGGGATCGCATCTTCGATGCTGACCTGATGCTGAGCGCGATGGGCCAGGCATTCTTCTCGCTGTCGCTCGGCGTGGGGGCGATGCTGATCTACGGCTCCTATCTGGGGCCGGAGCAGAACCTGCCGCGTCTCGGCGTGCTGGTGACGCTGATCGACGTCGGCATCGCCTTCCTGGCCGGCCTGCTGGTGATTCCGGCCATGTATGCCGCGCGCCATCTGGGCGTCGAGATCTTCGATGCCGACGGCCTGCTCAAGAGCTCCGACACGCTGCTGTTTGATACGTTGCCGGCGCTGTTCGGTCAGATGGGTGGCGCGGGAGACGTCTTGATGGTGGCGTTCTTCGCGCTGATGAGCGTGGCGGGCATCACCTCCTCCATCTCGATGCTGGAAGTGCCGGTATCCTTCGTGGTCGAGCGTGGCTGGCTGGGACGGCGTGCCGCCACCCTGGGCGTCGGGGCCGCCATCATGGCCATCAGTCTGACCATCGCCGCCAACTTCGGGGCGCTGTTCGGTCTGGTGATCATGTTGACCACCCAGTACAGCCAGCCACTGGTCGCGCTGGTGATGTGTCTGCTGGTCGGTTGGGCAATGTCGCGCCATGCGCTGCTCAAGGAGATCCAGAGCGGGGCGCCGGACATCGAGTCCAGCCTGTTCTGGAAGATCTGGCCGTGGTACGTGCGCCTGATCTGCCCGCTGTGCATCGCCTTGGTGTTCGCGCACTCGCTGTAAGCCGAAACGCCCCCTGCACGACGCAAGAAGCCCGCCAATTGGCGGGCTTCTTCGTCTTGTGCCTCCTGGCCGACGGCCTCTGCTCGAGGGACTGAGTGTCGGCTAGATCGCAGGCAGGGCTCAGGGCAGCTCGGACAGCACGTCGTAGTTGGCATCGACCCAGTGCCCGATGGCATTGCCCTCGGCATAGGCGAGATGCTGGGCGTACTGGGTGTGCAGGCAGCGCACCTGATTCCAGTCGCGGATGCCGCCGACGCCACGCTCGCGCATCAGCTCAGCGAAGCCCTGGGACTCGATGGCGCTGCGCTCGGCCTCGCTCATGAAGCTCCAGCGCTCGGCGACATAGGCTTCATGACTGGCACGATAGCGCGCCAGCAGTTCCTCGTCGGTCTTGAGGCTCTCTTCCAGCTCCTTGATCACGCCTTCGGCCTCGATGCGTGACAGCGAGATCTTGAGGCGCTCGTCGCACAGCCAGTAGAGGGTCGGGAAGGGTTTGCCATCCACCAGCGAATGCATGCGCAGCACCAGCGGGGTGCCCTCGCCATCGGTGGCGGCCACGGCCTGGATGCCGCGCGGCTTGCGCCCGAGCTGGCGCTCGATGATCTCGAGCTCACGCGCGTCGGGACTATGATTGGTCAGGATCACCATGCTTGCAGTCAGGCTCCAGCACACACTTGTTGGACCGGGAGACGGCCCGGAAGAACGCCTGGTTGAGCTGCTGGGGGCTCGGCACATAGCCATGCCACTCGCGCTCGCAGTAGTCACTGCCGCGCGCCATCAGCTCCGGGGCCAGACGATTGAACCAGCCATCATAATCGTAGGGGTCAAGGCCCGGCAAGCTGATGTGCGGGTAGTCGGCGAAGCGCTCGCCGAACCACTGCTCCAGCGAGGCCTCGACCTGCGCATGCAGCTCGGTCATGTCCGGATAGATCCACTTGCTGTAGCGAATGCTCATCGGGCCTCCTCGCTGGCGTGGCGGCAGGTAGCGTCAGGGTGACAGGTGGCGAGAGCCTCAGTCCTCACGCGCCAGCGGCGCGAACTGCCCATTGCCCAGTTCACACAGTAGCGCGGGAGCGAGACCGATCTCCAGTCCTCGGCGTCCACCGCTGATGAACATCTCCTCCACCCCCTCGGCGCTGTCGTCCACCCACAGCGGCAGCCGCTTCTTCTGACCCAGTGGACTGATGCCGCCGACCACATAGCCGGTGGCGCGCTCGGCGGCCTCGTGGGGGGCCAGGGCTGCCTTGCGGGCATGGCAGGCACGCGCCAGTGCCTTGAGGTTCAGCGTGCCGGTGACGGGCACCACGGCGACCACCAGCGGCTGGCGGGCACTGCTGCCTTCCAGCTGACAGACGAGTGTCTTGAAGACCCGTGCCGGCTCAAGCCCCAGCGCCTGGGCAGCCTCTTCGCCATACGCAGGCGCCCGAGGGTCATGGGCATATTCCAGGGTACGGTGAGGCCTGCCCTTGAGCAGCTTGAGCGCGGGTGTCATGCCGGTACGCTCCCGACGGGCGCCGTGCTGTGCGTGCCGAGCGCGCGGGCCTTCTCGCGCAGGGCAGGGAGATCCAGCTCGGCGCTGTCAGTGTGTTCGTGCAGGTGGGAGAGCAGGGTCGTGCGCAGCTCGCCTTCGATGCGCTGCGATTGCTTGGCGTGATGATCGAACTGCACCAGCACGCAGTGGCCACGCGCCCCGCAGACACCGCGCTGCCAGGCTTCCTGGGTCACGGTGAAGGAGCTGCCGCCAAGCCGCGACAGCCAGGTGCGAATCTCGACATCCTGGCCGTATTGCAGCTCGGCGAGAAAGTCGACCTCGATGCGCGCCATGATCAGCGGCCATTTGCGCGGGTCGAGATCCGGCACGAAGACGCGGAACAGGTCATTGCGCGCCCACTCGAACCAGGCCGGCAGGCGCGTGTTGTTGATATGTCCGAGGGCATCGGTATCGAAGAAGGCCGGCTCCAGCGTCTTGAAGTACATGTCATCGCTCCTGTGCGTCCTTGCGGGCTTTTCAGCCTATCAGGAAGCTCAGACGCTGGCTGTACGCCGTGCGGCTAGTCGTCGTTGCAGCGGCGTGAACACGCCGAGCCATGCCGTCGCGATCACGAACCCCAGCAGGGTGCCCGCCCCGACCCCCATGCTCGGGTAGCTGAGCGAGACCACCAGTGAATAGCACAGCAGTGAACCAAGGCCCGCCGGGTAGTGCTTGATCACGGTGGCGACAGCGGCCGGCCCCTGAGTCAGATGCAGAATGATCAACAGCGGATACATGGTGACAGGGAAGGCCGCCACCAGCCCGGCCCAGGACGGTGGCAACAGATGGGCCAGCGCGGTGATGCCGAACACGATGCCGGCCGCGAGGCCCGCACGCGCCAGCAGCGAAGGCCACGAGAACGGGGCCTTGCGACTGCGGGTTTCCGGTACGTCGCGGTACAGGCGCATGCACAGCATGATGGCGATCAGCGTCACGATCACGCCGCTGACGCGGGTGAACTCGAACTGCGCCAGGATCACGCTGGCCGCCAGCCAGCCCAGCAGGCCACCCAGAGTACCGTTGATGACGCCGCGCAGCCCCTCTGCACGTCCGCATAGCCAGTAGCCGACCCCCAGGGCGAGGGTCGAGGAGAATCCGGCCAGCGTGTAGATGGCACTCTCACCGGCGAATTCGGGGGAAATCTCGACCCCGATGAAGCCCAGCGTGATGGCCGTGCCGAGCGGATAGCCGGACAGCAGCCCGGCCATGCGCGTCGAGAGACGCTCCGCGATCAACGACAGGCCGATCACCACCGCGACCGAAATCAGCAGCTTGAGCAGCTGCAGGCCCAGCTCCCCATGCAGTACCGCTGTCATCAAGTGGCGTCCCAGAACTGGCGGCGCAGCAGGGAGATCTTGCCCAGTGCCTTGCCGGAGGCCTGATGTCGGTGTGCCTCGGCGACTTCACGGAAGTCGAACTGGCGCTCGTCCAGGCGCACCTTGAACTCGCCTTCCTCGACCAGTTCCACCAGCTTGCCCAGTGCCTGACGTTGCTGCTCGTGACCGATGCCGGCGCTGAGCGGCAGCAGGATCGACAGCACTTCCAGGCTGCGACTACCGGCATGCAGCGGCGAGAGATCTGCCGTGGTGCGCGCATTGATGGTCACGATGCGCCCGCCCAGCCTGCTGGCGGCGAAGCTGGCGGCCAGGTTGTCACCCCCGACGCAATCGAAGACCAGATCAAAGCCCTGGCCAGCCGTCAGGCGCTCCACGTAGTCGGCCACCGCTTCCTCGCGGTAGCGAATGACGTGGTCCGCGCCACAGGCACGTGCCAGCTGCGCCTTGTCATCCGTGGAGACGGTCGTGGCGACTTCCGCACCGATGCATCGGGCGATCTGCAGTGCGACATGACCGACACCGCCGGCGCCGCCGTGAATCAGTACGCGTTGCCCCGCCTCCAGCTGGCCACGTTCCACCAGCGCCTGCCAGGCGGTGATGAACACTGCAGGCAATGCCGCGGCTTCCATGAAGCTCAGGCGGCGGGGCTTGCGGGTGATCAGACGCTCATCGGCGATCATGTAATCCGCCAGCGCCCCGGGGTGAGACGCGACACCCCCGGCAAATCCGAGCACTTCATCGCCCGGTGAGAAGGTCAGCACATCGTCTCCGACGGCATCGACGATGCCGGCGACATCACCATGCAGGATGCAGGGTTCGGGGGGGAGAAGGGCGACCTGCCCGCTGGCCAGCTTGAGATCGAGCGGGTTGACGCTGGAAGCGGCGACGCGAATGCGCACCTGTCCGGGGCCGGGTTCCGGCAGTGGGCATTGCGTGCATTCGAAGTCGGCATCCGGGCCGGGGTTGCGCAGCACCATGGCGTGCATGGAAGCGAGCATGAGACGTCCTCGTTGAAACGAATTCCGGCCAGTTCGGCCAGTGAGCGCCACACCCTACCCATTGCGCTGCGCCGCGGCAATGCGACTTGGGTGGTTTCCGCCGTCCTGGTGACGGAATTGCATGATCGACAACGAAAAAGCCCCTGCCGAAGGGCAGAGGCTTTGGGTCATGCGGCGGGTGACGACTGCGTCAGACCCGCCTGAGAGGGAGAGGTGTCACGCGTTCTGGCGCTTGGTCTCCTTGTCGATCGGGGCGATCTCGCCGGACTTCAGCTTGGCGAGGTACTGGCTCAGCTCGCGCTTCACGACCGGCATCAGGTAGTAGAGACCGATGATGTTGGCGATGGACATGGCGAAGATCATGGCGTCGGAGAAGTCGATGACCGGACCGAGGCTCATGGAGGAGCCGATGACCACGAAGGCGAGGAAGATCAGCTTGTAGACGATCTCGGCACCCTTGCTCTCACCGAACAGGTAGGTCCAGGCTTTCAGGCCGTAGTAGGACCAGGACAGCATGGTGGAGAAGGCGAACATCAGCACCGCCAGCGCCAGCACATACGGGAACCACGGGAAGGCGGTCTCGAAGGCGTAGGACGTCAGCTGGACGCCGCCGAGGCCTTCGACCTGATAGGCGCCGGTGATGACGATGACCAGTGCGGTCATGGTGCAGATGACGACGGTATCGATGAACGGTTCGAGCAGCGCGACGATGCCTTCGGTGGCCGGCTGGGAGGTCTTCACGGCAGAGTGGGCGATGGCGGCGGAGCCGATACCGGCTTCATTGGAGAAGGCGGCGCGCTTGAAGCCCTGGATCAGTACGCCGACGATACCGCCGCCGACCGCGACCGGTGCGAAGGCACCTTCGATGATGGCGCCGAAGGCCGCCGGAATCGCGCTGAAGTTGAAGCCCAGGATGATGAGAGCCGCGATCACGTAGATGACCGCCATCATCGGCACCAGCTTCTCGGTGACGCGAGCGATGGACTTGATGCCGCCGATGATGACCATGCCGACGATGGCGGCCATCACGAGACCGAACAGCCAGCCGTAGCCGATCAGGAAGCTGGCATCACCGCCGGTGACGTTGACGGCCTGCTGATAGGACTGGTTGGCCTGGAACATGTTGCCGCCGCCGATGGAGCCGCCGATGGCGCAGATGGCGAAGAAGATCGCCAGGATCTTGCCAAGCCCGGCCTTGCCATTCTCCGCGAAGCCCTTGGACAGGTAGTACATCGGGCCGCCGGAGATGGAGCCGTCGGCATTGACGTTGCGGTACTTCACGCCAAGGGTACATTCGCAGAACTTGGAGGCCATGCCGAGCAGACCGGCCAGAATCATCCAGAAGGTCGCGCCCGGTCCCCCCAGCGAGACGGCGACCGCGACACCGGCGATGTTGCCCAGCCCGACCGTGCCGGAAAGCGCGGTGGCCAGTGCCTGGAAGTGGGACACCTCGCCTTCATCCTTCGGGTCGGTGTAGTCGCCCTTGACCAGACGCACGGCATGCCCGAACAGACGGAACTGCACGAAGCCGAAATAGAGCGTGAAGACGACGGCAGCGATGATCAGCCAGCCGACGATCAGCGGGAACTGGGTGCCTGCCACCGGCACGGAATAGAAGATGGTGGAGACGATCGGATTGACGATCGGCCCGACGATGTCACTGATGGCCTGATCCATGCCTTCGGCACGGGCAGAGCCTGCGGCCATGAGCGCTGCCATGGCAGCAGCCCAGGGGGCAAGGGAGCGGAATCGACTCATGAGAAGGGACCTCGGGAGCATGTTGTCATTGTTGTGGGATCAGTCTGCGGACGCCTGGCGTCATCCATCAGGGCACGACGGTGACGGGGACCGAGGCCTCCTGGATCAGATGCGCGGTCACGCTGCCGAAGATACGAGAGCGCATGCTCTCCCCCTTGCGACCGACGATGATCTGCTCGGCATTCACTTCCCGCGCCAGCAGGCTCAGGATCTCGGCGGCGTCACCGTGACGAACGCGGCCTTCCACCTGATACCCCTCCTTCTCGAGCTCCGTGATGGCAGGCGCGAGAACGCGCTCGCGTGCCAGCTTGATCTCGCTTTCACGGCGACTCGCACGCTGGGCGTTCTCTTCCGGCGTGTTGAAGCTGTAGGGCGACCATTCGACGACATAGCAGAGAATGATGCGGGTTTCGGGGCCGACCAGCGTCGCGACGCGCTTGGCGTGTGCGATGGCACTGTCGCCGCCCGGCGTTCCATCCAGTCCGACAATCAGGGAGGTGGTCATTGAGAGCTCTCCAGAAGCTTGCCGGTCACTGTGTCTCGGCGACTCGGCCAGCGGATTCTTGTTGAATTACCGTTCTTGGACGGTTGAAAGCACTTTACTCCTCGGCAGGTGCAGAAATCCCTGCGTTCATCATGCTTCATGAAACGGTGATTAAACGTAAAAGGGCGGCAGGAGGCGCCTGGGGAAGGAGTCAGGCAGACACGCAGGAGGAGGCATGTGGAGGAGAGTCGTGCCCGCAGAGACGAGCCGTACCAGTCAGGCTGGCATTGAGGTTCGCCTGGAGTGCCCCACCACGCTTGTGAACGGGTGGTGGGCGCCAGAGGTGGGGCGGGGGAAGGTGTCGTTGTCGTAGCGGGGAAGGGCATGCGCCCATGTGTCAAGGGACGACCGGGACAAGCGCTAGATCAGGCGCTGGTGGGTCAGATCCTTCCAGGCGCTTTCCATGGGCCAGGCCAGCGGCTTTCTGAGGTGGTCGGGCAGTGCCATGAGTGCGGCATCCGGACTTTCGTGCTCGCGCATGCGTATCCAGCAGTACGCCCAGGCGCAGGCCTCGTCCTCATCCTGCGGCAGCGGGCGCGCCGGCATCTGCATCAGCAGGAACAGGGCGGCCTTGGGAGCCCACAGTGGGGCGCCGCCGTCATGGGCCCAGCGTTCCAGCTGCTCGCCTTCCGGATTGCTCTCAGGCTGCCCCAGTTTCGCCACGCGGGCCGTATCGGCCAGCAATACCGCCAGGCGCTGGCTGTCGCCTCTTCCATGGGTCAGCCAGGCACGCAACAGGCCGGGGAGACCGCGTTGTGCTTGCGGGTAAAAGGTGTCTTCGGACATGCACAAAGCCTTATGCTGTAGTCATTCCACGGGGTTGTCCGCCTGTTGCCGGCGGTTCGAGCAGCAGGTGGTGCCTCATGTCTTCATGGCTCGCATGGGCCAGCACCGGGAGAGATTCTACATGGAGCACGATTTCATCACCCCCATTGACCGCAGTCAGTATCCCTCCCAGAAGTGGGAGCGCTACGGCGCGGATGTCCTGCCGCTGTGGATCGCCGACATGGACTTCAGCGCGCCGCCGGCCGTGACGCGTGCACTGGCGGAGCGGGTTGCTCACCCGATCTACGGCTATGCCAAGCCCTCTCAGGGGCTCGATGACAGTCTGCGCGACTGGAGCCGTGAGCACTATGGCTGGGAGATACCGGGTGAGGCCATCGTCTGGCTGCCCGGCGTGGTGCCGGCACTGCATCTCGCCAGCCTGGCATTGACGTCAGAAGGGGCGGGGGTCGTGACGACCACGCCGATCTACCCGCCCTTCCTGCAGGTTGCGCAGAAGACGGGGCGTATCGCGCAGATGGCGCCATTGGCGGAGCCTGCCGAGCCAGGTGGCCTGTGGCAGCTGGACCTCGAGGCACTGGAAGCCGCGATCACTCCCGAGACGGAACTGCTGCTGTGGTGCCATCCACACAATCCTACCGGCCGTGTCTGGCGCGAGGAAGAACTCGAGGCGCTGGCAGCACTGGTGGAGCGTCATGATCTGCTGGTGGTGTCCGACGAGCTGCATGCCGACCTGGTGGTGGACCCCGCATCGCGGCATATCCCGCTGGCCAGCCTCAATCCGCGCCTGGCGGCGCGCTGCGTGACACTGTGGGCGCCTTCCAAGACCTTCAACACGGCGGGGCTGACCTTTGCCTGTGCGGTGATCACCGATCCGGACCTGCGTCAGCGCTTCGTCGCCGCGACCCGTGGCCTGATGCCGGATACCAATGTATTGGGCATGGTGGCGACGGAAGCGGCGTGGCGTGAGGGAGAGCCGTGGCGTCAGGAGCTGCTGGAGGTGCTGCGCGGCAATCTTGATCTGCTCGAAGCGCATGTGGCCGGCTGGGAGCGCGTTCGCATGACGCGCCCTCAGGCGACCTATCTGGCCTGGCTGGACATGCGTGAGGCCGGCCTGGGCGATTCGCCTCAGCAGACATTGCTGGAGGAGTGCGGTGTCGCGCTTTCCGATGGGGCCGACTTCGGCTGGCCGGGGTTCGTGCGCCTGAACTACGCCACTACACGTCAGCAGCTTGAGCAGGCATTGCAGCGTCTCGATGAACGCCTGAAAGGTGCGCTGCAGGGGTAGTCAGATGTCTGATCTGGATCAAGCGCCGATGAGATGCTGGCAGGAAGTGGCGAGCGAAACCTTGAATTGAGAATCATTATCGATAACTCTGAGGGCAGGCCGTTCATCGTGAGCGGGCATCCTCAGGAGGGATGATGATGAGACATGAGCTGGCAGAGACATCTCGTTGGGCGCGAGCCGATGTTGAGTCGTCCGGCGTGATGGCATGTCGAGAATGGTGTTGCAGGGGCGGGAGTCTCCGGTTGGCCAGGGCGAAGGAGGCGGGGGCCATCACGCCCGCGCTGGAAGAGCTCCCGCCTGGCTGTCCGCTCAGCGCCCGCGAAGCGCGTGCGAGGCCATCACTGCTGAAAGGGTGGACGCGTCGGGGCGGCTGAATCCAGGGCTCATCCGCATCCTTTCCCACCCTGCTGCACGCACACGCTTCACGACATTCATCCGCTACCTGCGACAAGGGGCCCCGAGGACAGCTCACGTCCTCGGGGCCCCTTGTCGTGGGAAGGTGGTTGCCGTCTGCGACTCAGTACATCAGGGCGAACAGCTGGCGGCGGAAGCGCACGGTCAGCTCATGGGTCGCGCCGAGGGCATCGAACACGCGCAGCAGCGTCTTGCGGGCCAGATCATCCCCGTATTGGCGGTCGGTCTTCATCAGGCCGATCAGGGCATCGAGCGCCAGCTCGTAGTGGCCATCGGCAAGATCACGCATGGCGCGCTGGTAGCGGGCCTCGCTGTCATCCCGCTCGATCATGGCCTGGACCTCTTCCGGGCTCGGCGCCTCGGCGATGAAATCGATGCGTGCACGCACACCACGCGCCTTCGGGCCATCGCGGTCTTCCGGCTTGAGGGAGTCCAGCAGCTGGCGGGCCTCTTCGCCGTTGCCTTCGGCGACCAGGACCGAGGCGAGCTGGATGCGGTAGTCCGGTGTCTCGGGGGATTCCTGCGCCAGCTGCTGGTAAATCGCCTTGGCGGTCGCCAGATCGCCGGTTTCCAGTGCGCTGGCGGCCTGCTCGACGAGGCTGGGGCCGGCACCGGCAGCAGGCATCACCTTGTGCTGCTCGAGGAACTGGCGAATCTCGGCTTCCGGACGGGCGCCGGTGAAGTTGCCTGCCAGACCGCCCTGGATGACCAGCTTGACGTCGGGTACCGAGCGCACTCCCAGCTGGGCAGCGATGTCCTGCTGTTCCTCGGCGTTCAGCTTGGCGAGGATGAAGCCACCGGCATATTCACGAGCCAGCGTCTCGAGAATCGGCGTCAGGACGCGACAATGCTCGCTCTGTGGAGACCAGCAGTCCAGCAGCACCGGTACCTGCTGCGAGGCCTCGAGGACCTGCTGCAGATTGCTCATGTCGACATCGATGATGTAGGTGTTGGCGTCTTCTGCCTGGCGGGGGGCGCTGGCAGCAGCTCCGCCTACCACGCCCTGCGGTTGGGCGGCGGTGGTGTCATTGCCGGTCAGTGGCTGGCCGGTATTGGGATCGATGATCATGATGCATGCCCCGGAAGTGTCTGCGATTCAAGGCTCGCACGCGAGCCGGCTGGCCTGATGATGCGGGCCGCGGCGGGCGAGTTCAAGATGTGCAGGGTTCATCTGGCGCGGGCGGGGGGCTCAAGGCTTGAGGTCGTCCCCGGCCAGGCGGGCGATGCATTGGATCTCGTCCTCGCTCAATGGCATGACGGAAAGGCGGGCACGGCGGACCAGGTGACTGTCGGCCAGCTCGGGCTTCGCCTTCAGGCGCGCGATGGGAAGTGCACTGCGCAGCGAACGCAGATAGCGCAGGCGCGGAGCGACCCAGCGCGGCGTCTTGCCGGCCTCGAGGTCCGCCATCTGGCGAGGGTCGAAGCCCTTGTGCTCGGGGTCGCTGGCTGTCGGGTCCGGCAGGGCGAGCTCGCTGACCACGGCCAGCCCGACCACTGCAGGTACCTTGCAGCTGGAGTGCTGGATGAGCACGACATCCCCGAGCTGCATCTCGCGCAGGAAGTTGCGCGCCTGATAGTTGCGCACGCCATCCCAGAGTGCCGGTGACTCGCGGCGCAGGTCTTCCAGCGAGAAGGCGTCGGGTTCGGTCTTGACCAGCCAGTGGCGCATGCAGGCACTCCTTCGAGACTGACGTGATGAGTGTGAAGGGGATGGGCGTGGAGAATGGGAGGAATGAGGTCCGGGCGCTGGCCTCGTCGATATCCTCGCACAGGAATGTCACGCATACGAAAAAGGCCTGATGCAGGGCATCAGGCCTTTCGAATTCTTGGTAGCGGGGACCGGATTTGAACCGATGACCTTCGGGTTATGAGCCCGACGAGCTACCAGACTGC
>NZ_JAPNXT010000021.1:0-3862 GCF_030397495.1 Cobetia sp. 14N.309.X.WAT.E.A4
GCACCAATGACGGCCAGGCGAAGGGGGATAGACGGGGACTGGTGGGCGTGTCGCCACGGTAATACGCATCACGCGAGATGCAGCGGTTGGCACTAATGAAGAGTGGGGTTAAGCTAGTCAGGTTCCGCTGAGTTGCGGGCACAAAAAAAGCCGCCCGGGCAAGGCGGCTTCTTTAAAAGCAAAGGCGTTGACGCGCCTCCACTGAATCTCGATTGCTACGAGGAGCTGACAGCATTGTACCACTGCACAGCTATATCACACAGGGCTGCAACCCTAGGTGATTTGAGAAGTGTATACCACTATCGGTAGTCACTTCCAGCCTGTTGCGGTTCCGGAATGATCGCTGTTGGCTCCCTATGGAGTCAGCATGACCGCCAGTACCAAACGCACGGCATCAAGCCGCGCCCTGCACCATCCGGCATCACTGCGCCTGCACATCGAGGCAATCTGCCCCGAATACGCTGCGCTCCCCATCAAGAAACGCGCTCGCCTGGCTGGCATCCTTCAGTCGGCAATGTTCCGTCAGCATCGGCACAAGCTCGATGACTCCCTGCAAGTCCTGCACCACGAAATGCTACGCGCTTCGTTTGGTTCGGGGGGATTCGCTCGCCTGAATGACGTGCTTGGATGGTTTGCCGTTGAGATCCTTCCCAGTAACGCCCGCCACACCGCCGCAGGATGGCGTCTAACAGACGTTGGGCAATCCATACTCGATAGCTACCTTAGTGCAGTGCATGGCGCTGGTGTGGGCCGTATGGAAGACCATGACGGCAAGCCTGTTCGCTCCCCCCGATCTGCTATCGCATCGAACACAGTAACCGGCTCCAAGTCGCGTTTCCGTGGCTGCTCCATGTTGGCCGCCGTGGACGTGGATGGCGACGCGCTTGAGGCACTTTCCCAAGCCGCTGAGGCGTTTTTAGACGGCAAGCCGTGCCCTGCTGGCAGTGAACGCGACTTCGCCGCATGGAAGGCCATTGCAGCGGATACCGGCACGAAGGGTGGTATTCACAAGGCCCGCGCCCGCGCTGAGCTGGTGCGCCGTCAGTCCCGCTACATGCTTGAGGCTGCCCGCCAATCCGGCGTGGCTGGCTTCGTGCTGCCGCTGGTGTACATCGAGGCTACATCCGGTCGCCTGTACTCCGAGGGCAACCCGAGCATCCAGGGCGCTTGCCGTGAGGTGAAACATGCCGCCCTGAATGGGTGCCACGAATACGACCTTGAGAACGCCCATTACCAGATACTGCGCCAGATGGCCCCAGAATGCCGCCTGCCAGCCGTCGATACCTACCTGAGCAACAAGTCAGCCACACGTCAGGCAATCGCTGACGAAGCCCGTGTGACCATCAAGCAGGCCAAGACGGTCATTATCTCGCTGATTTATGGCGCCGAGCTGAAGCCGTTCAAAGGGTGCGCCATCGCTGACGAAGTAGGCGTGGCTGCTGCTGCCCGTATCTGTGCCAGTCCAACCATGCGGGCGCTGAATGCTGACGTGACTGCTGCACGTGCCGCCATTGTCGAGAAGTTCTCAGGCGACCATCGCAAGGGTGGCGTCGTGGTGAATACGGCAGGCCGAGAGCTGACATTGGGCTCAAAGGTGAAGGACCGACACATCCTGGCTCACATCCTTCAGGGGGCCGAGAGCGAGTGTCTACGTGCCTGCATGGACGTTGCAGGCGGTGCGCTGGTGCTACCCCAGCATGACGGCTTCGCGTCCCGTGTGGGCCTCGATATGGGCAAGCTAAGCAATGCGATCCGCCTACGCACCGGCTTCGATCTGGAGCTATCCCACGAAGTTCTCTGAGGGGTAACGACCAGTTAAGCAATTCGCTGAGATGCACGGTTGGCGTGGGCTATAGCACGATTGGAGGTGAATCTGTGCCGCTTAGGACAGGAATGCGATCGCTGGGCTTGAATCTTATTCTTTCATTCCTTACTGCTGACCTTCATTGCACCATGCCTGCATACATCATCGCGTCACAACTGTGGTGAATTTCGTTTCGTTGGTTGCCTATGCACCATTACTCGATTTCTTCGCCTAGTCTGATTCTCGGTCGCTGTCCGGACACTGGAATGTCCCGTTCTCGAGTCGCCTTCCTTCACTGGATCGCGGCTCGATTGCGTTCTGATGGCCCGATAATTTCGCCGTGCCGGTGCCCAACTCCTCCGTTCCGAGGATCTGCACCTGTGGCGTACATTCATGTATCCCACTGATTTTATTCATGGAAGGCAGCATTGAACAATTTTGCGCCGTCCTCCTTTCCCCCAAGCCTGGGGAAAACCGGCACGTTGTAGTGGCGGCCTTTCACGCCGTCGGCGGGGAAGTCTACCGCCAAACTCTTTCCGCCAATGGCAATGAAGTGCGCATTATCAACCGTCCTGTATATACCCGCCTTATCCCATCTCATGTATAATTGGTTATATGCTTAGATCAATTGGTTATATTGAGAGGTGACGGACATGAGTGGAGCAGGACGCCCCAAGGGCAGCAAGCAAGCGGCACCAACAAAGGCTGAGAAGCGCCAGTACCTGATGACACTGCGGGAGAAGGCCATGCGCGGCGACACCGCTGCCATCACTGCACTGCTGGCCTGTTCACCACGCAGCGAACAGGAGGCCCGTTCATGAGCCACTTCGACGAAAGCAAGAACCCCGAGACCCCGCGTTATCAGTGGACAAAGGCGCGTGGTTACGAGCCGATCCAAGACGCGAATGCAGTGAAACCGCTCCCCGAGTACACCATTCCTGACGCCATCCACGGCGGGCATGTGACGGCGATGGCTGAGGAGGCTGGACTGGCTGACGACTTCGTTCTGCGCAACGTGGCCGCGAAGATGGATAGCTGGCGTGATTCACTGAGCAAGGTGAAGGCTGTCCGAGAGAATCCGAGCATCCACAAGACACAGGCCGCGAACCTGGCTGACCTTTCCAAGCTGGCTGACAGCGCCATGAGTGGCATCAGCAAGCAGTACGACCACCTGCGCGACCAGATTGCTGCCCGTACCGCCGAGCTGGACGTTGAAGCCGTGCAGTCCTTGGGCCTGACCAGTCGCGGGCATGATGCTGAGATCCGCACCACCCTGCGCGAAATGAACGCCAAGCAGCGGGACAAGGTTATCTCTGACGCTATCGACTCGGGTGACGGCGAAGTGTTGCAAGCCATCCTTGGCGGCGCTGCCGTTACCGTGGGTGCCACTGCTGAACAACAGGCCATCTGGAAGACGCGGGCACTGCTGAAACACGCTCCCCACGTCGATAAGCAGAAACGCGCCTTGGCTGAAGCTCAGAAGTCTATCGAGGCCGCGCTATCCAATGCGTACGAAAGCCAGCCGACGCTGAAGGCATCCAAGGTTGCCGAGAGCTATGCAGGGCAGGATGCAGCGGCACAAGCGGCGCTCGCGGCTGCGGGGATGCGCTGATGACAGCCCGCACCACTGGTGGACGCTTCGCCAAAGGTCAGTCGGGCAATCCGGCTGGCAGACCCAAGTCCCGCACAACCGAGCTGAAGGCTGCGCTGTCCGAACACGGCGCGGCTGTGGCTGAAGTCGTGGTAGCTAAAGCCCTCGAAGGCGATATGACTGCTGCCGGTCTGGTGCTGTCCCGTCTGACCCCTACCGTGAAGCCCTCCAGTGCCCCCGTACGCCTCGATATGCCCAAGGACGCCTCATTGGCTGACCAGGCTGAAGCGTGGCTCACAGCGGCTGCTGAGGGCCGTGTACCGGCTGACGTGGCAAGCATGATGGTGTCGGCACTGGCCGGTGCTGCTCGGGTCGCTGAGGTGACTGACCTGGCTGAACGCATCGAGGCGCTTGAGGAGTCAACGCGATGAGGCTGGCTAACCGGCTTGAGCGTTTGGAGAAGGCCC
>NZ_JAPNXT010000021.1:4049-5668 GCF_030397495.1 Cobetia sp. 14N.309.X.WAT.E.A4
GGGCTTGAGCGTTTGGAGAAGGCCACACCGCTGTGCGACCCGCCGATGATCGTTTGGCTTTACTGCGTCAACGGCGAAGACAGTGACTTGCGCCAGGCTGTGATCTCCGGCAATGCCATCACGGGCCGCCGCGGGGACACACTGCGCCGCGAGGAGGGGGAGACTGCCGAGGCATTCGAGGAACGCGCCAGACAGCGGTGCCGCGAGCTGAATGGCGAGGGAGCATGAGTATGGCCAACCATCACGAATCACACGGCTGTCACCGGCTGGCATGTGCTGCGCTGGCCGCATACGTGGAAGACGTTCGCGCCGGTCTACTGGGCACCGTACCGGCTGTGTCTGGGCTGGATTACCAGTACATACGCGAGGCACTGGCTGACTGGCAGGGGAGCCGCGAGCAACTGCACCGGCTGTGCGACCTGCTGCGCATCGAACCCGACTGCATGGCCCTGGCTATCTCCCGAGAGCTGACACACACCGGCCCACTACGTGCGACCGGCACTGGCGACCGGCGGGAACCACTCAGACCACTGACCGCAGCATAATCGGCCCCCCGCGCGGGGCTTTTTCATGCCTGTCACGTGCCACCGCTGTCACACGTCAATCCCACGTATGCCCTGGCATGACACACAAGGCTGTCACACGCGTTGTCCCACCGTGTCACACGCGCCAGAATGCCGGTACACGACGCGAGGGGATGCTATGGCCAGTGTTACGGTAAATGAGGCTGCACGGCTGGTAGGGAGAAGCAGGCGCGGTATCTATCGAGACATGGCAAGTGGCCGCCTGGCTTACAAGACAGACCGTGATGGGCACCGCCGGATTGATACCAGTGAGCTTGAGCGAGTGCATGGCCCACTGAGAATGCATGAGGCTGCCCCGCCGTCCCGTGCCACTGACACAGACCAGAATGGCGACCTGATAGCCGAGATACGCGCCTTGCGTGATGAGCTGGCCGGACTACGCGAGGAGGTTGCCCAGCTACGCCGCCTGCCTGCCCCTGAGACGCCCGCAGCGCCCCCACAGACGACGCCAGAATCTAATCCTACCGATGACAAGCCAGTAAACCTGTTTGCTAAAGAAATGGCTGCGTTGCGAGCCAGGCGAAAAGGGTGAGTCAAGCGCACTACAGGGTGTCAACGAGTTTGTTGAGAGCATTGACAAGCAAGGTATCTCCATCGAGTTCTTGCCACGCCTCATCGGAGGACGCTTCTTTGACAAACTCTAAGATCAGATAGCTCTGAACCAAAAAGCATTGCTGCTTTTTATTCTGAAAAAACTCTTTGTGTTCAGTCACCGAGGATTCTGCCCCTTCCCTTTTGTCTTTGATGAACTTGGCTCTGCTAAGTGTGACAGCATAGTCATTGCACTCAGCTTCTACTCCGGAGGCTAGTTTTTCCAGCTCAGAAGGGACATCTTCAGCGAATGCCAAATGCGGGAGAGCCAAACAGTAGAGCATGGCCAGTAACTGTATTTTCATTGATATCCTCACCGAGTCGTCTCTTGTTCTAATGGTCATGACTCAACTATGGGGGGACTTAGAATGCGTATCAAAGAAACGCAGGAAACGTGGGGTGCGATTGTTTCCCGATGACGCACCAATGACGGCCAGGCGAAGG
>NZ_JAPNXT010000022.1:2371-5668 GCF_030397495.1 Cobetia sp. 14N.309.X.WAT.E.A4
CACTTCTCACTGTTCTCTGAACAGCCGCTCTTTAACAATGTGAATCATGCTGACGATGGAATGTGCGCCAAGCACATCTCCATCAAAACGATATGTCGGAGAGGTCCGACAGATTCGTAATCCTTGACAGACCCCTTGGGGTTATATGGTCAAGCGATTAAGCGCATACGGTGGATGCCTTGGCAGCCAGAGGCGATGAAGGACGTGATAGCCTGCGATAAGCGTTGGCGAGGTGGCAAATACCCTGCGACCCAACGATTTCCGAATGGGGAAACCCACTCACCATCAGGTGAGTATCTATAGGCCAATACATAACCTATAGAGGCAAACCCGGGGAACTGAAACATCTAAGTACCCGGAGGAAAAGAAATCAACCGAGATTCCCCAAGTAGCGGCGAGCGAACGGGGACCAGCCCTTAAGCGATACAACTGACAGACGAACAAGCTGGGAAGCTTGACGATACAGGGTGATAGTCCCGTAGTCGAAGTCTGAGTATCGTGAAATCGAGTAGGTCGGGGCACGAGAAACCTTGACTGAACATGGGGGGACCATCCTCCAAGGCTAAATACTCCTGGCTGACCGATAGTGAACCAGTACCGTGAGGGAAAGGCGAAAAGAACCCCGGCGAGGGGAGTGAAATAGATCCTGAAACCGTATGCGTACAAGCAGTGGGAGCACCTTCGTGGTGTGACCGCGTACCTTTTGTATAATGGGTCAGCGACTTATATTCTGTGGCGAGCTTAACCGTATAGGGGAGGCGTAGCGAAAGCGAGTCTTAACTGGGCGACCAGTCGCAGGGTATAGACCCGAAACCGGGCGATCTATCCATGGCCAGGGTGAAGATTGAGTAACATCAATTGGAGGCCCGAACCCAAGTATGTTGAAAAATGCTGGGATGAGCTGTGGATCGGAGTGAAAGGCTAATCAAGCCCGGAGATAGCTGGTTCTCCTCGAAAGCTATTTAGGTAGCGCCTCACGTATCACCGCTGGGGGTAGAGCACTGTTTCGGCTAGGGGGTCATCCCGACTTACCAACCCGAGGCAAACTCCGAATACCAGTGAGTGCAGCGTGGGAGACACACAGCGGGTGCTAACGTCCGTTGTGAAAAGGGAAACAACCCAGACCGTCAGCTAAGGTCCCAAAATCCTGATTAAGTGGGAAACGATGTGGGAAGGCTCAGACAGCTAGGAGGTTGGCTTAGAAGCAGCCATCCTTTAAAGAAAGCGTAATAGCTCACTAGTCGAGTCGGCCTGCGCGGAAGATATAACGGGGCTAAATCAGGTACCGAAGCTACGGGTTCATCCTTATGGATGAGCGGTAGAGGAGCGTCGTGTAAGCCAATGAAGGTGGATTGAGAAGTCTGCTGGAGGTATCACGAGTGCGAATGCTGACATGAGTAACGATAAGGGGAGTGAAAAACTCCCCCGCCGGAAGACCAAGGTTTTCTGTTCTACGTTAATCGGAGCAGAGTGAGTCGGCCCCTAAGGCGAGGCGGAAACGCGTAGTCGATGGGAAACGGGTTAATATTCCCGTACCGGATGTGGTTGCGATGGGGGGACGAAGAAGGCTAGGTGAGCCAGGCGTTGGTTGTCCTGGTGAAAGCATGTAGGCCGAGGAATCAGGCAAATCCGGTTCCTCTGAGGTCGAGATGCGAGACGAACTGACTACGGTCAGGAAGTCATCGATGCCACGCTTCCAGGAAAAGCCTCTAAGCTTCAGATCACATGCGACCGTACCCCAAACCGACACAGGTGGTCAGGTAGAGAATACCAAGGCGCTTGAGAGAACTCGGGTGAAGGAACTAGGCAAAATGGCACCGTAACTTCGGGAGAAGGTGCACCGGTTCGAGTGAAGGACTTGCTCCGTAAGCTCATACCGGTCGAAGATACCAGGTGGCTGCAACTGTTTATTAAAAACACAGCACTCTGCAAACGCGCAAGCGGACGTATAGGGTGTGACGCCTGCCCGGTGCCGGAAGGTTAATTGATGGGGTTAGGATTCGTCCGAAGCTCTTGATCGAAGCCCCGGTAAACGGCGGCCGTAACTATAACGGTCCTAAGGTAGCGAAATTCCTTGTCGGGTAAGTTCCGACCTGCACGAATGGCGTAATGATGGCCACGCTGTCTCCACCCGAGACTCAGTGAAATTGAAATCGCAGTGAAGATGCTGTGTACCCGCGGCTAGACGGAAAGACCCCGTGAACCTTTACTATAGCTTTACACTGGATGCTGATGTTGTCTGTGTAGGATAGCTGGGAGGCTTTGAAACCACGTCGCCAGATGCGGTGGAGCCAACCTTGAAATACCAGCCTGACATCATTGGCGTTCTAACTCAGGTCCGTTATCCGGATCGAGGACAGTGTATGGTGGGTAGTTTGACTGGGGCGGTCTCCTCCTAAAGAGTAACGGAGGAGCACGAAGGTACCCTCAGCACGGTTGGAAATCGTGCATTGAGTGCAAGAGCATAAGGGTGCTTGACTGCGAGACAGACACGTCGAGCAGGTACGAAAGTAGGTTCTAGTGATCCGGTGGTTCTGTATGGAAGGGCCATCGCTCAACGGATAAAAGGTACTCCGGGGATAACAGGCTGATACCGCCCAAGAGTTCACATCGACGGCGGTGTTTGGCACCTCGATGTCGGCTCATCACATCCTGGGGCTGAAGTCGGTCCCAAGGGTATGGCTGTTCGCCATTTAAAGTGGTACGCGAGCTGGGTTTAGAACGTCGTGAGACAGTTCGGTCCCTATCTGCCGTGGGCGTCGGAAGTTTGAGAAGAGCTGCTCCTAGTACGAGAGGACCGGAGTGGACGAACCTCTGGTGTTCGGGTTGTCATGCCAATGGCATTGCCCGGTAGCTACGTTCGGACGGGATAACCGCTGAAAGCATCTAAGCGGGAAGCCCCCTTCAAGATGAGACTTCCCTGAGGCCTTGCGCCTCCTGAAGGGCCCTTGAAGACTACAAGGTTGATAGGCTGGGTGTGGAAGCACAGCAATGTGTTGAGCTAACCAGTACTAATTGCCCGTGAGGCTTGACCATATAACACCCAAGGGGTTTGCTAAGGCAAACGCCGGGATTGCGACAGGATCGACGACATATCGGTCAGCATGATTCATATTGCGAGTCGCGAGGCCACAAGCCTCGAGACTCAGGCACCGCAAGGTGCCACCGTTTCGCCTGACGACCATAGCGAGCGTGAACCACCCGATCCCATGCCGAACTCGGAAGTGAAACCGCTTAGCGCCGATGGTAGTGTGGAGTTTCTCCATGTGAGAGTAGGTCATCGTCAGGCACTTATAC
>NZ_JAPNXT010000023.1:0-2728 GCF_030397495.1 Cobetia sp. 14N.309.X.WAT.E.A4
CGGTATCGATGCCACCGCGCCGAACACGCCGACCATCGCCTCCGCGATCGACGACGTGCCTGATGGCACCAGCACCCTCGCCGATGGCGACAGCACCAATGACGCGACTCCGACCCTGACCGGCAGCGCCGAAGCCGGTAGCACCGTCACGATTACCCACAACGGTGAGGAAATCGCGACAGTCACCGCCGATGCCAATGGCACCTGGAGCTTCACGCCGGCGACTGGCTTCGCCGATGGCGAGCATGTCTTCAGCGTCACCGCCACCGATGCCGCAGGCAACGTGAGTGCACCGTCTGCCGACTTCACGCTCACCGTCGACACCACCGCGCCAGATGCACCAGTGCTGGCCGAGACCGATGGCGAAACCGCCAATGGCAGCACGGTCAATGGCAGCGCCGAAGCCGGCGGGACCGTCGAGATCACCAACGATGATGGCGATCTGCTGGGCACCGGCACTGTTGCCGATGACGGCACCTTCAGCATCACGCTGTCGCCGAAGCAGGATGCTGGCACCGAGCTGACGGCTACCGTCACTGATGCTGCAGGCAATGAAAGCGCAGCCTCTGCCGCATTGACCGTGCCGGAAGATGCCGACGTCACCGCCCCGAATGCGCCGACCATCGCCTCCGCCACGGATGATGTGGCGGCTGTCACAGGCGCCCTCGCCTCAGGCGACAGCACCAACGACGCCACCCCGACGCTGACCGGCAGCGCCGAGATCGGTAGCACCGTCACCGTCACGCATAATGGCGAAGTGATCGGCACGTCCACCGCCGGTAGCAATGGCACCTGGAGCTTCACACCAGGCACTGAATTCGCCGATGGCGAGCACGTCTTCAGCGTCACCGCGACTGATGAAGCCGGCAACGTGAGCGCGCCGTCTGGCGAGTTCACACTGACGGTTGATACCACTGCGCCGGATGCGCCGATTCTGTCCGAGACCGATGGCGAGACCGCCAATGGCAGCACGGTCAACGGCAGCGCTGAAGCCGGCGGGACCGTCGAGATCTCCAACGGTGATGGCGATCTGCTGGGCTCTGGCACCGTCGCGGATGACGGCACCTTCAGCATCACGCTGTCTCCAAAGCAGGATGCCGGCACCGAGCTGACCGCCACTGTCACCGACGCCGCAGGCAACGAAAGTGCTGTCTCCGACACCCTGGTGGTCCCAGAAGATGCCGACGTTACTGCCCCTAATGCGCCGACCATCGCCTCGGCCACGGATGATGTGGCGGCCGTAACCGGCACCCTCGCTGATGGCGACAGCACCAATGACGCGACTCCGACCCTGACCGGCAGCGCCGAAGCCGGTAGCACCGTCACGATTACCCACAACGGTGAGGAAATCGCGACAGTCACCGCCGATGCCAATGGCAGCTGGAGCTTCACGCCGGCGACTGGCTTCGCCGATGGCGAGCATGTCTTCAGCGTCACTGCGACCGATGCCGCGGGCAACGAAAGTGCACCGTCTGCCGACTTCATGCTCACCGTCGACACCACCGCGCCGGATGCACCAGTGCTGGCCGAGACCGATGGCACCACCGTCGCGGGCACCGGCGAAGCCGGCACCACGATCGAGATCACCAATACTGCTGGCGACGTCCTGGGCTCTGCTGAGGTCGACACCGATGGCAACTTCTCGGTCGCGCTGTCTCCCGAGCAGGATGCCGGCACCGAGCTGACCGCCACAGTCACCGATGCCGCTGGCAACGAAAGTGCTGTCTCCGACACCCTGGTGGTCCCAGAAGATGCCGACGTTACTGCCCCTAATGCGCCGACCATCGCCTCGGCCACGGATGATGTGGCGGCCGTAACCGGCACCCTCGCTGATGGCGACAGCACCAATGACGCGACTCCGACCCTGACCGGCAGCGCCGAAGCCGGCAGTGCTGTCACGATTACCCACAACGGTGAGGAAATCGCGACAGTCACCGCCGATGCCAATGGCACCTGGAGCTTCACGCCGGCGACTGATTTCGCCGATGGCGAGCATGTCTTCAGCGTCACTGCCACCGATGCCGCGGGCAACGAAAGTGCACCGTCTGCCGACTTCACGCTCACCGTCGACACCGTCGCGCCAGATGCACCAGTCCTGGCCGAGACCGATGGCGAAACCGCCAATGGCAGTACGGTCAATGGCAGCGCCGAAGCCGGCGGGACGGTCGAGATCACCAACGGTGATGGCGATCTGCTGGGCTCTGGCACCGTCGCGGATGACGGCACCTTCAGCATCACGCTGTCTCCGAAGCAGGAAGCCGGCACTGAGCTGACGGCTACCGTCACCGATGCCGCAGGCAACGAAAGTGCTGTCTCCGACACCCTGGTGGTGCCGGAAGATGCCGACGTCACCGCACCGAATGCGCCGACCATCACCTCCGCCACGGATGATGTGGCGGCCGTAACCGGCACCCTCGCCGATGGCGACAGCACCAATGACGCGACCCCGACCCTGACCGGCAGCGCCGAAGCCGGCAGCACCGTCACGATTACCCACAACGGTGAGGAAATCGCGACAGTCACCGCCGATGCCAATGGCACCTGGAGCTTCACGCCGGCGACTGACTTCGCCGATGGCGAACACGTCTTCAGCGTCACCGCCACTGATGCCGCGGGCAATGAAAGTGCATCGTCTGCCGACTTCACTCTCACCATCGACACCATCGCGCCGGATGCACCGACGCTGATCGAATCCGATGGCACCACTGTCTCCGGCACGGCCGAGGCT
>NZ_JAPNXT010000024.1:0-1863 GCF_030397495.1 Cobetia sp. 14N.309.X.WAT.E.A4
TGCTGTCACCGTCGACCAGGGCGGCGGTCAGATCGCCAACGTTGTCACTGATGGTGGTGATAACCGGCGCGGATGGGTCCGTAGTATCCACGGTCACGGCGCCCAGGTTCACGGCGTCGCTGACGTTACCAGCCACATCGGTCTGACGGATCTGCACAACGCCATCGGCGTAGCTGCCTTCGTCCAGCGTGAAGGTGGTGCCAGTGCCAGCATCCCAGCTGGTGCCGCCGTCGAGGGAGACTTCCCAGGTGGCATCGGCTTCCAGATCGCTGACGGTGACTTCCCCGTTGCTGGTGATGCCATCGTCGGCGACGTTGGTGTCGGTGGTGAGCGCAAGGCTCGGGACTTCAGGTGCCGTGAGATCACTGGTGGTGGTGCCGTCGGTCTCGAACGTATTGCCCGCTACATCGGTCACGGTCATCGAGACGGTGAGGACGCCTTCGGTGAGCCCGGAAGTTGCGGTGCTCAGGTCCAGACCGGTTACGGACAGATTGCCGGCACCGTCGATCGTAATGTCAGTTGTGGCGACGGTGACCTCATTGGCCGGCTCGGCGCTGTCCGTGATGGTGATCACGACATTGCTGCTGTCGAGGCCGGCCTCGATGCTGCCGCTGAGGGCGACGGCAGTGATGTCGTCGACGTTCAGGAGGCCATCGTCACCATCGACGAAGGCGATGCTGCCCGTCGGGTCGGTGGTATCCACGGTCACGGCGCCCAGGTTCTCGGCGTCGCTGACGTTGCCCGCGACATCGGTCTGACGGATCTGCACCGTGCCATCGGCATAGCTGCCTTCGTCCAGCGTGAAGGTGGTGCCAGTGCGAGCATCCCAGGTGGTGCCGCCGTCGAGGGAGACTTCCCAAGTGGCATCGGTCTCGAGACCACTGACGGTGACCTCACCATTGCTGGTGATGCCGTCGTCCGCGACGTTGGTGTCGGCGGTGAGCGCAAGACTCGGGATTTCAGGCGCCGTGAGATCACTGGTGGTGGTGCCGTCGGTCTCGAACGTATTGCCCGCCACATCGGTGACGGTCATCGAGACGGTGAGGGCACCTTCAGTGAGCCCGGAAGTTGCGGTGCTCAGGTCCAGACCGGTTACGGACAGATTGCCGGCACCGTCGATCGTAATGTCAGTCGTGGCGACGGTGATCTCGTTGGCCGGCTCGGCGCTGTCCGTGATGGTGATCACGACATTGCTGCTGTCGAGGCCGGCCTCGATGCTGCCGCTGAGGGCGACGGCAGTGATGTCGTCGACGTTCAGGAGGCCATCGCCACCATCGACGAAGGCGATGCTGCCCGTCGGGTCGGTGGTATCCACGGTGACGGCGCCCAGGTTCACGGCGTCGCTGACGTTGCCCGCGACATCGGTCTGACGGATCTGCACCGTGCCATCGGCATAGCTGCCTGCGTCCGGAGTGAAGGTCGGCGCCGTGCGAGCTTCCCAGGTGGTGCCGCCGTCGGTGGTGTACTCCCAGGTAGCGTCGGTTTCCAGATCGCTGACGGTGACTTCCCCGTTGCTGGTGATGCCATCGTCCGCGACGTTGGTGTCGGCGGTGAGCGCAAGGCTCGGCGCATCCGGCGCGGTGGTGTCGACGGTGAGCGTGAAGTCGGCAGACGGTGCACTTTCGTTGGCGGCGGCATCAGTCGCGGTAACACTGAAGACGTGTTCGCCATCGGCGAAGCCTGTCGCCGGCGTGAAGCTCCACGTGCCGTTGCTGTCGGCGATGGAGGTGCCGATCTCTTCACCATTGTGGTTGAGGGTCACGGTGCTGCCAGCTTCGGCGCTGCCGGTCAGGGTCGGGGTCGCATCATTGGTGCTGTCGCCATCGGCGAGGGGGCTGGTGCCATCAGGCGTGTCGTCGATCG
>NZ_JAPNXT010000025.1:0-1235 GCF_030397495.1 Cobetia sp. 14N.309.X.WAT.E.A4
CCGACAGCTTCAGCGTCGTGGTCACCGACATCACCGGGCAGAGCACCAGCGACAGCCTGGACATCGCGATCCTCGATACCGCGCCGGAGGCCAAGGCCGACGCCCGCAACATCGACGAAGACACCACCACGGCACTCGACGGCAACGTCATCGACGGCACCAACGACACCGCCGATACCCTGGGCGCCGATGCCACCAGCGTGACCAGCGTCACGCCGGACGGCGGGAGTGCGTCTGCCGTCACCGCGGATGATGCGACGGTCGTCACCGGCAGCTACGGCACGCTGACCCTCAACAGTGATGGCAGCTACAGCTATGTGCTGGACAACAGCAATGCCGAGGTCCAGGGCCTGGATGATGGGGCGTCACTGACCGACGTCTTCAGCTACACGATCACCGACGCCGATGGCGATGCCTCCAGCACCACGCTGACCATCACCGTCGACGGCTCGACCGATGGCGTGCCGACCATCACCTCGCTGGATGACCAGTCGGTCACTGAGGCGACCGGCGGCACCGTCACTGACACCTTCCAGGTGGAAGCGGATGCCGGCATCGCCAGCGTCACCGTG
Organism: Cobetia sp. 14N.309.X.WAT.E.A4; assembly: GCF_030397495.1. Classification (NCBI taxonomy): domain Bacteria; kingdom Pseudomonadati; phylum Pseudomonadota; class Gammaproteobacteria; order Oceanospirillales; family Halomonadaceae; genus Cobetia; species Cobetia sp. 14N.309.X.WAT.E.A4. Next base: position 573 of record NZ_JAPNXT010000025.1, read on the forward strand.
AATGGCACTGACATCACCGGCGCGACCGAGACCGATCCGGTCGAGATCACCACCGTCGAAGGTGTCCTGAGCGTGACCGGCTACGACGCCGGTACCGGTGAGGTCAGCTACTCTTACGTCGAAGATGGCGAGAGCGAAGTTCACACTGATGCGGGCATCACCGACAGCTTCGCGGTCGTGGTCACCGACATCACCGGGCAGAGCACCACTGACAGCCTGGACATCACCATTCTCGATACCGCGCCGGAGGCCAAGGCTGACGCGCGCAACATCGGCGAAGACACCACCACGGCACTCGACGGCAACGTCATCGACGGCGCCAACGACACCGCCGACACCCTGGGGGCTGACGCCACCACGGTCACTGCCGTCGATGGCAGCACCGTCACGGCAGATGCCGCCGCCGTCGTCACCGGCGACTACGGCACGCTGACGCTCGAAGCCGATGGCAGCTACAGCTATGTGCTCGACACCACCAATGCCGACGTGCAGTCGCTGGATGATGGCGAGAGCCTGGCGGACGTCTTCACCTACACCATCACCGACGCCGATGGCGACACCTCCAGCACCACGCTGACCATCACCGTCGACGGCGCCACCGATGGCGTGCCGACCATCACCTCGCTGGATGACCAGTCGGTCACTGAGGCGACCGGCGGCACC
>NZ_JAPNXT010000026.1:0-1099 GCF_030397495.1 Cobetia sp. 14N.309.X.WAT.E.A4
TGTTCTACTACTTCGAACACGCCTCTGACGACAGCGACTTCAATGGCCACCGCCTCGTCATCACCGATGATGTCGCGACCTGCGCACCGGTCGAGCCGCAGGTCATCCGCTTCCACCGTCAGGATGCCACTGAACTGGAAGACTCCATCACCCAGTGGAGCGGCCGTCGTCAGCAGCAGCCAACGCGTGTCAGCCTCGGGACGTTTGATTACAAGCAGCCGGGCCTGGAGAAGCGCTCCGGCCAGGACACGCGCAGCGATCAGGGCAACCTCAGCGAGCAGGAAGTCTACGACTACCCCGGCGAGTACTACTTTGATGATCACTCGCGCGGCGAACGCCTGACCGTCAATCGCCTCGAGGCCCATGAATCCCGCGCCAAGCGTTTCTATGGCGCCGGGGGCACCCGCCAGTTGAAGGTCGGCCGCTGGTTCGAACTCAGCCAGCACGCCCGCCATGAAGACGGCGACGCGAGTGAGCGCGAATTCCTCGTGCTGGGCCTGACCGTCTGCGCCGAGAACGCGCTGCCGGTGTCGGCACACCTCAAGGCGCTACCGGGTAGCCTGCAGGCGCGCATGGCCGAGGCGCGCCAGGCGCACGGTCTCAATGAGAGTGCTCACGAAGACTACGCCGATGTCGGCACCGGCCAGTATCTGATCGACTTCGAATCCCAGCGCCTCAGTCAGCCGTATCGTCCGTCGCTCGATCATCCGCGCCCCAATCTGGGTGGCCCGCAGACCGCGATCGTCGTCGGCCCCGAGAACGAAGAGATCCACACCGACTCGCTCAACCGCGTGCGCGTCCAGTTTCACTGGGACCGCAGCGAGAAGGGCGCCGCCGACGCCAGCTGCTGGCTGCGTGTCGCGCAACCCAACGCCGGCGCAGGCTGGGGCAGTGTGTTCGTGCCGCGTATTGGTCAGGAAGTCATCGTCGATTTCCTCGAAGGCGACGTGGATCGTCCGCTGATTACCGGGCGGGTCTACAACGGTGATCAGACCCCGCAATGGCACTCCAACGGCCTGCTCTCCGGCCTCAAGAGCAAGACCTACCGCGGCAACAAGTACAACGAGCTGGTCTTCGATGATGCGACGGATCAGGAGCG
>NZ_JAPNXT010000027.1:0-1034 GCF_030397495.1 Cobetia sp. 14N.309.X.WAT.E.A4
TGACGACGTCACGCCGAGCGTCACCGCGGTGACCGCCACCGGTGACACCGATGGCCTGAGCAATGTCGAGCTGCTGAGCATGCTCTCCGTCGATGCCGATGCGATCATCGCCAACACCGAGAATGACGGCACGCTGAACTGGACTTTCGACAGCAGCAGTGTCGCTGGCGAAGCCTTCGATCACCTCGCAGTGGGCGAGAGCCTGGTGTTGGATTACACCGTGGTCGTCACCGACAGCCAGGGTGTGACCGCGGAGCAGGTCGTCAGCATCACCATCAATGGCAGCAACGATGCGCCGGTCATTGCCATTGAAGGCGACGACAGTGCGAGCGAGTCGCTGACCGAGACGGATGACACCCTGACCACCGCCGGTACGCTCTCCGTGAGCGATCTGGATACCACTGACGAAGTCACGCCGAGCGTCACCGCCGTGACCGCCACCGGTGACACCGATGGCCTGACCAATGCCGAGCTGCTGGGCATGCTCAGTGTCGACGCCGACGCGATCATCGATGGTGTCAGCAACGACGGCACCTTGAACTGGACCTTCGATAGTTCCAGCGTCGAAGGCGAGGCGTTCGATCATCTCGCGGTGGGCGAGAGCCTGGTGCTGGACTACACCGTGGTCGTCACCGACAGCCAGGGTGTGACCGCTGAGCAGGTTGTCAGCATCACCATCAACGGCAGTAACGATGCGCCGGTCATCGCCCTCGTAGGTGACGACAGCGCGAGCGAGTCGCTGACCGAGACAGACGACACCCTGACCACCGCCGGTACGCTCTCCGTGAGCGATCTGGATGCCACCGACGACGTCACGCCGAGCATCACGGCCGTGACTGCCACCGGTGACACCGATGGCCTGACCAATGCCGAGCTGCTGGGCATGCTCTCCGTCGACGCCGATGCCATCATCGATGGCGTCAGTAACGACGGCACGCTGAACTGGACCTTCGATAGTTCCAGCGTCGAAGGCGAGGCGTTCGATCACCTCGCAGTGGGCGAGAGCCTGGTGTTGGATTACACCGTGGTCGTCA
>NZ_JAPNXT010000028.1:0-890 GCF_030397495.1 Cobetia sp. 14N.309.X.WAT.E.A4
CCTTCGCGCTTCTTCTTCTCCATGGAGCCTGCCTGATCGTGATCGATGGCACGACCGGAGCGCTCGCTGGTACGGGTCAGCAGCATTTCCTGGATGATTTCCGGCAGGGTCGCGGCGGTGGATTCCACGGCGCCGGTCAGCGGATAGCAGCCCAGGGTACGGAAGCGCACGGATTTCATTTCCGGCACTTCGCCTTCCTTGAGCGGCAGACGGTCGTCATCGACCATGATGTCGAGGCCGTCACGCTTCACCACCGGACGCACGGCGGAGTAGTAGAGCGGCACGATCTTGATGGACTCGAGGTAGATGTACTGCCAGATGTCCAGCTCGGTCCAGTTGGAGAGCGGGAAGACACGGATGGACTCGCCCTTGTTGATCTTGGAGTTGTAGATGTTCCACAGCTCCGGACGCTGATTCTTGGGGTCCCAGCGGTGGTACTGGTCACGGAAGGAGTAGACGCGTTCCTTGGCGCGTGAGGCTTCCTCGTCACGACGCGCACCGCCGAAGGCCGCATCGAAACCATGCTTGTCCAGCGCCTGCTTCAGCGACTGGGTCTTCATGATGTCGGTGTACTTGGCGCTGCCGTGCTCGAACGGGTTGATGTTCGCCTCGACACCTTCCTGATTGATGTGCTCGATCAGTTCCATGCCGACTTCCGCGGCCATCTCATCGCGGAACTTGATCATCTCCTGGAATTTCCAGGTGGTGTTGACGTGCATCAGGGGGAACGGCGGTACGCCCGGCGCGAAGGCCTTTCGCGCCAGATGCAGCATCACGGCGGAGTCCTTGCCGATGGAGTAGAGCATGACCGGATTGGAGAACTCGGCCGCCACTTCACGAATGATGTGGATGGACTCGGCCTCGAGCTGCTTGAGGTGGGTCTGACGTTC
>NZ_JAPNXT010000029.1:0-888 GCF_030397495.1 Cobetia sp. 14N.309.X.WAT.E.A4
TGACCGAGGCCTCGACGCTGTACTCGCCTTCGCTCAGCGGCGTCTCGGCGTCGACCGTGTAGGTGCCGTTCTCGACGGCCGCGGTGACAGTCTGCTCGTTGCCTTCACTATCGGTAATTACCAGCGTGACAGTGCTGCCATCTGGCGCATCGGTGGTACCCACGATGGTCGGCGTGGTGTCGGAAGTCAGCGCGGGGGCATCAACAGTGAGCGCAGGCGCACTTGCGTCGATCTCACCCACGTCATTGCTGGTCGCGGTGTTGCCGGCCGGGTCGGTGACGGTGGCTTCGACGCTGTATTCGCCTTCGCTCAGCGGCGTCTCGGCGTCGACGCTGTAGGTGCCGTTCTCGACGGTCGCGGTGACGGTCTGCTCGTTGCCTTCACTGTCAGTGATGACCAGCGTGACGGTGCTGCCATCTTCGGCATCGGTGGTGCCGACGATGGTCGGTGTGGTGTCGGAGGTCAGCGCCGGCGCATCGACGGTCAGAGCCGGAGCGGACAGATCGATCTCACCCACGTCATTGCTGGTCGCGGTGTTGCCGGCTGGGTCGGTGACAGTGGCCTCGACGCTGTACTCGCCTTCGCTCAGCGGCGTCTCGGCATCGACGCTGTAGGTGCCGTTCTCGACGGTCGCGGTAACGGTCTGCTCGTTGCCTTCACTGTCAGTGATGACCAGAGTCACGGTGCTGCCATCTTCGGCATCGGTGGTACCGACGATGGTCGGCGTGGTGTCGGAGGTCAGCGCCGGCGCATCGACGGTCAGTGCCGGGGCGGACAGATCGATCTCACCCACGTCATTGCTGGTCGCGGTGTTGCCGGCTGGGTCGGTGACAGTGGCCTCGACGCTGTACTCGCCTTCGCTCAGCGGCGTCTCGGCATCGACGCTGT